>NZ_CP186283.1:3027500-3377500 GCF_049331905.1 Pseudomonas cimarronensis | reverse complement strand
AGGCCGAAGCTGAGCTGATTAGCAAGATGCAACAAGCCAAGTTGCAGCGTTCCTGATCCCTGAACAACCTTCAAGACGCTGCAGGCCCCTCCAATAGGCGCAACGGCGGTGTGATGTCGCTATCACGCTCACTGCCGGCCGGCGCTTTGCCTTTCAGGTACCAGGCAAAGGCAATGATTTCCGCGATGCAGCGATACAGCTGTTCGGGGATGGCATCGCCCAGCTCCAGGCGTGCCAACAAACGTACCAGTTCGGCGTTCTCATAAATCGGTACTTCATACTCGCGGGCGATAGCCAGAATGGCTTCGGCCAGTTCGTCATCGCCTTTGGCGCTGAGCACGGGCGCGCTCTGGCCGTCGTAGGTCAGGGCTATGGCTTGGCGGGGGGCGCTTTTCTTCATGCCGTTTCGTCCACCCAGCGTTGTTCCAGCGTGGTGCGCGGGCCGCGTGGCGGCATGCCTTGGCTGCAGGCGAGTTCGCCAACTTGCAAGCCTGCGGCACTCAGGCGCTGGCGCAGGCTATCCAGTTCTGCATCGATCAGGCTGACGGTGCTGCTGCGTTCAGCCCACAGCTGGCTGGACAGGCGACCGTGGGCCAGTTGCGCCTGCACTTGCAAGGGGCCCAGCGGATCAAGGTCGAACGCCAGCTCGACTTTCCACAAGGTTTCCTTTTTCTCGGATTTGCTCTGCGCGTTGCCCTCGTCGCGCTGGATCTTGACCTGCAAGGGCACCAATTCCTGTTGGTTGCGCATGGGCAGTTCCAGTTGCCAGGTGGTGAGCAGGTTGCCGTCCGGGCCGACCTGGCTCTGCGCGAGGCTGGAGAGTTGGTGGGTCTGCAAACGTGAAATGGCGGCGGCGGCAAGTTTCAGCAGGGCTTCCAGATCGGCTTCACCGTCCATGGCTTGGAGCAGACGTGAGGGCAGGGGAAAGCTCAGTGCCTGTTGACGGTTACTGGCTTTGCCCAGGCTACCCAGCAGATCGCGAGCTAATGCCGGCATTGCCTGTGCCAGGCTGGCATTGGCTGCGGTCAGCGGAGTACCCGCAGGCAGATTGGGTAGCAGTTGGGTAATCAGGCGCAGCAGATTGGCCTTGAGGTCTGTCGGCAATGCCTGGCCCTGGCCGCCGAGTAATTTGCTTTCCAGCAGGATGCCACTGTTCTCCAGGGCTGCCGCCAGGCCTTTGGCGGTACTCAGCTGGGCGGCGTCGGGCAGTGCGCCGAAGAGCTTATCAATGCTGGTGCGCAGGCCTTCACTGATCTCGGCGTTACCGCGCAGCCCTTGTAGGGCATTGAATAGGCCTTCCAGTGAGCCTTGGCGGTTGCTTTGGCTACCCAGTTGCTGGCTCAGGGCGAGTTGATCGAGGCGCCCGCTCAGCGGTAGAAAGTTCAACGCCTGGCTGCCCTGTACCTGGGCGCTGAGCAAGCTGCCGAGGGGCAGGGACAGTGGGGTTTCCAGGGACAGTTTGCTGCCGGCCAACGGGGTATTGAGCAGATTGACCAGCACCTTGTAGATCACCTGCTGTGAGCGGCTTTGCAGCAACTGCTCGCTCGCCACCACCTTGCCCTGCAGCAGGGTGCCAACCGGCAACTGTTCCAGGTCCAAGCTGGTCAGGGGTTTGTCGGTGCCCATCAGTACGGACAGAGCCAGGCGGGTTTCCGACAGGGCTGTTACCGCCAGGGATGTGCCCTGGGCAATCGGTCGTGGACTGCTGGCTTCCAGGGTGGTCTGGCGACCATTCTCCAGGGTCAGTTTGAGCAGCATCTGAAAGCTTTGCGTCACTTCCTTGAGGGCAATGACTTCGGCCTTGGCGGTTTCACCGCTGGCCAGCAACCCTTGCATAGGCTGCAGCAGTTTTACCGCCAGATCAGTCGCTACGGCATTGGGGCGGCTGCTGGGGGGCGCGGGCGGCAGGGGGCGCGGGCTGCTGATTTCGCTCATTGGCGGGTTACACCCTGTCGAAAATGCCCACTGCGGGAGGTGGGGCTTGGTATGTATAATCGCGCCCCGTCTGGTTCGGCTGCGCATTCCACTTGCGTCAGTATAGCGGCCAAGACTCTGTCGACTTGAACAGCTTTTGCCATCCATCGTGGGTACCGATGCCTTGACCAGTCCTCTTCTCGAAGCCGTGGCGCTCGCCTGTGAGCGGGACTGGCGCATGCTCTTCGAGCGTCTGGAACTGCGTCTGGTTCCCGGTGAGATGCTGCAGGTGGTTGGGCCCAACGGCAGCGGCAAGACCAGTCTGTTGCGCCTGTTGGCTGGGCTGATGCAACCGACTGCCGGCGAGATTCGCCTGAATGGCCAGCCGTTGGCGGCGCAGCGTGCCGAGCTGGCACGCAACCTGTTGTGGATCGGCCATGCTGCGGGCATCAAGGGGCTGCTTACTGCCGAGGAAAACCTGACCTGGCTTTGCGCCCTGCATCAGCCCGCCGAACGTGAGGCTATCTGGCAAGCGCTGGCGGCGGTGGGGCTGCGCGGTTTCGAGGATGTGCCCTGTCATACCCTGTCTGCCGGGCAGCAACGCCGCGTGGCGCTGGCCCGTCTGTATCTGCCGGGCCCGTCACTTTGGGTGCTGGATGAGCCGTTTACCGCGCTGGATAAAGCGGCGGTGGCGCAGTTGGAGAGTCATCTGGCCACGCATTGTCAGCAGGGCGGTCTAGTGGTTCTGACCACGCACCACGAAATGACAGTCAAGCCGGCCGGCTACCGCGAGCTTGACCTGGGGCAACGCACATCATGAGCAATGT
Organism: Pseudomonas cimarronensis; assembly: GCF_049331905.1. Classification (GTDB taxonomy): domain Bacteria; phylum Pseudomonadota; class Gammaproteobacteria; order Pseudomonadales; family Pseudomonadaceae; genus Aquipseudomonas. Next base: position 3,374,759 of record NZ_CP186283.1, on the reverse strand, counting down.
TTTTACCCTGCTGCTGGCCCGTGAAGCGCGCCTGTTGTTTCGCCGTCCGGCCGAGCTGGCCAACCCGCTGGTGTTCTTTGCCATCGTGATTGCATTGTTCCCGCTGGCGGTGGGGCCGCAGACGCAGTTGTTACAAAGCCTTTCGCCTGGGTTGGTATGGGTGGCGGCGCTATTGGCCGTATTGCTCTCGCTAGACGGGCTGTTTCGCAGTGATTTCGAGGACGGCTCGCTGGAGCAGTGGGTCCTTTCGCCGCACCCCCTGGCTCTTCTGGTTCTGGCCAAGGTGCTGGCACACTGGCTGTTCTCCGGCCTGGCACTGGTACTGCTGGCGCCGCTGCTGGCGTTGATGCTGGGTTTGCCGGGGCGCTGCCTGCCGGTGCTGCTGATTTCGCTGTTGCTCGGTACGCCGGTGCTGAGCCTGCTCGGCGCGGTTGGTGCGGCGCTGACCGTGGGGCTGAAGCGTGGCGGCTTGTTGCTCGCGTTGCTGATTTTGCCGTTGTACATCCCGGTGCTGATTCTCGGCAGCGGTGCGTTACAAGCCAGCCTGCAAGGATTGCCGGCGGTCGGCCACCTGTTGTGGTTGGCCAGCCTCACCGCACTGGCGGTGACCTTGACACCTTTTGCCATCGCCGCTGGTCTGACGATCAGTGTCGCTGAGTAGACAATAAGCCTGAATGGCCGGTTGATCGCGGTGCCTGCCTGCGCCCTGATCAGCCCTAGCACTGATGAGTAACCTGATGAACTGGACGTGGTTTCACAAGCTCGGCTCGCCCAAATGGTTCTATGAAATCAGCAGCCGCTGGTTGCCCTGGTTGGCTATGGCTGCCGCTGTGCTGCTGGTGGTCGGCTTGGTCTGGGGGCTGGCCTTTGCGCCGCCGGATTACCAGCAAGGCAACAGCTTTCGCATCATTTACATCCATGTGCCAGCGGCATTCCTCGCCCAGTCGATCTACGTGATGCTGGCGGTGGCCGGCATTGTCGGCCTGGTGTGGAAGATGAAACTGGCCGATGTCGCCTTGCAGCAGGCCGCACCCATCGGCGCCTGGATGACGGCCATCGCCCTGCTTACCGGCGCCATCTGGGGCAAACCGACCTGGGGCACCTACTGGGTCTGGGATGCCCGCCTGACCTCGATGCTGATTCTGCTGTTTTTGTATTTCGGGGTGATTGCCTTAGGCAATGCCATCACCAACCGTGATAGCGCGGCCAAGGCCTGTGCGGTGCTGGCCATTGTCGGCGTGGTGAATATCCCGATCATCAAATACTCGGTGGAGTGGTGGAACACCCTGCACCAGCCGGCGACCTTCAGTGTGGTGGCCAAGCCGGCCATGCCGTTCGAGATGTGGATGCCGCTGCTGATCATGGTGTTGGGCTTCTACTGCTTCTTTGGCGCCGTGCTGCTGCTGCGCATGCGCCTGGAAGTGCTCAAGCGCGAAGCGCGCAGCAGTTGGGCCAAGGCCGTCGTCAAGGCACAGGTGGAGAACAGCCGATGAGTTTTGCCAGCTTTAGCGACTTTATCGCCATGGGCACCCATGGGCCTTACGTCTGGTCCTGTTATGCCATCAGCCTGGCTGTGCTGGCGCTGAATGTGGCGCTGCCAATCCTGGCGCGTCGCCGTTATCTGCAAGACGAGGCGCGTCGTTTGCGCCGGGAGGAGTCAAAGTGAACCCCGTGCGTAAAAAACGCCTGTATATCGTCCTGGCGATCATCGCCGGTGTCGGCATCGCTGTGGCCCTGGCCCTCAGTGCGTTGCAGCAGAACATCAACCTGTTCTACACCCCCACGCAGATCGCCAACGGCGAAGCCCCACAGGACACCCGCATCCGTGCCGGCGGTCTGGTCGAGGAGGGCTCGGTGAAGCGCTCCAGCGACTCACTGGACACCGATTTTGTTGTCACTGACGGCGCCAAGAGCGTGACCATCCGCTACAGCGGCATCCTCCCGGACCTGTTTCGCGAAGGGCAGGGCATCGTCGCCATGGGCAAGCTCGACGCCAGCGGCGTGCTGATTGCCGATGAGGTACTGGCCAAGCACGATGAGAATTACATGCCACCGGAAGTCATGCAGGCTCTGGAGCAGAGCGGCATGAAACAGCAGCACGACGCGGCTAAAGCGGCCAAGCAGGCGTCCCCAGCGGAGTACGCGCAATGATCCCCGAACTTGGCCATCTGGCGATGATTCTGGCGCTGTGCATGGCGCTGGTGCAGGCGACGCTGCCACTGATTGGCGCCTGGCGCGGTGATCGGCAGTGGATGAGCCTGGCGCAGCCGGCTGCCTGGGGGCAGTTCGCCTTTATGCTGTTCGCCTTTATCTGCCTGACCTACGCCTTTATGGTTGACGATTTCACCGTCGCCTATGTGGCTAACAACTCCAACAGCGCACTGCCCTGGTACTACAAGTTCAGCGCCGTATGGGGCGCCCACGAAGGGTCGCTGCTGCTATGGGGGTTGATCCTCGCCGGTTGGACCTTTGCCGTGTCGATCTTCTCGCGCCAGCTGCCGGAAGAGATGCTCGCCCGCGTGTTGGCCGTGATGGGCATCATCAGCATCGGTTTTCTGCTGTTTCTGATCATCACTTCCAATCCGTTTGAACGCTTGCTGTTCAATACCCCGGCCGATGGCCGCGACCTCAATCCACTGTTGCAGGACTTTGGCCTGATCATCCACCCACCGATGCTCTACATGGGCTATGTCGGCTTCTCCGTGGCCTTTGCCTTCGCCATTGCTGCCTTGCTCGGTGGCAAGCTGGACGCGGCCTGGGCACGCTGGTCGCGGCCCTGGACCATCGTTGCCTGGGCGTTCCTTGGCATCGGTATCGCCCTGGGTTCCTGGTGGGCTTATTACGAGTTGGGTTGGGGTGGCTGGTGGTTCTGGGACCCGGTGGAAAACGCCTCCTTTATGCCCTGGTTGGTCGGCACTGCGCTGATCCACTCCCTGGCCGTGACGGAAAAGCGTGGCGTGTTCAAAAGCTGGACTGTGCTGCTGGCGATTGCCGCGTTCTCCCTGAGTCTGCTGGGCACCTTCCTGGTTCGTTCCGGGGTGCTGACCTCGGTGCATGCTTTCGCCAGTGATCCTGAGCGCGGCGTGTTTATTCTGGTGTTCCTGCTGATTGTGGTGGGCAGCTCCTTGGCGCTGTTTGCCATCCGCGCGCCGGTGGTGAAAAGCCAGGTCGGTTTTGCCCTGTGGTCGCGGGAGACCTTGCTGCTGGTTAACAACCTGATCCTGGTGGTGTCCGCTGCGATGATCCTGCTCGGCACCCTCTATCCGCTGGTGCTGGATGCCACTACTGGCGCGAAATTGTCCGTTGGGCCGCCTTACTTCAATGCCCTGTTTGTACCGCTGATGGGCCTGTTGATGGCGATGATCTCGGTCGGGGTGCTGGTGCGTTGGAAAGATACGCCGCTGCAGTGGCTGCTCGGCATGCTGGCGCCCGTGCTGATCAGTAGTGTGGTGTTGGCAGTGATCGCCACGTTCCTGGTCGGCGACTTCAACTGGGCGGTGCTCGCTGTTTGCCTGTTATCCGCTTGGGTGGTGCTGGCCGGCGTGCGCGACATTCTCGAGAAAACCCGGCACAAGGGCTTGCTCAAAGGCCTGCCAAGCTTGACCCGTAGTTACTGGGGCATGCAGATGGCGCACCTGGGCATGGCGGTATGCGCCCTGGGTGTGGTGTTGACCAGTGTGGGCAGCTACGAGCGAGACATGCGCATGGCACCGGGTGAATCGGTGGAGATCGGTGGTTATCAGTTCACCTTTGAAGGTGCCGAGCACTTCGAGGGGCCGAACTTCACCTCGGACAAAGGCACCGTGCGTATCTTCGAAGATGGCAAGCAGATCGCTGTGCTCCACCCTGAGAAGCGCCTGTACACCGTGCAGCAGTCGGTGATGACCGAAGCAGGTATTGACGCCGGGATCACCCGCGACCTGTTCGTTGCCCTGGGCGAGCCACTGGAAAACGGTGCCTGGGCGGTACGCGTGCACATCAAGCCGTTCGTCCGCTGGATCTGGTTCGGTGCATTGCTGATGGGCCTGGGTGGCTTCCTGGCGGCCGCTGACAAGCGCTACCGGATGAAGGTGCGCACCCGCGTGCGTGACGCACTGGGCATGTCGGGGGCGCAGGTATGAAGCGTTTACTGCTGCTGTTACCGCTGCTGATCTTTCTTGGCGTGGCGGTGTTTCTGTACCGTGGGCTGTTTCTCGATCCTTCCGAGCTGCCCTCGGCGCTGATTGGCAAACCCTTGCCAGCGTTCTCGCTGCCGGCGGTGCAGGATGGTAAGCCGCTTACCGAGGCTGACCTCAAGGGCAAACCGGCGCTGGTCAATGTCTGGGCTACCTGGTGCGTGGCCTGCCGCGTGGAACACCCGGTGCTGAACAAGCTGGCCAAGCTGGGCGTGACCATCTACGGGGTCAACTACAAGGATGACAACGCCGCCGCGCAGAAGTGGCTGGTGGAGTTCCATGACCCCTATCAGCTGAATATCAATGATGCGCGTGGCACCCTGGGCCTGGATCTGGGTGTGTACGGCGCACCCGAGACCTTCCTGATCGACAAGGACGGCATCATCCGTCACAAGTTTGTTGGTGTTATTGACGAGCGCGTCTGGCGCGAACAACTGGCCCCGCTGTATCAGGCACTTGTCGATGAGGCCCAGCCATGAAGCGTCTACTGAGTGCTGCGATACTGGGGCTGGCCTTGCTGGGCACTGCTCAAGCCGCTATCGACACCTACGAATTTGCCACTGAGGCCGAGCGCGAGCGTTATCGCAACTTGGTGGAAGAGCTGCGCTGCCCCAAGTGTCAGAACCAGAATATTGCCGATTCCGATGCGCCGATTGCCATGGACCTGCGTGCGCAGATCTACCGCATGCTGGAAGAGGGCCAGAGCAACGAGCAGATCATTGATTTTCTGGTCAGCCGTTATGGCGATTTCGTGCTCTACAAGCCGCCAGTCACCGCGCGCACCTTGCTGCTGTGGTATGGCCCGGCGGGTTTGCTGGCCGGCGGTTTCGTCCTGCTTGGGGTCATCCTGTTGCGTCGTCGTAGCAAGCCGGGTGTTGTCGCCAGTGGCCTGTCTGCCGATGAACAGCAGCGCCTGACTGCTCTGCTAAATCAAACGCCTGTGGATAAGAAAGACTGATGATTGAATTCTGGTTGTGCGCCGGCTTGCTGTTGCTGACGGCCCTGGCGTTTCTGCTGATTCCGGTGTTGCGTGCGCGCAAGGTGCAGGCTGAAGAAGACCGTACTGCCTTGAACGTGACCCTTTACCAGGAGCGTCTGCAAGAGTTGCAAGCGCAACACGCTGCCGGTGCGCTGAATGAACAGCAACTGGCCAACGGCCGTGATGAAGCCGCACGTGAGCTGTTGGCCGATACTGAAGGCGCGTTGGCCAAACCGACCCAGCGTAAGCTGGGCGGCACGATTCCTCTGATCGCGGCCCTGCTGATGCCCTTGCTCGGCTATGGCCTGTATCAGCACTGGGGCGCCATCGGCGACGTTGAGCGGGCGCAGACCTTTGCCGCACAGCCAAAAACCATTGAAGAAATGACTGCGCGTCTGGAAGCGGCGGTCAAGAGCAACCCCGAATCGGCCGAAAGCTGGTACTTCCTTGGGCGCACCTATATGGCCCAGGAGCGTGCCGCCGATGCTGCGGTAGCCTTCGAGCGCGCTGTGGGTGTCGCCGGGCGTGAGCCAGAGCTGCTCGGGCAATGGGCTCAGGCGCTGTATTTCGCCAGCGACAAACAATGGACCGTACAGCTGCAGGCCTTGACCGACGAAGCGCTGAAAGGCGACCCGGCCGAAGTCACCAGCCTGGGGTTGCTGGGAATTGCGGCCTATGAAAGCGGCCAGTTCCAGAAAGCCATCGGTCACTGGCAGCAGCTGGTGGCTGTGCTGCCGGCTGAAGACCCGTCTCGCCAGGCTATTCAGGGCGGTATTGAGCGTGCACGCGAACAGTTGGGCGAACCCGCTGCCGCCGCGCCAGCGACCAGCCAGGGCCTGACGGTGCGAGTCGAGTTGGCGCCAGCGCTGCAGGCCAAAGTGCAGCCGGGCGATGCAGTGTTCGTGTTTGCCCGCGCGGTTTCTGGTCCGCCCATGCCGCTGGCGGTCAAGCGTTTGAGCGTGGCTGATCTGCCGGCTGAAGTCAGCCTGTCGGACAGCGATGCGATGATGCCGCAGCTGAAAATCTCCGGTTTCGAGCAGGTGCAGCTGGTTGCGCGGATTTCGCGCAGTGGCAATGCCACCGCCGGTGAGTGGATTGGCAGCAGCCAGCCGCTGGCCAGCAAGAGCACTGAGTTGCAGCAGCTGTTGATCGACAGCGCCGACAGCAAAGCACCATGAGGGCGTTGCTGCGGGGTGCCGTACTCGCCGGTCTGCTTGGGCTGACGGGTTGTGTGCAGCTGCCGCTGGCCACGGCGCCCGTCAACACGCCGAGCGGCAGCAGCAATCACCCGCGCTTTGCTCCACCGCCTGGGGTGGACAGTCAGTGGAATGAGCAATTGGGGGTGTACGTGGTGGGTGGCGCCTCTCACCTGTATTACCGTGAGCGCACTTACTACCGCTGGAACTCTGGCTGGAGCTGGGCGAGCAACCCGCAGGGGCCCTGGTTGCCTACCGACAGCAGTGGCGTGCCGCCTGGGTTGTCTCGTCGTTACGCGCAGTAGTCACGCACTAGGCACGAAAATAAAGGCCGCCGCAGTTCGTACTGTCGGCGGCTTTTTTACGTCTGCCTTACTCGGCAATCTGCAGCTTGCGTGACTCGTGATAGAAGAAGCGAATCTTCTCGTATTCGAAGGGCGAGTTGAGCTGGCCGTAGCGGAAGTTCACCGTGGAGCGCTGATCGACCACTTCCAGCAGGGTGATTTCCGGGTGGCTGACACTGGCCTCGGCAACGTTCAGCCAGTTGACCTGGTTTTTCACTGCAAAGTCCGCCACCAGGCCGCCGGTGTCGCGCAGGTTCGAGGGCCCCAGCAGTGGCAGGATCAGGTACGGCCCAGCCGGTGTGCCGTAGTAGCCGAGGGTCTGACCGAAGTCTTCCTTCTGTTTGGGCAGGCCCATGCGCGTGGCCGGGTCCCACAGGCCGGCTACGCCGATTGTGGTATTGAGCAGCAGGCGTGCCGTGGTCTGCATGGTGCGCTGGCCCTTGAGCTGCAGGGCGCTGTTGAGCAGGTTGGGCACATCCCCCAGGTTACTGAAGAAGTTGCTGACACCGCTCTGCACCAGAGTGGGGGTGATATAGCGGTAGCCATCGACAATCGGCAGGAACACCCACTCATCGAAGCGGTAGTTGAAGTGATACACGCGGCGGTTCCATGACTCCAGCGGGTCATAGATGTTCAGCGCGGAGAGGGTAGAGCGCTCGAATTCGCGCTGATCCAGGCCCGGGTTGAACTGCAGGTGTTGCAGCGGTCGCTTGAAGCCATCGGCATCGACGCTGTGTTCGGCGTTGGCCAGGTTGCTGCCCAGCAGCAGGCCCATGAACAGGGCAAGGGAAAGAGGCTTAGCCACGGAAGAACTCCAGCATGGCGTCGCTGTTGACGCGGTAGTTGAGGTTGCCGCAATGGCCACCCAGCGGGTAGACCGTCAGCCGCTCACCAAAGGTGCTGCGCAGGTAGCCTAGGTCACCAGGGCCGAGAATCACGTCATCGGCGTTGTGCATGACGGCAATCTTGCTGCTGTTTTTCAGGTAATCGGTCAGGGCATACAGGCTGACCTGGTCAATCAGTTGCGCCAGGCTGCCGCCGTCATAGCGGGCTCGCCACATGGGGATGAGCTGCTCGGTCAGGTAGCAATCAAAGTCACATTGCAGTGCGCGTTTGAAGAAGGTCGTCAGGCTGGTGCCTTCCTTGATCGGGTAGCTGACCGGGGTGATCAGCCCGCGTCGGTTGATCAGGTCCGAGGTGAACGCGATATCGGCGGAGGAGAAGCGGAACGCTGCGCCGATCAGCATGGCCATCTGCTCGTCGCTGAGTTTTTCCTTGGAGTTCTGGAAGTCATAGAGCAGGGCGTCGTTGATATCGACATAGCCCTTTTCCTGGAAGTAGCGAGTCAGCTTGCCCAGCACCAGTTCATAAAAGGTGGTGCTGTTATCAATGCCCTTGACCTTGGTTTGTACCAGGCGGTCGAGGTTGGTGACCGAGGTGTAGAGGTTGACCGGCGGATTGAGCAGCAGCACGCGCTTGAAATTGAAACTGCGCCGGGTTTCGTCCAGTTCACTGACAAAGGCAGCCTGCAGCGCACCCAGGCTGTAGCCGGTGAGGTGGAATTCACTGACTTTCAGACGTGGATGCTGTGCCCGCACGGCCTGCATGGCGCGGTACAGATCGTCAGCGTCATCGCGGGTAATACCGGGGGTGGCAAAGCGCGAGGCGGCTGTCATGAAGTCATAGCTGGTGGGTGATGACAGCTGCACCACATGGTAGCCGGCGCCGTAGAACAGCTTCTTCAGGTATTCCGGGGTACCGCTGGCGTAATGTGCACCGGTGCCGGCAATGATGAAAATCAGCGGCGCTTCGCCTGACTGCTTGGCCAGGCGATAGCGCATCTTGGTGACCGGCCAGAAATTCTCCGGTACCTCGAATTCGCGCTCCGGGCGCAGTTTGGCCTGGTAGTCCGCCTGGTTGATATCGGCATCGGCGGGCAGTGTTGGACGCAGTTCGGGCGGGGTGGTGGCCAGGGTGGCCTCGAACGGGTTGCTCAGCGGGTAGCCATAGCTATTAGCGTCGATATCGGCCGCGCTGACTGAGGCAGTCAGGGCCAGGCAACTGAGCAGGGCAAGCAGACGAGGGACAGGCAACATGGCGAAATCTCTTGAGAGCTAGGTAGTGCTGCGGGGCTACGCGGCTCGATTTGACCACACAAGCCAGGTTAAGTGCCGTTTAGTTATAGCGCTGAAGTTTTTCAGGCGAAAGTGTCACTGTTTAATGGCGGGTGCTCAGGGCATTACCTGTAAATTTTCGACCCAGATCAGCTCGCAGGCACCATCCCCGGTGTCTTCGCGGCTGAGTGAGCTGATCCAGCGATAGCCATCGTCGCCCTCGACCCGCACCAGTTGTCCGCTCAGGCGAATCTGTTGGCCCGGTTTGAGTTTGCTCAGGGTTTTCGCCACCTCTGCCGTGGCTGGAATCATATGCATATTGGCACTGTTGATCTCGATCTGCCTCCGCTCGATCGGCAGTTGCTCGGCGCGCCAGAAGTACCAGCGGTTGCGCTGGCTGATGCTGATATGGCGCAGCACTTCGGGGTCGGCCATGGGGCCCCAGCCGAGTGCCAGGTCGGTGGGCGAGAGTTTGGCACCGCGGTCTAGGTAATAGTCTTCACGGCCGAGAATCCGCGCTTCCAGCTGGAAGTCTTGCAGGTGGCTGAGGGTATGTTCGGCCACGCGCCAGCTGCCACTTTGCTGCGCAGTGTGGGGCGGCAGGTTGCCCGGGCTGGGGAGCAGGATCACCCAGAGCATCCACAGGGCAAGCAGGCCGGCAGTGATCAGGATCAGACGACGGATAGGCATGGGCAGAGTCTAGGGCCTGTTGGCATTGTATTTACAGCCCTGCGCGTGCGAACGACTTGCGGCAAGGTGGCTGTGTTACCGCGCTAAGCACGTTTGCCTGAGATGCAGGGGGTGTTATCCGCAGCGCGGCGGCTTATCCTACGCAGCCATTTTCTTGCCCCGAGCTTTTATATGCCGCGTTACCTGCCCCTGGCCCTCGTGTTGATCGCAGCTGCCCTGAGTCTGGCCGCCAGTCTGCTGCTGCGTTACCAGTTGATGGAGAACGAATTGTGGGTAGGTGTGTGTGTGGCCGAGCCGCAGCGCCTGAGCTGTGAGGTGCGGGCCCTGTTCGGCTGGCTGATCCACTTCCGTGTGCTGTCGCTGGGGGCATTGGGCTGCGCGCTGTTGGCCTTTGTCCTGCCTGGCGTGTGGGGGCAGCGTCTGGCGGTGCCGGCCTTACTGCTGGGCCTGCCGGCATTGGTGCTGTACAGCGCCAGCCTCGCGGTTTTTGCCGTGGTGCTGGCGTTGTTGCGTTTGGTGCGTGCGCCTAAAACCGCCTGATCAGGCGATTTGCGCCTTGGCCCGCAGGCTGCGCCACAGGGCAGCGACCAGCAAGGCGCTGGTCAGGGCCCAGCCCAGGGCTTGCAGGTTGCTGAGGGTTTCCTGATACAACTGCGGGGCGATACCGGCACCGATCAGCAGGGCCAGCAACGCTACTTCGCGGCGGTAGCCGCTGACGGGCTGGCACAGGTACACCACTGCCGGCAGCAGCAGCGCGGCGCTGGGGAAACTGCGGTAGCGCGCGTCCATCACCAGCGCCAGCATCATCACTGCTCCGGCAAAGCCGCTCAGCACCAGCCACAGCGCTGCCTTGCTGCTTAGCCACAGGCGCAACTGCAAGCGCCAGCCGCTTGTCTGGCTGAGTTGCAAGGCCGCATGGGCCAGTACCAGCAGGTTGAGCGTGATCAGCGCCGCGCCCCACAGCCACTCACCCAGATAGCGGCTGGTCACCAGCGTCAGCTCTGCAAACAAGCCGATACAGCCAGCCCCTAGGGCGGCCAGCAGGGGCAGCAGCAGGGCGGCGCGGGCCGATTGCGGGCGGCCGGCAAACAGCAGCGTGGCAACAAAGAGGATCAGGCTGGCGGCCAGCCAGACCGGCCAATGCGGCAGGTTGGAAACTGCTCCGGCGAGGATCGACTTGTCCTGGCGGTCGGCGTCATACAGCCCCCAATAACCGCCTACGGCACCTTCGCTGATGCGCTTCCAGGGCTGATCGAAGGCTTCGATCAGGTTGTAGTGCCAACCATTCTGCTCGGCCATGGCGACAAAACCACGGATGAATTTGGCCTGGTTGACCAGGCTGGGCACGGCGGTCTCGCGTTGACGCCCTTCGCTGGGCCAGCCGGTTTCACCGATCAGGATGTCCTTGGGCGCATAGGCATTGCCGAAGGTTTGGCGCACCTCGGCGACTTCATGCAATGCCGTTTCAATACCGGCCGGGTTGTCTTCCCAGTAGGGCAGCAGGTGGATGGTGATGAAGTCCACTGCGGGCGCAACTTCAGGGTGCTTGAGCCAGAACTCCCAGACATCGGCATAGGTCACCGGCTGCTGGATCTGCCCCTTGACTTGCTCGATCAGCGCTACCAGTTGCGCGGCCGTGACTTCCTTGCGCAGCAGCGCCTCGTTACCGACGATGACTGACTGGATGACATCGGGATGGGCGTTGGCCATTTTCACCAGGCCGGCAATCTCAACGGCAGTGTCGGCCGGGTTACGGCTGACCCAGGCGCCGGCAATCAGTTTCAGGCCGTGCTTGCGGGCGATATTCGGCAGTTCTTCCAGGCCCGTTACCGAGTAGGTGCGCAGACACTCGAAGCGCTCTGCCAGCATGGACAGATCCGCTTCCATGCGCTCGGGACGCAACTGCATGGGTTGATCGAAGGGCGACTGGTCCTTGTCGAACGGCGTGTAAGAGGCGCATTGCAGCTTGTGTGTGGGTGTGGCGGCGTCCGCCAGTTCAACCGGTTGGCCAATGCCGAACCAGAGCCCACAGAGGGCCAGCAGACCGAGTAGAAAGGCCAGTGCATAGGGAGCAGCGGGAAAGCGGGAAGTGGCGGGCATGATACGTGCGCGTATGGTGACGGAGGCGCGCATAGTAGCGGATTGCACGGTTTCCCGGCTGGCTGTTTTTATCGTTCAGACAATGCCATTGGCATCCATCTGCGGCACTTATGTCTGGTGGTGCAACCAGGCGTGTTTAGGCTGCTTGGGGGCTTGTGCGGAGTGTCCCTCGAACCGCTGCCAGACTTTCTCGTGAAAGTAGAAACCCACCGAATTGCACAGCGGCTCAATTGCGGCCACCAGCCCGCTGGCGGCAACGCTGCCGGTCAGTGCGTAGGTCACACCGAAGGCGATGCAGAAGTGCATCAGGGTAAATGTCAGTGTTTTGAGCATGGCCCACCTCGAGTGAGAATTGTTCTTTATTGAGATGCAGCGTAGTGGCTCAATATCTATTGGGAAAATGTTGCATTTGAATTGTTTTGATAGTTTTTGTTGATTTACCTGGTGCGGGTAATAAAAAGCCCAGCACTAGGCTGGGCTTTTGAATTTGGCTCCGCGACCTGGACTCGACAGCGCAGCTGAACGCGCTTTAGCGCGGCCCCGCAGGGGAGAGCGAAGCGAATAACCTGGGACGCAGTCCCTGGTGAAAGTCCGGCGGATACAAAAAAGCCCCGGTATCAACCGAGGCTTTTGAATTTGGCTCCGCGACCTGGACTCGACAGCGCAGCTGAACGCGCTTTAGCGCGGCCCCGCAGGGGAGAGCGAAGCGAATAACCTGGGACGCAGTCCCTGGTGAGAGTCCGCGGATACAAAAAAGCCCCGGTATTAACCGAGGCTTTTGCATTTGGCTCCGCGACCTGGACTCGAACCAGGGACCCAATGATTAACAGTCATTTGCTCTACCGACTGAGCTATCGCGGAACAACGGCGCGTATCCTACTGATTAGAAAGGGGAAGTCAATACCTGATCGACTTCCCCAGTGAGTCAGAGAACCGCAGCGATGGCCTGGGTAACAGCGGGCAGGTTGCGCTGGTTCAACGCGGCGACGCAGATGCGGCCGGTGCTGACGGCGTAGATGCCGAACTCGGTTTTCAGGCGCTCAACCTGCTCGGCGGTGAGGCCCGAGTAGGAGAACATACCGCGCTGCTGGGCAACGAAGCCGAAATCGCGTTTGCAGTTCAGGGCCGCCAGCTGCTCGACCATGGCCATGCGCATGCCGCGAATACGCTCGCGCATGCCGGCCAGCTCTTCTTCCCACAGGGCACGCAGCTCAGGGCTGTTGAGCACGCTGGCGACCACGGTGGCGCCGTGGGTCGGTGGGTTGGAGTAGTTGGTGCGGATCACGCGCTTGGCTTGCGACAGCACGCGGCTGGCTTCTTCCTGGCTGCCGGTGACGATGGACAGCGCGCCGACGCGCTCGCCGTACAGCGAGAAGGACTTGGAGAACGAGCTGGAAACGAAGAACGGGATGCCCGCTTGAGCGAACAGGCGCACGGCAAAGGCATCCTGCTCGATACCATCGCCAAAGCCCTGATAGGCAATGTCGAGGAACGGCACGTGCTCACGCTCGCGCAATACCTCCAGCACGGCTTTCCAGTCGTCCAGCGACAGGTCGACACCGGTCGGGTTGTGGCAGCAGGCGTGCAGCACGACAACCGAACGCGCAGGCAGATTTTTCAGGTCTTCGAGCATGCCGGCACGGTTAACCCCGTGGCTGGCGGCGTCGTAATAGCGGTAGTTCTGTACCGGGAAACCGGCGGACTCGAACAGTGCGCGGTGGTTTTCCCAGCTTGGGTCGCTGATGGCGACCACGGTGTCGGGCAGCAGGCGCTTGAGGAAGTCCGCGCCGGTTTTCAGTGCGCCGGTGCCACCGACGGCTTGAGTGGTGATCACTCGGCCAGCGGCGATCAGTTCGGAGTCGGCACCCAGCAACAGCTTCTGCACCGCGCTGTCATAGGCGGCAATGCCTTCAATAGGCAGGTAACCACGTGGGGCGTGGGCTTCAATCCGGGCTTTCTCGGCTTCGGCTACGGCGCGCAGCAGGGGAATGCGGCCTTCCTCGTTGTAGTAAACGCCAACGCCCAGGTTGACCTTGGTCGCGCGGGTGTCGGCGTTGAATGCTTCATTGAGGCCCAGGATGGGGTCGCGCGGAGCCATTTCGACGGCGGAGAACAGACTCATGGATGCGGCAGCTCGCAGAGGAGAAGTTGAGTATCAGGCAACACCCTGCTAGGGGTTGCGTAAGTGGGCCGGTAGTATACCGGCGCATAACCTGTGCTGCGACAGCAGGCACACGCTTTTCACCGGTTTTGACGTAGGCTTTCAGGCCGCGTCACACCCGCTTGTCGAGGTTTGTCATGTCCGAGTTTCAATTGGTCACCCGTTTCCAGCCGGCCGGCGATCAACCCGAGGCGATTCGGCAGATGGTCGAGGGGCTGGAAGCCGGTCTCTCGCACCAGACCCTGCTGGGCGTGACTGGCTCGGGCAAGACCTTTTCCATCGCCAACGTGATTGCCAAGGTGCAGCGCCCGACGCTGGTGCTGGCACCGAACAAGACCCTCGCCGCGCAGCTGTATGGCGAATTCAAGAGCTTCTTCCCGAACAACGCGGTGGAGTATTTCGTCTCCTACTACGACTACTACCAGCCGGAAGCCTACGTACCGTCGTCGGACACCTTTATCGAGAAGGATGCCTCGATCAACGACCATATCGAGCAGATGCGCCTGTCGGCGACCAAGGCGCTGATCGAGCGCAAGGACGTCATCGTGGTCTGCACCGTGTCGTCGATCTACGGCTTGGGCAGCCCCGAGGAGTACCTGAAAATGGTGCTGCACCTCGACCGGGGCGACAAGATGGATCAGCGCGCGCTGCTGCGCCGGCTGGCCGAGTTGCAGTACACGCGTAACGACATGGACTTCGCTCGCGCCACCTTCCGTGTGCGTGGTGATGTGATCGACGTTTTTCCGGCGGAATCGGATCTCGAAGCCATTCGCATCGAGCTGTTCGACGACGAGGTGGAGAGCATCAGCGCCTTTGATCCGTTGACCGGTGAGGTGATCCAGAAGCTGCCGCGCTTCACCTTCTACCCCAAGAGTCACTACGTCACCCCGCGTGAAACCCTGCTGGAGGCGGTTGAGCACATCAAGGTCGAGCTGCAACAACGTCTGGACTACCTGCGCGGTGCAAACAAGCTGGTGGAAGCGCAGCGCCTGGAGCAGCGCACGCGCTTTGACCTGGAGATGATCCTCGAGCTGGGATATTGCAACGGCATCGAGAACTACTCGCGCTACCTCTCTGGCCGTCCGGCCGGCGCGCCGCCACCCACCCTGTACGACTACCTGCCGGACGAAGCGCTGCTGGTGATCGACGAGTCCCACGTCTCGGTGCCGCAGGTTGGCGCGATGTACAAAGGCGACCGTTCGCGCAAGGAAACCCTGGTCGAGTATGGCTTCCGCCTGCCATCGGCGTTGGACAACCGGCCGATGCGTTTCGAGGAATGGGAAGCGGCCAGCCCGCAGACCATCTTTGTGTCTGCCACGCCCGGACCTTACGAGGCCGAGCATGCTGGGCGGGTGATCGAGCAGGTGGTGCGGCCGACGGGTCTGGTTGACCCGCAGATCGAGGTGCGGCCGGCGCTGACCCAGGTCGATGACCTGCTTTCGGAAATCCACAAACGCGTAACCATCGAAGAGCGCGTGCTGGTCACCACGCTGACCAAGCGCATGGCTGAGGACCTCACCGATTACCTGGGCGATCATGGCGTCAAGGTGCGCTACCTGCACTCGGATATCGACACAGTGGAACGGGTCGAGATCATTCGCGACCTGCGCATCGGTGCATTCGACGTGCTGGTCGGCATCAACTTGCTGCGCGAAGGCCTGGATATGCCGGAAGTGTCGCTGGTGGCGATTCTCGATGCGGACAAGGAAGGCTTCCTGCGCAGCGAGCGTTCGCTGATCCAGACCATTGGTCGTGCGGCGCGCAACCTCAACGGTAAGGCGATTCTGTATGCCGACCGCATGACCGGCTCGATGGAGCGCGCCATCGGTGAAACCGAGCGGCGGCGTAATAAGCAGATTGCCTTTAACGAAGCCAATGGCATCGTGCCCAAGGGCGTATTCAAGGATGTTCAGGACATCCTCGAAGGTGCAGTTGTGCCTGGCGCGCGCAGCAAGAAGCGCAAAGGCATGGCCCAGGCCGCCGAAGAAAGCGCGCGCTACGAGAACGAGCTGCGCTCGCCGAGCGAGATCACCAAACGTATTCGTCAGCTGGAAGAGAAGATGTATGCCTTGGCCCGCGACCTGGAGTTCGAGGCGGCGGCGCAGCTGCGTGATGAAATCCAGAAGCTGCGTGAGCGGCTGTTGCAGGTTTGATTGAGTGTCGTCGGATGACGAAGTGAACAACTTGTAGGAGCCAGCTTGCTGGCGATGCTCTTGATCCAATGATTGCCAGCAAGCTGGCTCCTACGGTTTATCAGCGGCGGCCAAAGATGATCAGCACCACGCCGCCCAGGGTAATGCCGCAGGCCAGCATCGCCAGCAGGCTGAGGCGTTCATCCAGCAGCAAATAGCCCAGCAGCAGCGCCACCACCGGATTGACGAAGGCGAAAGTCGATACCAGGCTCGGCCTGACCTCGCGCAGTAGCCAGAAATACGCCGGGTACACGCCGAGGCTGACCGGCAGTACCAGATACGCCAGCCATAGCCAGGCATTAGCGCTTATCGCGCGTAAGTCGAGTGCCTGCCAATCGCCGTGCCACAGGCCGAACAGCGCCAGCAGCAACGCACCGATCAGCATTTGCAGGCTCAGCCCCAGCCAGCTGGAGCGAAACGCTGGACGCTGACGCATCAGCCAGGCGCCGCCCGCCCAAAGTAGCGTGGCGAATACCACCAGCAAACCGGCGAACCACTGTTCGATGGAGGCGCTGTGGTCCAGGCCGTTGTTCATCAGCAGCACGATGCCGCCGCAGGCCAGGGCCAGACCGCACATCACCCACAGTGGCGGGCGCTCACCGAGCAGCCATTCCAGCGCCACGCTCCACAGCGGCAGGGTGGTGTAGAGCATCGCCAGCATGCCGGTGGGCAGGTACTGGTTGGCGTAAATCAATGCGCCCTGGCCGACTGCAATCAACGCCAGGCTGCCGATCAGCACGCCGCCCCAGTCGCTGCGCTGCATGCGCAGTTGCCCGCTGAGCAGCACCCAGGCCAGCGCCAGCAGACCGGCAATCGAGAAGCGCAGGCTGCCGATGACGAACGGCGGTACTTCCAGCAGGAGAAAGTGGTTGGCCAGGTAGGTGGTGCCCCAACCGATATAGATAGTGGTAAAGGCAATGACCAGCAGCAGGCTGCGGGCGGGGGAAGAACTCGTGGGCATGAACAACCTGAATACAGGATGCGCCGCCAGGCGGCGCGAATAATTAGGTTTGGGGTGTGGTCGCAGGCTTCAATGCGCCGCGCCGCCGGTGGCACTGGCTGGCAGTTTGCGCGTCAGCAGCACCGCCAGCATGCTGATGCCAAGGGCGATGCCGATGCAGTGGAAGGCGTCATTGTAGGCCATGATCGCCGCCTGCTGATGGGTGATTTCGCTGAGCTTGGCCAGGGCTGCCTGTTCACTGCCGAGCTTCTCCGTCAGCAGCGCCAGGCGTTCGGCGATCTGCGGGTTGCTCGGCACCAGCGACTCGCGCAGGTAGTCGAAATACACCTTGGCGCGGCTGTCGAGGAGGGTGGCAAGCAGGGCGATGCCGATGGCTCCGCCAAGGTTGCGCAGGATGTTGAACAGGCTCGACGCCGAACCGGCATCCTGCGGCAGGGTGTAGGCGGTGGCGATCAGTGAGATGGTCACCATCACCAATGGCTGGCCGAGTGCACGCAGAATCTGGATGTGGTTGAACTGCTCGCCAGCGAAGTCCGGATTGAGCACCCCGGAGAGAAAGCTGGCGCCGCCGAACAGGCCAAAGCCCAGGGCGCACAGCCACTTCGGCGAGATTTTCTTCATCAGCAGCGGCACCAGCGGAATCAGAAACAGCTGCGGCACGCCCATCCACATGATCACTTCGCCGATTTGCAGGGCGTTGTAGCCCTGGATCTGCGCCAGGTACAGCGGTAGCACATAGATCGAGCCATACAACCCCATGCCCAGGCCGATGCTGGAAATACTCGACAGGCCGAAGTTGCGTTCGCGCAGCACGCCGAGGTTGATCAGTGGGTTGGGTCGCGAGATCTGCAGGATGACGAACAGCACCAGGCTGATCGCGGCCACGCTACCCAGCCCGCTGATCAGGCTGGATTCCAGCCAGTCCTTGCGGTGGCCTTCTTCGAGAAACACTTGCAGGCAGCCCAGGCCCATGCCGAGGGTGACGATGCCGGCGTAATCGGTGTTTTTCAGCAGCTGCCAGTCAGCGGGCTTTTTCTCCAGGCCATACATCAACCCGGCGATCATCAGCAGACCGGGTGGCACGTTGATATAGAAGATGTATTCCCAGCCAAAGTTTTCCGTCAGCCAACCGCCCAGGGTCGGTCCAATCGACGGGGCGAAGGTGGCGGTCAGGGCGAACAGCGCCATGCCCTTGGCGCGGTGGTGTTCCGGCAGCTTGATCAGGGTCAGGGTGAACGCCAGGGGAATCAGCGCGCCGCCGGTGAAACCCTGCATGGCGCGAAACACAATCATGCTCTCCAGACTCCAGGCCATGGAGCACAGCAGCGAGGAGGCGAGAAACCCCAGTGATACCCACACCGCCAGGCGCCGTGCCGAGAGCAGCTGTACCAGCCAGGCGGTGAGT
Organism: Pseudomonas cimarronensis; assembly: GCF_049331905.1. Taxonomy (GTDB): domain Bacteria; phylum Pseudomonadota; class Gammaproteobacteria; order Pseudomonadales; family Pseudomonadaceae; genus Aquipseudomonas. The sequence continues at coordinate 3,356,442 of NZ_CP186283.1, read as the reverse complement.
GGGATCATGATGATTTCCGCCACCAGATAAGAGGTGGAAATCCACGAGCCTTCTTCCAGGGTGGCCGATAACGCGCCCTGGATGTCCTTCAGCGAGGAGTTGGTGATCTGGATGTCCAGCACGGCCATAAAGGCGCCGAGCATCACACTCATCACCGCAATCCAGTCGCGTCGGCTCGGTTCGCCGGTCGGGCGGATCAGGGCATCAGCTGCCATGGTGCGGCTCGGACTGCAGGTCGACCTTGACCTCGACCGACATGCCCGGACGGATCAGGCCTTTGAGTGGGTTGTCGGCGGCAAAGGTGAGCTTCACCGGGATGCGCTGCACAACCTTGGTGAAGTTGCCGGTGGCGTTGTCTGGCGGTAGCAGGCTGAACTGCGCGCCGGAGGCGGCAAACAGGCTGTCGACCCGGCCTTCGATCGGCGTGTCGGGGAAGCTGTCGAAGGTCAGCTCTGCTGTCTGCCCAGGGCGCATGTGGCCGATCTGGGTTTCCTTGAAGTTGGCCTGGATCCAGATGTCCTGATCCGGCACCAGCGACAGCAGGTAGGCACCGGTCTGCACGTACTGACCGTGGCGCGCTGCGCGCTGGCCGACAAAGCCGCTGATCGGCGCGCGGATTTCGGTACGGGCGATATTCAGCTCAGCCTGAGCGAGGTCGGTGCGTGCGCTGCTGATCTGTGCTTCCAGGCGTTTGATTTCGGCGTGCAAGGTGTTGACCTGTTGGCGCTGTGCCTGCAGGTCGGCTTGCGCCTTGCTCACTTGCGAGCGGGCGATGCGGCTGTCGGCGGCCAGGGTGGTGACGCGTTCTTCGGAGACAAAGCCGGGTTTGCGCAGGGTTTGTGCGCGCGAGAGGTCGATCTGCGTACGCCCCAGGGTGGCCTGGCTGGCTGAAACGTCGGCCTGGCTAGCGGCAATCAGGCTGGCCTGCTGATCCAGAGTGCTGCGTGCTTGGCTGAGTTCGGCTTCACGGGTGGCCAGGGTCGCTTCGGCACGCTGCTTGGCCAGTTGGAAGTCGGCGCTTTCCAGCACCAGCAGCCGTTCACCCTGTTCGACGTGCTGGTTGTCCTGCACCAAAACCTGCTCGATGCGCGCGCCGAGCTGGCTCGAAACGCGGGTGATTTCACCCTGCACGTAGGCATTGTCGGTGCTTTCGAGGTGGCGGCCGACCAGCCACCAGTGGCCGAACAGGCTGGCGACGATCAGGGCGAGGAGGGCCAGAAAGATAAACAGGCGGCGTTGCAGTTGGGCAGGCATGGCAGGTGCTCGAAGGTCGGGCAAAAATTGTAAGTGAATTTAACAGTGTTCCTTTCTCGCCTGTAGTCGCTAGACTTCAGAAACTTTGTTGCTTATAGGGAACAATAATGGGGCTGGATGATGCGCTGATCTTCACTCGCGTGGTCGAGTGCCACAGTTTTACCCAGGCGGCCCAGGGTCTGGGTATGCAGAAGTCGACAGTCAGTCGACGCATTGCCCTGCTTGAAGAACGCCTGGGTGTGCGCTTGATCAATCGCACCACGCGCAAGCTGCGCTTGACCGAAGTGGGGCAGGCTTATTACGAGCGTTGCCGGCAGATCATGCTCGACTTCGCCGAGGCCGAGCAGGCGGTGATGCAATTGCAGTTGGCGCCTGCGGGCTTGTTGCGCATCACGGCGCCAATTGAATTTGGCCAGCTGTTTCTAGGTCGGGTGCTGGGCGACTTCATGCGCCAGTACCCGCAGATCACGGCGGAAGTGGAGCTGACCTCGCGGCGCGTTGATCCGGTCGAGGAGGGCGTGGATATCGCCATTCTGGTCGGCCAGCCGCAGGACTCCACCCTGATTGCGCGCAAGGTCTATGAAACCAGTCGGCGCTTGTATGCCAGCCCGGACTATCTGGCTCGGCACGGCACGCCGCAGACAGTTGCCGAGCTGGCCGGGCACCGCGCGGTGTTGCTGCCGAATGATTCGACGCGTTACTGGCCGCTGGAGGGCGAGCACATTGCCTGCCAGGGTGTGCTGTCGTGCAACAACATCACCTTTGCCCGCGAAGTGGCCATGGCGGGTGCCGGGATTGCCGGCCTGCCGATCATGATCTGCGAGGCGGCGGTGCAGGCCGGGCAGTTGGTGGCCCTGCTCCCCGAGGCCCGGCTGTTGGCTGGCGAGCTGTATGCGGTCTACCCGTCTCGACGCTTTCAGGCCATGAAGGTGAAAACCTTTCTCGATTTTCTGATTCGCAGTCTACCGCTATCCGCGGGTCGGCTGCTGGAGCCGCCCCTGGCAGGCCTGTTAACATCGCCGCCTTAATCCGCGTTCACTGCAACTCTTCGAGACTTTCCATGACCACCGTTCGCACCCGTATTGCGCCGTCGCCCACTGGTGATCCGCACGTAGGCACTGCCTATATCGCCCTGTTCAACCTGTGTTTTGCCCGTCAGCACGGTGGCGAGTTCATCCTGCGTATCGAAGACACGGATCAGCTGCGCTCCACCCGTGAGTCGGAACAGCAGATCTATGACGCCCTGCGCTGGCTCGGCATCGAGTGGAGTGAAGGCCCGGATGTCGGCGGCCCGCACGGCCCTTACCGGCAGAGCGAGCGCGGCCACATCTACCAGAAATACAGCGCCGAGTTGGTGGAGAAGGGCCATGCTTTCCACTGTTTCTGCAGCGCCGAGCGCCTGGACAAGGTGCGCGCCGAGCAGATGGAAGCCAAGCAGACGCCACGTTACGACGGTCACTGCATGCACCTGACCACTGGCGAGGTGCAACAGCGCCTGGCCGCTGGCGAGCCGAATGTGGTGCGCATGAAGGTGCCGAGCGAAGGCGTCTGCGTGGTGCCGGACATGCTACGTGGTGAGGTCGAGATCCCCTGGGATCGCATGGATATGCAGGTGCTGATGAAGACCGATGGCCTGCCGACCTACTTCCTGGCCAACGTGGTTGATGACCACCTGATGGGCATCACCCACGTGCTGCGCGGCGAAGAATGGCTGCCGTCGGCGCCCAAGCTGATCCTGCTGTACGAGTATTTCGGCTGGGAAAAACCGCAGCTGTGCTATATGCCGCTGCTGCGTAATCCGGACAAGAGCAAGCTCTCTAAGCGCAAGAACCCGACCTCGATCACCTTCTACGAGCGCATGGGCTTCCTGCCCCAGGCGATGCTCAACTACCTCGGTCGCATGGGCTGGTCGATGCCGGACGAGCGCGAGAAGTTCAGCCTCGATGAGATGGTCGAGCATTTCGATATCAACCGGGTTTCCCTCGGCGGGCCGATCTTCGATCTGGAGAAGCTGTCCTGGCTTAACGGCCAGTGGATGCGTGATTTGAGCGTCGAAGAGTTCGCCGCCGGCGCGCAGAAGTGGGCCTTCAACAGCAAGTACCTGATGCAGATTGCTCCGCATGTGCAGGGGCGGGTGGAAACCTTCAGCCAGATCGCGCCGTTGGCCAGCTTCTTCTTTGCCGGTGGCCTGGCTCTGGATGCCAAGCTGTTCGAGCACAAGAAACTCTCTGCCGATCAGGTGCGTCAGGTGATGCAGTTGATCCTGTGGAAGCTTGAAGCGCTACGTCAGTGGGAGAAAGACAAGATTACCGCCTGCATCCAGGCCGTGGTCGAGCACCTTGAACTGAAACTGCGCGATGCCATGCCGCTGATGTTTGCCGCGGTAACTGGCCAAGCCAGTTCGGTATCGGTATTGGATGCCATGGAAATCCTCGGCCCGGACCTGACCCGCTTCCGTTTGCGTCAGGCCATCGAGCTGCTCGGTGGTGTGTCGAAGAAAGAAAACAAAGAGTGGGAAAAACTGCTGGCGAGCATCGCCTAAGCGGTTCACGCGCCCGGCCCGGCACTGATGTGCCGGGTCGAAATTGGGTAAGTGATTGTTCTGTCAGCATAAAGAATGCAGAAATACGGAAAAATCTTGTTGACAGGTAGGGGGCGCGCTCTTAACATGCGCCCCGTCCTTGAGATGGGGCTATAGCTCAGCTGGGAGAGCGCTTGCATGGCATGCAAGAGGTCGACGGTTCGATCCCGTCTAGCTCCACCAATCTCAAAGCCGAAAGGCTTGCCACAGTTAGCTCGCTGAGTTGACTGAGTTTTGAAGGGTATCTGCGTCCCCTTCGTCTAGTGGCCTAGGACACCGCCCTTTCACGGCGGTAACAGGGGTTCGAGTCCCCTAGGGGACGCCACTATTTCCAGCCACAGTGCTTCGGCATTGTGTGTCGAGAGACGTTAAATCCGGGGCTATAGCTCAGCTGGGAGAGCGCTTGCATGGCATGCAAGAGGTCGACGGTTCGATCCCGTCTAGCTCCACCAATTCCACGACAGGCCAGCTTAGTGCTGGCCTTGTTCTTCGAAGGTTTCGTCCCCTTCGTCTAGTGGCCTAGGACACCGCCCTTTCACGGCGGTAACAGGGGTTCGAGTCCCCTAGGGGACGCCATTTTTACCCGCTCTGCGGGATTTTGAAGGGTCATTCTTAACGAATGGCCCTTTTGTTTTTCCGCCTTCTGAAATTCCCGTAGTTGATCAGCGATAGCTTCTGTCGTTTGTCTCATTGCATTGGGTCGATAATATTGTTGGTGTAATGCAATGAGTTCGGCTTGCATGGCTTCGCGCCGTCTGCTGCTGGCGCAGACCGTGCTGGAGCTGATGGAGCCCTTGGCTCAGCGGCCGTCCGGGGCGGTGGCGTTGTAAGCCACTACCCGGTTACGGCCGGCGGCCTTGGCTTGGTACAACGCCTGATCGGCGTGGCGCAGCAATTGTTCGCGGTCGCTGCTGGCATCCGGGATCAGTGCATAGACGCCGATGCTCAGGCTTAGATCGATGCGCAAGTCCTGGTGCAGGCAGGGATGTTTTGCCAGGTCTGTGCGCAGCTGCTCGGCGAGATCCATGGCGCCGGCTTGATCGGTGTCGCAGAGTACGGCGGCAAATTCCTCGCCGCCGAAGCGTACCAGTAGGTCGTTACTGCGCATGCGCTGCTGCATGCGCTGGGCCGCGTGCTGCAGGCAGGCATCGCCGACCAGGTGGCCGTAGGCGTCGTTGACCTTCTTGAAGTGATCCAGATCCATCATCAGCATGGCAATCGGCTGCTGGCTGCGGCGTGCTTGCGCGAGCATGCGCTCCAATTCCTCGTTGAGTACCTGGCGGTTGAACAGGCCGGTCAGGTTATCGTGCCGGCTCAGTTCGGCCAGGCGCTGGTTGGCGCTGGACAGCTCCTCCAGGGCCTGCTGCAGGGAGGCGGTGCGTTCCTGCACGCGGGTTTCCAGCCCTTCGTTGATCTGCCGTTGTAGCTCAAGGCTCTTGGCTTGCTCCATGCGCAGTTGATGCTCGTTGGCAAACAAGCGGGCCTGAGCAATCTGCTGTTCGCTCTGCGCCAGACGAATGCGCGTGCCGAGGGCTATCGAGAAAATTACCAGTTCCAGCAGGCTGCCGATCTGTTGGGCGTGCAGGGTGAGCAGGGAGTTGGCGATCAGGCCGGTGCCGCTGAGTACGCTGAACAGGCTGGCGATGATCAATGTCGACCAGCCAAGGGCAAACAGCTTGGCCGGTGGATAGCCATCGCGCCAACGCAGAATGGTGAAGATGCAACCGAAGATCGCGCAGGCCAGTAGCAGCGCAAAGCTGCCGAGCAGGGCCACAAGGTAAGGCGCGAACAGGGCCAGCAGCATCACCAGCAGGCTGCAGCCGATCAGCAGGCGGCTGATCCAGGTGTAGGCGGGGTGCCTGCTTTTGAGGTCGAGTACGCCGTAGGTGAAGAGAATGCCGAACAGGGTTGCCAGGGCCGAGCTGAACGGGAAACTCAACTGATGCCAGGTCAATGAGTTCGGCCACAGCCACTGCAGGGCAAACCCCAGCTGGATGAACTGATACAGACTGAAACTGGCGACAAACAGGCTGTACCACAGGTAGTTGCGGTCGCGGGTGATGATAAAGATCGACAGGTTGTAGATCATCATCACCAGCAGCGCACCGAAGAACAGTCCCTGCAGCAGCAACATGCGCTGTTCGTGATGGTTGAAGGCTTTGGCGCTCATCAGGCTGGCGCTGAGGTTGGCCGAGCCGTCGGTCTGCATGCGCAGGATCAGCTCCCGCGCTTCGCCAGCCGCCAAATTGACGGGCAGCACCAATTGACGATGTTCGACCCAGCGCTGGTCGAAGGGATGCTGGTCACCCGCTTGATAAACCTGGCCGCTGTCCAGGCCGTAGGCTTCCAAGCTGTCGAGCAGTGGGTTGCCGATCAGCAGAATCCAGTTGATGGGCGCATCGGCCGGGTTGTGCAGGTTAAGGCGCAGCCAATACGCCTGTTTGCTGTAGCCGAAGCTGGCGTCGCGGCGGGCCACGGGCTGCCAGGCGGACTCAGGCAGTTGGCGCACGTGATGGATGTCGGCCTGTCCTTCAGGGTCTGCCCAGAAGTGCATGACCGGTCCCGGTAGAAGCGGTGCATCGCTGGTCTGCAGGGGCAAGCTGGCGGCTTGTCCGAGTACCGGCAGCAACAGCAGGAAAAACAGGCGCAGTATTGCAGTCAAAACAGGCATTCCATGGCAAGTATGTTGGCAGTCGCGACAAAGGTGCATTATTGCGCGGCCTGATGACATACCGATAGCGTAGCCGGGGTTGCTTATGAGCCAACATTTGCTGAACTGCCATGCCCAGCGTGACGACTGCCTGAAGGCGCTGGCCGTCGACCTGTTGGCGCAGGTTCAAACCACGCTGGCAGAGCAGGCGCGCGCTGGATTGATCCTGCCAGGCGGTAGCAGCCCGCAGGCATTGTTGCCGTTGCTGGCGCAGCAGCTGGACAGTCAGCGTATCGACTTCAGCCCCAGTGATGAGCGCTGGGTACCGGCGCAGGCTGCCGAGAGCAATTGGCAGTTGCTGCATCAGGGCTTGCCGCAGGCCAACTGTCTGGACCCGCGTCAGGGCGCGACCCTGGAACAATCAGCATCGAGCTGGGGCGAGCAGTTGGCGCAGTGGCCGCTGTTTAGCGCAGTGTTGCTGGGTATGGGGGAGGACGGTCATATCGCCTCGCTGTTTCCCGGCATGCCTGGCCTGGCGGATGCGCTCGATCCGCAGGCGCTGCCCGCCGCCTTGCCGGCCCTGGCGCCGCAGGAGCCCCGCCAGCGACTGTCACTGAACCTGGCCATGTTGCAGCGTGGCCAATGGCTGGGGCTGTTGGCTTTTGGGGCGCGCAAGCGAGAATTGATTGAGTCGGTGCTGAGCGACCAGCCAGCGGCGCGTGAGTTGCCGTTGTATGCCTGGCTGCAGCGCAGCCCATTACCCGTGAACATCTATTGGGCGCCCTGAGTATCTGGGTTGCTACGTGCATGGGTTAAAGCAGGCGTTAAGCCGTTACACTGCAAGCCAGTACCTCGCCGAGAAAGGACCCTGTCATGTTGCACCCGGTTGTTGAGCAGGTGACCGCCGCGCTGGAGCTGCGCTCGGCCAAACGCCGCGAGCGCTATCTGCAACGCTTGGCACAGGCGGCCGCGCGCACCGCGCATCAGGCGCTGGGCTGCTCCAACCTGGCCCATGCCCTGGCGGCGCAGCCTGAGGATGCGCGGCTGATCATCAAGCAGGGCGGCTCACCACATGTGGCGCTTATCTCCAGCTATAACGATCTGCTCTCGGCCCACGCGCCGCTGAGGGATTACCCCGAACGCCTGAAAGTGGCTCTGGCCAAGGTCGGCGCGACCTCGCAGTTTGCCGCCGGGGTGCCGGCCATGTGTGATGGCATTACCCAGGGTGAGGCTGGCATGCAACTGTCGCTGTTCTCCCGCGACCTGATTGCCCAGGCCGCTGCCATCGGGTTGACCCACGGCATTTTTGACGGCGCGCTGTATCTCGGCGTGTGCGACAAGATCGTCCCCGGCCTGCTGATTGGCGCGCTGCATTTTGGTCATCTGCCGGCGGTATTCGTGCCGGCCGGTCCCATGCAGTCGGGGCTGCCGAACAAGGAAAAAGCCGCCGTCCGCCAGCGCTACGCCCGTGGCGAAGCCAGTCGTGATGAGCTGCTGGCTGCCGAGTTGGCCGCCTATCACCAGGCCGGTACCTGCACCTTCTACGGCACGGCCAACACCAATCAGCTGCTGATGGAGGCGATGGGCCTGCACGTGCCAGGTAGCGCCTTTATCCATCCCTACACGCCGCTGCGCAATGCGCTGACCGATGAAGCTGCGCGCCTGGTGGCGCATAACAGCCGTCAGGGCGAGCGCTATCTGCCGGTCGGTCAGCAGATCGATGCGCGGGCCTTGATTAATGCCGTGGTGGCGCTGCTCGCCAGCGGCGGTTCGACCAACCACACCCTGCACCTGCCGGCCATTGCCCGGGCGGCTGGGTATGAATTGAGCTGGGATGATTTCGCCGAACTGTCCAAGGTCGTACCGCTGCTGGCGCGGGTTTATCCCAATGGTGCGGCGGATGTGAATCAGTTTCAGGCTGCCGGTGGGCCGGCCTGGTTACTGCGTGAACTGCTCGGCGCCGGCTTGCTGCATGACGATGTCGCCACGGCTGCCGGGCATGGTTTGCGTGCCTATACCCGCGAACCCTGGCTGGATGGCGAGCGTTTGGTCTGGCGCGAGCTGCCGGCGCAGAGCCCTGCGCCCGATATTGTCCGGCCCGCCAGTGAGCCGTTTGCCGAAGAAGGTGGTCTGGTGCTGCTAGCGGGCAACCTGGGTCGCGCGATTGTGAAAACCTCGGCGGTAGAACCGGCGTTCTGGTACATCCGCGCCCAGGCGCGCATCTTCGATTCGGAAGCGGCCGTGCAGGCTGCCTACAGCGCCGGTGAGCTGCAAGGTGACCTGGTGCTGGTGGTGCGCTTCCAAGGCCCACAAGCCAATGGCATGCCCGAGCTGCATAAACTGATGCCCTTGCTGGCCAATTTGCAGCAGGCCGGGCAACGGGTGGCACTGATCACGGATGGGCGCATGTCTGGTGCTTCCGGTCAGGTTCTCAGTGCCCTGCATGTGACCCCGGAAGCTGCAGCGGGTGGCCCGCTGGCACGTTTGCAGGATGGCGACTGGCTGCTGCTGGATGCGCAAAACGGGTTGTTGCAGGTGGAACTGAGTGAGCAGCAACTGGCCGCACGGCCATTGGCATCTGCCAGTGCTGAGCTGGAATTGGGTTATGGTCTGGAAATGTTCGCCGCCCAGCGCCGCCTGGTTGGTTCGGCTGAGCAGGGCGCCAGCAGCCTGTTTGAGGACTGAACGCGATGATTGAATCTTGAGAGCGGGGAGCAAGGCATGAGCCTGACGATGGATGTGGTGCTGCAACAGGCCCGCCCGGTGTTGCCGGTGTTGGTGATCGACGATATCAGCCTGGCGCTGGACCTGGCTCGCGCGCTGCACGCCGGCGGCATTCGCGTGCTGGAAGTGACCCTGCGCACGCCCGGCGCGCTGGATGCCCTGGCGGCGATGCGCAAGGAGTTGCCGGACCTGCTGGTAGGCGCTGGCACCCTGATTCATGCCGAACAGTTCAGTGAAGCCCGCGACGCCGGTGCTCAGTTCGCCGTCAGTCCGGGTTGCACCGAGCGCCTGGCGGCGGCGGCGGAAGACTCTGGCCTGCCGTATTTGCCGGGGGTGATGACACCCTCGGAAGTGCTGCTGGCGCTGGAGTATGGCTATCGCTCACTGAAACTGTTTCCGGCCAACGGTGCGACCAGCATCAAGATGCTCAAGAGCTTCAAGGGGCCGTTCACCGGCATTCGTTTCTGCCCAACCGGTGGGGTGACCCCGGATAACCTGCTGAGCTTTCTGCGCCTGCCCAACGTGGCCTGCGTGGGCGGCACCTGGATCGCGCCAAGCAACCTGGTGCGCGCCCGCGCCTGGGATCAGATCACCCAGCTGGCAGCCGAGGCCCGCGCCCTGGCCGGTAGCCTGGAGCAGCCGGCATGAGTTGGGAGCTGAGCAATCCCTTTGTCATCGATATTCAGGTGACGGCCGAAGACATCGACGGCCTTGGCCACGCCAACAACGCGGTCTACGTCAGCTGGCTGGAGCGTTGCGCCTGGCGCCACTCGCAGTTTCTTGGGCTGGATCTGGCCGAGTACCGCCGCCTCGACCGCGCGATGGCGGTGCTGCGCCATGAGATCGACTACCTGGCCAGCGCCTACGAAGATCAGCAACTGCAGATGGCCACCTGGATCGTCGAGTCCGACCAGCGCCTGAAGATGGACCGGCGCTTCCAGCTGATTCGCCCGGAAGATGGCATGACCCTGCTGCGGGCGAAAACCACCTTTGTCTGTATCGAGCTGTCCAGCGGTAAGCCCAAGCGTATGCCGCCAGAGTTTGTTGAGGGTTATGGCGCTGCTTTGCAGCCGCCTTTTCCCATGGAGCTGTGACGCGCCGTTGGGCTAATGCCTGAGCGTTTCACCCTCACGCCGCGTACACTACGCGGCGTTTTTCTACCTGCGACTTTTAGCCGAAGTTCAGTACCGCATTTTCAAGAGACTGCCTATGCAAATCGCCCTGGCCCCGATGGAGGGGTTGGTCGACGAAATCCTTCGCGATGTGCTCACTCAGGTGGGCGGCATCGATTGGTGCGTGACGGAATTTATCCGGGTCACCGAGCGGGTATTGCCCGTCAGCACTTACCAGAAGCTCGCTCCGGAACTGTTCAGCGACGCGCAAACGGCTGCCGGTACGCCGCTGCGTGTGCAGTTCCTGGGCTCCGATCCGGCCTGCCTGGCGGATAACGCCGCCTTTGCCTGCACCCTCGGCGCACCGGTGATTGACCTCAACTTCGGCTGCCCGGCCAAGACGGTGAACAAGTCCCGTGGCGGTGCGGTATTGCTCAAAGAGCCCGAGTTGCTGCATGCCATCGTCCGCGAGGTGCGTCGCGCATTGCCGGCAGCGATTCCGGTGACGGCGAAAATGCGCCTGGGTTTTGATCACAAGGATTACGCCCTGGAATGCGCCGAGGCACTGGCCGAGGGCGGTGCGGCGCAGATCGTGGTGCACGCGCGAACCAAGGTGGAAGGCTACAAGCCGCCGGCGCATTGGGAGTGGGTGGCGCGGGTGCAGGATGTAGTGAAAGTGCCGGTGTTTGCCAATGGCGAGATCTGGACCCTGGATGACTGGCGGCGCTGTCGCGAGGTCAGCGGGGTGGAGGACATCATGCTCGGTCGTGGCCTGGTGGCGCGCCCGGACCTGGCCCGGCAGATTGCGGCGGCCAGGGCCGGGCAGGAGGTGGTGGCCATGAGTTGGGCTGAGCTGCAGCCGCTGCTGGCGGATTTCTGGCTGCAGGCGCGGCGCAAGATGTCGCCACGCTACGCGCCGGGTCGGCTCAAACAGTGGCTGGCGATGCTGACGCGCAGCTACCCGGAAGCGACCGAGCTATTCAACCTGCTGCGCCGAGAAAGTGACTGCCAGCGTATCGATGCTCTGCTCGGTATCGAGTTTGCCGAGGCTGAGTGTGTCGAGCAGGCGAGCGCCTAGCGGCGGCATGGCAATTCCCACCAAGCGACTCTCTGGTCGCGGCTAAAGCCCCTCCCACTTCCCCTCCCATTATCTAGGGGTAAGAGACATCTACTGGGATGACCACGAAATTGTCTCGTGGGAGGCGCTTTAGCGGCGAGCTTTTCGGGCACCTGGGCTATGCGATTGCCCGGCTAGCGCCCACCGCTCACATCCAGCAGCGCGCCACTGGTGTATGACGCCTGCTCGCTGGCCAGCCAGAGGATCGCTTCGGCCACTTCGCTGGCCAGGCCGCCGCGCCCCATGGGTACACTCTGGCTGACCCGCGCGACCCGATCTGGCTCACCACCGCTGGCGTGAATCTCGGTTTCGATCACCCCAGGACGTACTGCATTGACGCGAATGCCGTCGGCCGCCACTTCCTTAGCCAAACCCAGGGTCATGCTGTCGATGGCACCCTTGGCCGCCGCATAGTCGATGTATTCACCCGGTGCGCCGAGTTTGGCGGCCACCGAGGACAGGTTGACGATGGCACCGCCGCTACCGCCCTGGCGTGTCGACATGCGTGTGATCGCCTCGCGACAGCAGAGAAAGCTGCCAAACACATTGGCGGCAAATACCCGCTGCCAACGTGCCAGCTCCATCTGCTGCAGGCGCATCTGTGGCTCCAGTATGCCGGCGTTATTGACCAGTACATCAAGGCGGCCAAAGTGCTGGTCGAGGCGGGCGAACAACTGCAGCACCTGGCCTTCGTCGGCGACATCGGCCTGCACGGCGATGGCCTGGCCGCCGGCTTGGGTGATCTCTTCAAGCAGCGCCTGCGCCGCTGCCTGTTGTCGGTGGTAGTTCAGGCACAGCGCATAGCCCTGAGACGCCGCCAGCTTGGCGGTGGCTGCGCCAATGCCGCGGCTGGCGCCGGTGATCAGCATGACCTTGCTCATCGAATTGCTCCCTGTAAGAAAATTTTGCAGAGGCTTGAAATCCAGTTGAGTAACCACATTTTCAGTCATGCAGGATGCCGAAGTCGGGTCCTGTATCACTCGCTGAATTTCAGGAGATTTAAATTATGAGCACTGCATTTTCCATGACCCCACTGTTCCGTCAGTCCGTTGGCTTTGACCGTTTCAATGACCTGTTCGAATCGGCCATGCGCAATGAGTCGGGTAGCAGCTACCCACCTTACAACGTCGAGAAATATGCCGACGACCAATACCGCATCGTAGTCGCGGCGGCGGGTTTTCAGGAAGACGACCTTGAATTGCAGGTCGAGCGCGGCGTACTGACCGTCACTGGCGGAAAACGTGATACCAGCGCCGAGAACGTCACTTACCTGTACCAGGGCATCGCCCAGCGTGCCTTCAAGCTGTCGTTCCGCTTGGCCGACCATATCGAAGTCAAGTCCGCCAGCCTGGTCAACGGCTTGTTGAACATCGACCTGGTACGCATCGTGCCGGAAGAGGCCAAGGCCAAGCGCATCCCGATTGGTGCGGGCCGCGTGCTGCAGAGCTAAGTACGCTGCGTGTGATCCACAAGGGCACCTGCGGGTGCCCTTGTTGTTTTACAGAGGCGCCGGTATGCGGTTGTCGTGCAGCAATTGGCGGAACTGCTGCAGTGGTACCGGCCGGCTGAACAGGTAGCCCTGGTAGTGGTGGCACCCCTGTTGCTGCAGAAACTCCAACTGGTCGATCTGTTCGACCCCTTCGGCAATCATGTCCAGCCCCAGGCTGCGCGCCATGGCGACGATGGCGCGGATGATTTCCGCATCGTTGGCGTCCTGGGTAGCGTCGCGCACGAATGACTGATCAATCTTCAGCACATCCACCGGCAAGCGCTTGAGGTAGGTCAGCGAGCTGTAGCCGGTGCCGAAGTCGTCCATGGCAAAGCTCACGCCCAGGCGTTTGAGGCGGTTCATCTTGGCGACCGTGTCGTCGATGTTCTGGATCACGATGCCTTCGGTGATTTCCAGTTTGAGCATATTGGCGGGTAGCTGGCTGCTGGTCAGGCTGCTTTCCACCCGCTCGACAAAATCATGCTGACGGAACTGCCGCGGGCTGATGTTTACGCACAGGCTGAATTGCGACGCATCGACCAGGCCCTGACGCAGCAGTTGGGCGCAGGCATGGCAGGCTTCAGCCAGCACCCAGCCGCCGACTTCGAGGATCAGCCCACTTTCTTCGAGTATATGAATAAACAGCGCCGGTGACTGTGCGCCCAGAGTCGGGTGCATCCAGCGCAGCAGCGCCTCGGCGCCGATGATCTGATTGTTGCGCGCATCCACCTGCGGCTGAAAATGCAGCTCGAATTCGCCACGGGCCTGGGCCAGGCGCAGATCGTTTTCCAGGCGCAGACGCTCACTGGCGGCTTTTTGCATGGTGTTGCGAAACAGCTGGATGCAGTTGCGCCCCGAGTCCTTGGCCCGGTACAGGGCGATATCGGCGCGCTTGAGCAGGTCGGATGGAGTGTCGCCATGATCGGGAATCAGGGCGATGCCGATGCTCGGGGTGACCTGTAGTTGGTGTCCGTCGAGCAGCATGGGTTCGGCGAGCAGGTGGCGCAGTTTCTCCGCCACCATGCGCACCTGGCTGACCACCGTAGAGCGCTTGCCCTCCAGGCCGGAAATCAACACGACAAACTCGTCGCCGCCCAGACGCGCCACGGTGTCCTCCTGGCGCACGCTGGACTCCAGGCGCGCGGTCACCAGTTTGAGCACTGCATCGCCGACCGGGTGGCCGAGGGAATCATTGATGTGCTTGAAGTGGTCTAGATCGATAAAGAGCAGGGCGCCGCGCAGCTCGTGGCGTTTGAGCAAGGCAATCTGCTGGGTCAGGCGGTCGAGAAGTAAGGCTCGGTTGGGCAGGTTGGTCAGTGAGTCGTGGTAGGCCAGGTGCTGCACCTGGGCTTGAGCGCTTTTCAGCTCGCTGATGTCGCGGGCAGTCAGCAGCAGGCAGGCAGTATTGTTCAGCTCGATCGACTCGACCGACACTTCGACCAGCTTGATCTGGCCGTCGCGGTGTTTGCCGTGCATTTCCATGTGGTAGACATGGCCGTCGCGTTTGAGCTTTTCCACCATCAGGTCGCGCTCGGCCAAGTCAGCCCAGACATTGAGCTCCATGGCGCTGCGGCCGATGACTTCTTCGGGTTTGTAGCCCGTCAGGCGGCTGAATCCTTCGTTGACCTCGATATAGCGGCCGCTGTCGCGTTCGGTAATGGTGATGGCGTCGGGGCTTGAGTGGAATGCCAGGGCGAATTTCTCCTGGCTGGCCTGTAGCTGTGCCTGGGCCTTTTGCCGCTCGCTGATATCACGGAAGGTGGTGAGGATGCAGCTCTGGTTGTTGAGCATGATCGGCCGTGAGGACACCACGCAGGTGATGACGTTGCCCTGCTTGTCGAGGAAGTCCGCGACCTCGTTGTCCAGGCTCTGGTCGCGCTGCAGTTTGTGGTACAGCGCAGTGCGTTGGCTGAGGTCGGCCCACAGGTTGAGATCAGTCATTTTGCGGCCGACTACTTCGTCCGTTTGCCAGCCGAAGGTCTGGCTGAAGCTGGAGTTGATTTCCAGGGCAAAGCCGTCGGGCAGGGTGGTCAGGGCGACAGGGTCGGGGCTGGCCTGGAACAGGCTGGCGAATTTGGCCTCTGACGCGGCCAGGCTTTGCTCGCGGCGCACCCGCTCGCTGATATCGATGAGGATGCCGGCCATGCGCTCAGGCTGGCCCTGGGCATCGCGGTAGAGCTTGGCGGTACTTTCCAGGTAGTGCACTTCCTGGTTGGCGTAGATCGCCCGGTAGGTCACCTGGTAGTCCTCGGTGATGCCCTCTGCCAGATTCTGGTAGTGCTTGCGCATGGCATGCCGGTCGGCCAGCGGTACACAGCTGAAGAACTTGCGGAAATCGTCGTGGAAGGGCTCTTCTTTCAGGCCGTGCAGCTTGGAGGCGCGGGCCGAGCCGAACAGCATATTGCTTGGGATGTGCCAGTCCCAGGTGCCGAGGGCGGCTGAATCGAGGGCCAGACCCAGGCGTTCCTGACTGTCCTGCAGGGCATGTTCCTGTTGGCGCTGTTGGGTAATGTCACGCAGCGAAAGAACCAGGCAGGGAATGCCGTCCAGGATAATTTCGCCGCCAAACAGCAGGTTCCGGCGGATACTGCCGTCGCGGTGGTAGAGCGGTACTTCCAGGCCGTTGAGGGTGTTGCTTTTGACCGCATCCATCATTCGTTGGCGATCTTTGAGGCAGGCCCAGATGCCCATTTCCAGCGAGGTACGCCCCAGGGTCTGCTCGCTGGTCCAACCGAATTGACGCTCGAAGCCTGCGTTGATTTCGATAAAGCGGCCGCTGGATTTCTCGGTGATGACCACGGCATCGGGGCTGTAGTTAAAGGCCTGGGCGAATTTTTCCTCGCTGCTGCGCAGTGCCTGTTCGCGAGCTTGCTGGCTGGTTATGTCACGGATGACCCCGATGACCCGGTGCTTGCCGTCGGCGTCCTGCTGCAGGCTGCCGCTGATTTCCAGCCAGTGCAGGCTGCCATCTGGCCAGCGTATACGGTGGCGGAAGGCGCGGGTGCTGGGGGTGCCGGCGAGTAGTTGTTCGAACAGGCGGATGATCTCCGGGCGGTCTTCTTCCGGGATCAGCTCGATATAGTCGATGCGCTTTTGCAGCGGTTGCTTGGGGTCAAGGCCGAAAAGTGCCTGGGCGCCCCGTGACCAACTCACGCGGCCGCTTTCGATGTCCCAGTACCAGGTGCCGAGTTTGGCGCCATTGAGCGCACGCAGCAGGCGTGGGGCATCGTTCCAGGTGCTTTCGAATTCGGCAGGATCCAGTGCCGGAATAAACGGCAGTGGCGGACGGCGATCACTGGATTTGGCCACGACCCACTCTTCCTTTGCATATGCGGGTTTCGTGACCGCTGGCTGAGCAACTGTGCTGAGTCATGCAGAAACCTTTCTTATCGTTATGGAGCCACGTTAGCCTTTACCCGCTTGCCTGTGCAAGACCGTCACGCTGGGCATCCAGCAGGTTCATAAAGGCCCGCGCCGCATTCGACAGGGTGCGCTCGGTGTGGCTGATATAGCCCAGCTGGCGCGTCAGCTGGATGCCGGGCAACGGCAGGCGCGCAACCTGGTCATCGAGCATGGTGCGCGGCAGTACGCTCCAGGCCAGGCCGATGGACACCATCATCTTGATGGTTTCCAGGTAGTTGGTGCTCATGGCGATATTCGGCGTGAGGCCCTGCGCCTCGAACAGGCGCCGCACGATGTGGTGGGTAAAGGTGTTGCCGCCGGGAAAGACTGCCGGGTGATGGGCCACATCAGTCAGGCTGACGGCGCCATTACGCGCCAGCGGGTGCTCGGGGGCGGCGACGAAATCCAGTGGGTCGTCCCACACGGCCACCGCATGCACGGGCTCGCGGGTTTCTGGGGCGAGGGTGATCACCGCCAGCTCGGCGCGGCCATGCAGCACCTCTTCATAGGCCACTTCGGAGTCGAGAAACTGGATGTCCAGGGCTACCTGTGGGTGCGCCCGGGTAAAGGCGCGCAGCAGCGGCGGCAGTCGATGCAGGCCGATATGGTGGCTGGTGGCCAGGGTCAGGCGACCGCTGATCTCGCCGTTCAGGTTGGTCAGAGCGCGGCGCGTATCATCGAGCACATTGAGGATCTGATAGGCCCGTGGCAGCAGGGCGCGGCCGGCCTCGGTCAGGCTCACCTCGCGGCCCAGGCGATCGAACAGCCGCACATTGAGCTGTTGCTCCAGGCTGGCGATGCGTTTGCTTACCGCTGGTTGGGTCAGAAACAGGCGCTCTGCCGCTTCCGAGAAACTGCCCAACTCGGCAATGGCAATAAAGGCATTCAGGGTGGCGAGATCCATGCGGGTGGTCCTGGCGGTCGAGTCGGGAGAATGCGATCAGCATGCCGTACTCGTATTCTGTTTTGGAATGCTTTGAATAAAAAATATGAATTTGAGTAATTTCATTCGGAGCCATAGGATGGCCCCATAAGCCAAAGGGCTATTTGCCTAGGCATAGAAACAAGTTGATGAGGAAATCGCTGATGGCCGGCAAAACGCTGTACGACAAGCTCTGGGACATGCATGAGGTGAAGCGTCGCGACGATGGTTCGTCGCTGATCTACATCGATCGCCACATCCTCCACGAAGTGACCTCGCCGCAGGCCTTTGAGGGCTTGCGTCTGGCTAGCCGTAAACCGTGGCGCATCGACGCCAACATCGCCACCCCGGATCACAACGTGCCGACCACCAAGGCTGAACGTCAAGGCGGCCTTGAGGCCATCGCTGATGAAGTGTCGCGTATCCAGGTACAGACCCTGGACGAGAACTGCGATGACTTCGGCATCCTCGAATTCAAGATGAACGACGTGCGTCAGGGCATCGTTCACGTGGTGGGTCCGGAGCAGGGCGCGACCTTGCCGGGCATGACCGTAGTCTGCGGCGACTCGCACACATCCACCCATGGCGCCTTCGGTGCGCTAGCCCACGGCATCGGTACCTCCGAGGTCGAGCATGTGCTCGCCACCCAGTGCCTGGTGGCCAAGAAGATGAAGAATATGCAGGTGCGTGTCGAAGGCAAACTGCCGTTCGGCGTCACCGCCAAGGACATCGTGCTGGCCGTGATTGGCAAAATCGGCACCGCTGGTGGCAATGGCCATGCCCTGGAGTTCGCCGGCAGCGCAATCCGCGACTTGTCGCTGGAAGGGCGTATGACCATCTGCAACATGTCCATCGAAGCGGGGGCCCGCGTCGGCCTGGTGGCGGTGGATGAGAAAACCATCGCCTACGTCAAGGATCGTCCGTTTGCGCCCAAGGGCTCGGATTGGGACAAGGCCGTGGCGCAGTGGCAGGACCTGGTTTCCGATGCTGATGCAGTGTTCGATACCGTGGTCGAACTGAAAGCTGAAGACATCAAGCCGCAAGTCAGCTGGGGTACTTCCCCTGAAATGGTTCTGGCTGTGGACCAGAACGTGCCGGACCCGGCCGCTGAAAGCGACCCGGTGAAGAAGGACTCGATCATCCGCGCCCTGAAGTACATGGGCCTGTCGGCCAATCAGCCGATTACCGATATTAAGCTGGACCGCGTGTTTATCGGCTCGTGCACCAACTCACGCATCGAAGACCTGCGTGCTGCCGCTGAAGTGGCCAAGGGCCGTAAGGTTGCCAGCACTATCAAGCAGGCGCTGGTGGTGCCAGGTTCGGGTCTGGTCAAGGCGCAGGCAGAACAAGAAGGCTTGCACCACATCTTTATCGAGGCCGGCTTTGAATGGCGCGAGCCGGGCTGCTCCATGTGCCTGGCGATGAACCCGGATAAACTCGGCAATGGCGAGCATTGCGCCTCCACCTCCAACCGCAACTTCGAAGGCCGTCAGGGCGCCGGTGGTCGTACCCACCTGGTCAGCCCGGCGATGGCTGCCGCTGCTGCGGTGACCGGCCGCTTTATCGATGTGCGCGAATTGATCCAGGCCTAAGGAGCTGACGATGAAAGCTTTTACTCAACACACCGGCCTGGTCGCTCCACTGGATCGCGCCAACGTCGACACCGACCAGATCATCCCCAAGCAGTTCTTGAAGTCGATCAAACGCACCGGCTTCGGTCCGAACCTGTTCGATGAGTGGCGCTACCACGATGTCGGTCAGCCGAATCAGGATAATTCCAAACGCCCGGTGAATCAGGAGTTCGTGCTGAACTTCCCGCGCTACCAGGGCGCCAGTGTGCTGCTGGCGCGGGAGAACTTTGGTTGCGGTTCGAGCCGCGAACACGCGCCTTGGGCGCTTGAGGAGTACGGTTTTCGCACGATCATTGCGCCGAGCTTTGCCGATATCTTCTTCAACAACAGCTTCAAGAACGGCCTGCTGCCGATCATCCTCAAGGAAGATGAGGTCGATGCGTTGTTCCAGCAGGCCGAAGCCACCGAGGGTTATCAACTGACCGTCGACCTGGCCGCGCAGACCGTGACCCGCCCTGACGGCGTGCAGTACAGCTTTGAGGTTGATGCCTTCCGCAAGCATTGCCTGCTCAACGGTCTGGACGATATCGGTCTGACCTTGCAGGACAGCGATGCGATCAAGGCCTTTGAAACCACCTATCAGCAGCGCAGCCCCTGGCTGTTCGGCGCCATCAAGTAATCAGCGGGCGAGTGCATCCGTCACTCGCCGATTTAATGAGTTGAGAAAAGCATGTCCAAACAGATTCTGATTCTCCCCGGCGACGGTATCGGCCCGGAAATCATGGCCGAGGCGGTCAAGGTGCTGAACCTGGCCAACGACAAGTACAACCTGGGGTTCGAACTGAGTTTCGATGACCTCGGCGGTGCGGCCATCGACCGTTACGGCGTGCCGCTGGCTGACGAGACCTTGGCGCGCGCCAAGGCTGCCGATGCGGTGCTGCTCGGCGCCGTAGGTGGGCCGAAGTGGGACACCATTGATCCAGCCATCCGTCCGGAACGCGGCCTGTTGAAGATCCGTTCGCAGCTGGGTCTGTTCGGTAACCTGCGCCCGGCCATCCTCTACCCGCAATTGGCCGATGCTTCCAGCCTCAAGCCGGAAGTTGTCGCTGGTCTGGATATCCTTATCGTCCGCGAGCTGACGGGTGGCATCTACTTCGGTCAGCCGCGCGAAAGCAAGGTGCTGGAAAACGGCGAGCGCATGGCCTACGACACCCTGCCGTACAGCGAGAGCGAAATCCGCCGTATCGCCAAGGTCGGTTTCGACATGGCGCGCGTGCGTGGCAAGAAGCTCTGCTCGGTGGACAAGGCCAACGTGCTGGCCTCCAGCCAACTGTGGCGCGCCGTGGTCGAGGAAGTGGCCAAGGACTACCCTGACGTCGAACTGAGCCACATGTACGTCGACAACGCCGCCATGCAACTGGTGCGTGCGCCCAAACAATTCGATGTGATGGTCACCGACAACATGTTTGGTGACATTTTGTCTGACGAAGCTTCGATGCTCACCGGTTCCATCGGCATGCTGCCGTCGGCATCCTTGGACGCCAACAACAAGGGCATGTACGAGCCGTGCCACGGCTCTGCGCCGGACATCGCCGGCAAGGGCATCGCCAACCCGTTGGCCACCATTCTCTCGGTGTCGATGATGCTGCGTTACAGCTTCAATCAGGCGGCAGCAGCCGATGCTATTGAACTGGCCGTGAGCAAGGTGCTGGATCAAGGCCTGCGTACCGGCGACATCTTCAGCGCAGGTACGACCAAGGTCGGCACTGCGGCAATGGGTGATGCGGTAGTCGAAGCGCTGCGTAGTCTGTAATCTTCCTGGCCCGCCGGAGGTCTCCGGTGGTCAGCTTATATAGGTGTAGTGGTTATGAAACGTGTAGGTCTGATCGGTTGGCGCGGCATGGTCGGTTCCGTGCTGATGCAACGCATGCTGGAAGAGCAGGATTTCGACTTGATCGAACCGGTGTTCTTCACCACCTCCAATGTCGGCGGCCAAGGCCCGGCGATTGGCAAGGAAACGGCGCCCTTGAAGGACGCCTACAGCATCGACGAGCTGAAAAGCCTAGACGTGATTCTGACCTGCCAGGGCGGTGACTACACCAACGAAGTCTTCCCCAAGCTGCGCGAAGCCGGCTGGCAGGGCTACTGGATCGATGCCGCCTCGTCGCTGCGTATGGATGACAGCTCGGTCATCGTGCTCGATCCGGTCAACCGTAAGGTGATCGACCAGCAGCTGGATGCCGGCACCAAGAACTACATCGGCGGCAACTGCACCGTCAGCCTGATGCTCATGGCCCTGGGTGGTCTGTACGAAGCCGGTCTGGTCGAGTGGATGAGTGCCATGACCTATCAGGCGGCCTCCGGCGCTGGCGCGCAGAATATGCGTGAGCTGATCAAGCAAATGGGCGCGATCAACACCTCGGTAGCTGATGAGCTGGCCGATCCAGCCAGCGCCATTCTGGATATTGACCGTAAAGTGGCCGAAGCCATGCGCGGTGAGTCGTTCCCGGTCGATAATTTCGGCGTGCCGCTGGCCGGCAGCCTGATTCCTTACATCGACAAGGAACTGCCAAATGGGCAGAGCCGTGAAGAGTGGAAGGGCCAGGCGGAAACCAACAAGATTCTCGGTCGCTTCAAAAACCCGATCCCGGTTGATGGCCTGTGCGTGCGCATTGGCGCCATGCGTTGCCACAGTCAGGCGCTGACCATCAAACTGAACAAGGATGTGCCGCTATCGGACATCGAAGGTCTGATCAGCCAGCACAATCCTTGGGTCAAGCTGGTGCCAAACCAGCGCGAAGCGAGCATTCGCGAGCTGGGCCCGACTGCGGTAACCGGTACCCTGAGCGTGCCGGTCGGCCGTCTGCGCAAGCTCAATATGGGATCGCAATACCTCGGCGCGTTCACGGTCGGCGATCAGCTGCTGTGGGGCGCGGCTGAACCGCTGCGGCGCATGCTGCGTATCCTGCTGGAGCGTTAATCGCGCAGCGTTGATACGCGAACAGGCTGTTCAAGAAAAGGGGCGGGCTGCTGGCTGTTCGAGTCAAATCGAGCATCCGGCAGCCCGCTTCTTTGCATTTTGCGGGCCTGGCGATACAGTGCTTGGCTTATTTCGCTTGAAGTGCCGTCATGACCCGAACCTTTGATATTGCCGTGATCGGTGCCACCGGTAGCGTTGGCGAAGCCTTGGTGCAACTGCTGGAAGAGCGCGAATTCCCGGTGGCCAATCTGCACCTGCTGGCCAGCGGAGAGTCGGCAGGGCGCTCGTTGACCTTCAACGGCAAAAGCCTGCGCGTTCGTGATCTGCAGGGCTTTGATTTTGCCAATGTGCGCCTGGCGTTCTTTGCCGCAGGCAGCAAGATTACCCAGGCGTATGCGGCGCAGGCGGCTGCGGCCGGCTGTGCGGTGATTGATCTGGCCAGTGGCCTGCCCGCTGAGCAGGCGCCGCGGCTGGTGCCTGAGGTCAATGCGCAGGTGCTCGCTGCGCTGAATGCGCCATACCTGCTGACCAGTCCGAGCGCGCCGGCGATCGCTCTGGCTGCAGTGCTGGCCGCGCTGCCTGAGTCCTTGGCTATCCAGCGACTGACCGTTACTGCTTGCCTGGCTGTTTCCAGCCGCGGTCGTGAAGCTGTATCCGAACTGGCGCGCCAGACCGCTGAATTGCTTAACGGTCGAGCCCTTGAGCCACGGCTGTTTGATCGGCAGGTGGCATTCAATCTGTTGGCGCAGGTCGAGCAGACTGATAGCCAGGGGCATGCTGCGTTGGAGCGGCAGATCGCCAGCGAAATCAGGCAATTGCTTGGTGTGCCGCAGCTGCCGGTCGCTATCACCTGTATCCAGGCACCAGTGTTTTTTGGCGACAGTTTGAGCGTTTCTCTGCAGGCCGAGTCGGCTATCGATCTGCAGCAAATCAGTGCTGCACTAGACGGCGCATCTGCGCTAGAGCTGGTTGAACCGGATGATTACCCGACTGCAGTGGGTGATGCGGTTGGCCAGGATGTGGTCTATGTGGGCCGGGTACGTGCGGGTTTGGATGATCCAGCCGAACTCAATTTGTGGATCACGTCTGATAATGTGAGAAAAGGCGCGGCGCTGAATGCTGTGCAAATAGCCGAGTTGTTGATAAAACACTATCTGTAAAAGATACTTACCTAGAAATTTGAAGAATCTTTCGAGCTTGGCAATACTGGCTGAGTTGATTGCTGAATGGGGTAACACCTTCGGGTGGGGCAGGCAGCAATTTTCAAGATCCTCTCGCTGGTCGAGAAAAAAAGATAAAACAAGGGATAACGCTATGGTTCGGGTTCGCAAACTGGTGCTGGCAATCGCAGCTGCTTCGGCGCTGTCATCCGGTATGGCGCACGCTCTGGGGCTGGGTGAAGTGACCCTGCAATCGGCGCTCAATCAGCCGCTGGTCGCAGAGATCGAGTTGCTGGAAGTGCGCGACCTGGCTTCCAATGAAGTCATTCCAACCCTGGCGTCCCCCGAAGCATTCACCAAGGCTGGTGTTGACCGTCAGTATTTTCTGACTGACCTCAAGTTCACGCCAGTGCTCAAGCCCAATGGCAAAAGTGTCATTCGGGTGACTTCCAACAAGCCCATGCGCGAGCCCTACCTGAACTTCCTGGTTGAAGTGCTGTGGCCGAATGGCCGTTTGCTGCGCGAATACACCCTGTTGCTTGATCCGCCGCTGTATACCCCGCAAAGCGTTATTCCTGCGGCCGCGCAGCTGCCTGTAGCTGCCCCGGCGCCTGCTCCGCGTGTGCAAACCCCAGCTCCTGCGCCGCGTCCAGCTACTGCTGCAACTGAGCCAGCAGCGCCTGCGGCTCCAACCGCACCTGCTGCGCTAGCGGCCAAACCGCTGCAAGGTAATGAATACAAAACCACTGCCAACGATACCCTCTGGGAAATTGCCCAGCGCGCACGTGCCGGTGGCAGTGTGCATCAAGCCATGCTGGCCATTCAGGATCTGAACCCGGATGCCTTTGTGGGTGGCAATATCAACCGTCTGAAAAGCGGCCAGGTGCTGCGTCTGCCGGATGAGCAGCAGATCAAGAGCCGCGCTCAAGGCGAAGCCATTGCCCAGGTCGCCGAGCAGAATGCCGCCTGGCGTGAAGGTCGCAGCGTAGCCACCAGCGCGCGTCAACTGGATGCCACCAAGCGCACCAGCGCCGCAGCTGCACCGGCCAAGGTCGAGACAGGTGATAGCCTGAAGCTGGTTGCCGCTGATAGTGGCAAGGCCACTGCCGGCAGTGATAAAGGCGCAGCTGACAGCAAAGCGCTGACTGACAAATTGGCCGTGACCCAGGAAAGCCTGGACTCCAGCCGCCGTGAAAACGATGAGCTTAAAGGTCGCATGACCGATTTGCAGAGCCAGCTCGACAAACTGCAGCGTCTGATTCAGCTCAAAGACGATCAGATGGCCAAGCTGCAGGCCGATTTGGCTGCGCAGAACAATGCGCCAGTTCCGGCTGCTGTACCGGCAGCACCGGCTGCAGTGGTTGAGGCGCCAGTGGTAGCTGAAGTCCCTGCGGCGCCTGCGCCAGTGACTGCACCGCAAGAGCCTGTGGCTGCACCCGCTCCGGTTGAGCCGGCGGTGACCGGTGAGACTGATTTCAACTACAGCGAAGAGCCTGCTACGCAGCCTGAGGCGGCAGCGCCGGCTGCGCCAGAGCCAGAGCCCGCTCCAGTCGTGGCGCCTGAGCCTGCCCCGGTAGCACCGCCAGCGCCAGTCGTTGAGGCTCCGGTGGTTGCAGAACCGCAGGCCGAGAGCAGCGCTATTGATGACCTGTTGGCCAGCCCGATGCTGTTGGGTGTAGCCGGTGGTGGTGCGTTGCTGGTGCTGCTGATTGCGTTGATGATGCTTTCCCGTCGCAATGCGATGAAAGAAGCAGAACTGCAAGAGAGCCTGGCCGCTGATGAGAATGCCTCCGACCTGGGTGCTGGTCTGGATTTGCCGGATGACAGTTTTGCCGGCCTGAGTGATGACCTCGGCAGCCAGCAAGCTGAAGCGCCGAGCGAAGAGCGGGTCACTGCGCAGACTGGCGATGCATTGGGTGAGGCTGATATCTACATTGCTTATGGCCGTTTCCCGCAGGCTGCCGAGTTGCTGCAGACCGCGATCAATGACGAGCCGCAGCGCAGTGATCTGCGCCTGAAACTGATGGAAGTCTATGCCGAGATGGGTGACCGCAATGGTTTTGCCCGTCAGGACGACGAGCTGCGTGAAATCGGTGGCAGCGCCGCCGAAGTCGATCAAATCAAGGCCAAGTACCCCGCAATGGCGGCGGTAGCCGCTGGTGCCGGTTTTGCAGCAGCTGCGGCTGCCGGAGATCTGGATAGCTTCAGCCTGGATGATCTGACCCTGGATGATCCGGCTCCGAAGGCAGCTGCTGGTGATCAGGATGATGCATTTGACCTGAGTCTGGATGACCTTGAGTCTGAGTTGGATCGTGACCTGCAGGCAGCTGGTGACAATGCTTCGCTGAATGATCTCGACAGCCTGGCGCTGGACAGCGACCTCGACTTCAGCTCGCCGCTTGAGCAAGCAGATAACAAAGAAGACGACCTGGGCTTTGACTTGAGCCTGGCGGACAGCAGTAGCGACACCTTGGATCTGGGTGCTGATCTGGCGGACTTCAGTCTCGACCTGGATACTCCGGCCAAACCTGCGGCAGATGCTGAGGATGATTTCCTCCTGAGCCTGGATGATGAGCCCAAGGCGGCGCCGGCTGCTGCCGAAGCAAGTTTTGAATTGCCAGCGGAAGAAGCGGCTGGTGACTTTGACCTGTCAGCTGACTTTGATCTGTCGCTGAGTGATGACGCACCTGTTCAGCCATCGAGCGACAGCTTTGCTGCACAACTGGACGAAGTCAGCGCTGAGTTGGATCTGCTTTCCGATGATCTGGATCAGCCGGCTGATTTGGATATGTCGCCAAGTGCGCCTGCCAGTGCGGCACTGGACAATGACGATGACTTCGACTTCCTCTCGGGTACTGACGAGACGGCCACCAAGCTCGATCTGGCGCGTGCCTACATCGACATGGGTGATACCGAAGGTGCTCGCGATATCCTCGATGAAGTCATCACCGAAGGTAACGAAGGTCAGCAACAGGAAGCGCGTGAGCTGATCGCTAAATTGGTTTGATACATGTCTGATGGTTTTACTACAACGGCAGCCGATTCGGCTGCCGTTGGCGTTTTCAAGATAGCCCTGGGTGTTGAGTACAAGGGTTCGCGTTATCGCGGCTTTCAGCGCCAGCGTGCCGGTGTGCCTTCAATCCAGGAGTCGCTGGAGAAAGCCCTGGCGAAAGTCGCTGGTGGTGTGCCCGTAACCTTAAGTTGTGCCGGGCGTACCGATGCGCTGGTGCATGCCAGCGGTCAGGTCGTGCATTTCAATACACCAGTCGAGCGCTCCATGCATGCCTGGGTGATGGGCGCGAATATGAATTTGCCCGGCGATATCAGCGTGACCTGGGCCAAGTCGATGCCAGCGCACTTTGATGCGCGTTTCTGCGCTCAGGCGCGGCGATACCGTTATGTGATCTATAACGACCAGATTCGCCCAGCGCATATGGCTGAAGAAGTCACCTGGAACCATAGGCCGCTGGATATCGAAAGCATGCGCCAAGCCGCGCAGTGTTTTATCGGTACCCACGATTTCAGCGCTTTCCGTGCCCGTCAGTGCCAGGCCAAGTCACCAATCAAGACGGTGCATCACCTGGAGTTGCTGCAGTACGGGCGGTTTATCGTGCTGGATATCCGCGCCAATGCGTTTCTGCATCATATGGTGCGCAATATCGCCGGGGTGCTGATGACCATTGGTGCGGGCGAGCGGCCGGTGGCATGGGCGCAGGAAGTGCTAGAAACCCGCGTGCGGCGTACCGGTGGGGTGACTGCTCACCCCTATGGCTTGTATCTGGTGCAGGTTGATTACCCCGAAGAGTTCGACTTGCCCAAGCGCTACCTGGGCCCGCACTTTCTTTCCGGCTTGCCGGATGTGGCGGCTGACGCCTGAAAGGCTATTTGCTAGCATCCGGCTTCAACTGAATTTATCGAGGTCACCCTGTTGTCAGCCGTTCGCAGCAAGATTTGTGGCATTACTCGCATAGAGGACGCATTGTCGGCTGTTGAGGCGGGTGCAGATGCGATTGGTCTGGTGTTCTATGCCAAGAGCCCGCGCGCGGTCACGCTGCAGCAGGCGCGCTCGATCATTGCTGCTTTGCCGCCCTTTGTGACCACGGTAGGTCTGTTTGTCGATGCCAGTCGCTGTGAGTTGGGTGAGATTCTCGACGCTGTGCCGCTGGATCTGCTGCAGTTCCATGGTGACGAGAGTCCTGAAGATTGTGATGGCTACCATCGTCCGTATATCAAAGCGCTGCGCGTCAAGCCGGGCGATGACATTGCTGCTCAGGTGGCGCTGTTCAAGAATGCCAGCGGCGTATTGCTGGACACCTATGTGCCAGGTATTCCAGGTGGTACGGGCGAAGCATTCGATTGGTCGTTGGTGCCTCACGACTTGAGCAAGCCGGTTATTCTGGCAGGCGGCCTGACGGCTGAGAATGTTGTACAGGCCATCGCGCAGGTGCGTCCCTATGCGGTGGATGTCAGTGGTGGCGTAGAAAAGACCAAGGGCATCAAGGATGCCGAGAAGATTCGCGCTTTTATGCAGGCCGTAAAGACTGTCTGAGGTGTGCAGGGTTGATGTGACGGCGATGCTGGCTTGGCCGTCCATACCCCTGTTGCAGGTTGGATAAACGCTGCAGGCGGTCGTTCGAGGCGGCGGGTGCGTAAATGCTGATGGCAGTGCACCGGCCCCTGAAACGGCTGTAGCCATGAATTTTCCCGGTTAGGGCTGGTCGCATACAGCGCAGCCCGTCCGGTTAACAGCTTTGGAGAGTCAAGAGCATGAGCAACTGGTTGGTAGACAAACTGATCCCATCGATCATGCGATCCGAGGTCAAAAAAAGTTCGGTGCCTGAAGGTCTGTGGCACAAGTGTCCGTCCTGTGACGCGGTGCTGTACAAGCCCGAGCTGGAAAAGACCCTGGATGTTTGCCCCAAGTGCAATCACCACATGCGCATTGATGCCCGTGCGCGCTTGGATATATTCCTCGATGCCGAGGGGCGTGAAGAGCTGGGTGCCGACCTTGAGCCGGTTGACCGTCTGAAGTTTCGCGACAGCAAAAAGTACAAGGATCGCCTTACAGGCGCGCAAAAGCAGACCGGCGAGAAAGATGCCCTGGTGTCGATTCGCGGCACCCTGGAAGGCATGCCGATTGTGACCTGCGCGTTTGAATTCTCCTTTATGGGTGGTTCGATGGGCGCCATCGTTGGTGAGCGCTTTGTCCGCGCCGCCAATGTCGCCCTGGAGCAGCGTTGCCCGCTGGTGTGCTTCTCCGCCTCCGGTGGCGCGCGTATGCAGGAAGCGCTGATCTCGCTGATGCAGATGGCCAAGACCTCGGCCGTGCTGGCACGTCTGCGTGAAGAAGGTATTCCGTTTATTTCCGTACTGACCGACCCGGTTTACGGCGGCGTATCGGCCAGCCTGGCCATGCTCGGTGATGTGATTGTTGCCGAGCCTCGTGCGCTGATCGGTTTTGCTGGCCCGCGGGTGATCGAGCAGACCGTGCGCGAAAAACTGCCGGAAGGCTTCCAGCGCAGTGAGTTCCTGCTGGAGCATGGCGCCATCGACATGATCATTCACCGTGCCGAACTGCGTCCGCGTCTGGCGCGTCTGTTGGCCCAGCTGATGGGGCTGCCATCGCCTGTTGCACTGCCGGCGACTGCATGACTGAACGTTCCCTTGCCGATTGGCTGAGCTATCTGGAGCAACTGCACCCCAGCGCCATTGATATGGGGCTGGAGCGTTCGCGGATCGTGTTGCAGCGCCTGGGTCTGGCCAGGATTGCTCCGCGGGTGATCACCGTCACCGGCACCAATGGCAAGGGCTCGACCTGTGCCTTTATTGCCTCGCTGTTGCAGGGGCAGGGGCTCAAGGTTGGTGTTTACAGCTCTCCCCATTTGCTGCGTTACAACGAGCGGGTACAGATTGTCGGTGTTGAAGCCAGCGATGCCCAGCTCTGCGAAGCCTTTGCCGTGGTCGAGGCGGCGCGTGGCGATACCTCGCTGACCTATTTCGAAATGGGTACCCTGGCGGCCTTCTGGCTGTTTCAGCAGGCCGGTCTGGATGCGCTGGTGCTGGAAGTGGGCCTGGGTGGCCGCCTGGATGCGGTGAATCTGCTGGACGCCGATATTGCCGTGGTGACCAGCATTGGCATCGATCACGCCGACTGGCTTGGCGATAGCCGTGAATCAGTCGCCTTCGAGAAGGCAGGTATTCTGCGCGCTGCTAAACCGGCTTTGTGTGGTGATATCGATCCGCCGCAGCCGCTACTCGATCAGGTGGCGCTGCTGGATACGCCATTCTTCCTGCGTGGTCGTGATTACGACCTGAGTATTGATGGGCAAAGTTGGTCCTGGTGTGGCCTTAATCACCAGGGCGAAGTGCTGCGCCTGAGTCAGTTGCCGTTGCTTGATCTGCCCATGGAAAACGCTGCATTGGCCTTGCAGGCATACGCAGTGATGCAATTGCCCTGGCAGCCCGAGGTGATCAGTCAGGCGCTGCTGCAAACCCGGGTGACCGGGCGACTGGATCGCAGATTACTCAATTGGCAGGGTAAGTCACTCACGCTGCTGCTCGATGTTGGGCATAATCCCCATGCGGCTGATTATCTGGCTCAGCGTCTGGCTGCGCGAGCCTTGCCGGGCAAGCGTTTGGCGGTGTTCGGCCTGCTTGCCGACAAGGATCTGAGTGGTGTGGTGGCGCCCTTGTTGAGCGAAGTCGATAACTGGGCAGTGGCGCCATTGCCGACCAGTCGTAGCCGTGAAGCCGCCGAGTTGCAGGCGCATCTGCAGCGCTGTGGTGCGCAAGTAGCTGTTTATGCCGGCGTGCAGGCGGCACTGGAAGCTCAGTGCGAACAGGCCGCCGATGGCGATGAAGTGCTGTTGTTTGGATCTTTCTACTGCGTGGCCGAGGCCCTGGATTGGCTGGCCCGCCAAGCCAATGGGGGCGTGCAGGATGGCTTTGCTGGATAAAGGACTGAAGCAGCGCATGGTCGGTGCGCTGGTGTTGCTGGCGCTGGCAGTGATCTTCCTGCCCATGCTGTTATCGCGTGAAGACGAGTCGCGTCGGGTGCAGGTAGATGCCCCCGAAATGCCGGCTGTGCCTGAAATGCCCAATATTGAGGTGCAACCAGTGGCTGTGCCTGAGCCACAGTTGCTGCCAGATGAGCCGGTTGCTCCCGATGCGCCACAAAGTCTGGAACCGGTCGAGGCACCGTCGCTTGAACAACCCGCTGCGGCCGTAGTGCAGGCGCCTGCTGCTGCGCCAGTGGCCGCGCCACCTGCTGCGCAGACTAAGCTGGATGCCAATAGCCTGCCGATCAGCTGGTCGGTGCAGTTGGCGAGTCTGTCCAGCAGCGAGGGAGCGCAGAAACTGCAGAAAACCCTGCGCAGCCAGGGCTATAACGCCTATATCCGCAGCGTCGATGGCATGAACCGGGTATTTGTCGGGCCGCTGATTGAGCGTGCCGAGGCGGATCGCCTGCGTGATCAGCTCAATCGTCAGCACAAGCTCAATGGGTTTGTGGTGCGCTTTCAGCCAGAAGCAGGCTGATCAATCGGCTTGATAGGCCCTGTCAGTTCAGGCAAGTCGCCGGATTGGCCGGGCATTTCAGCGGTTGGTGAATCCTTTGCTTACTCCCTTTGCAGGTGCTCTGCTAAAATGCAGCGCCTTTCCTGTTGGTAACCTGCATCGTGGCATTCACCTGGGTCGATTGGGCGATCATCGCCGTTGTCGCCATTTCAAGTCTGATCAGTCTGAGCCGAGGCTTCGTCAAGGAAGCCCTGTCGCTGCTTACCTGGATCATTGCTGGCGTGGTCGCCTGGATGTTCGGCGGCGCACTGTCGCAGCACCTGGTGGATTTTATCGAGACGCCTTCGGCGCGCGTGATTGCAGGTTGCGCGATTCTATTTGTGGTCACCCTGTTGGTTGGTGCCCTGGTCAACTACCTGATTGGTGAATTGATCCGGGTGACCGGGCTGTCGGGGACTGATCGTTTTCTCGGCATGGTCTTCGGCGCAGCGCGCGGAGGCCTGCTGGTTGTGGTGCTGGTCGGTCTGATCAGCCTGGCTCCGGTTCAACAAGACAGTTGGTGGCAGGAGTCAGCACTTCTGCCGCATTTTCTGATGGTTGCTGATTGGTCGAAAAACCTGATTCTGGGGTTGTCCAGTGAGTGGCTGGCCAGCGGCGTTACTGCGCCGGTGGAGTTACCGTTCAAAGAGGCACTGCAGCAGCCTAAACTGCCGTAAGTGCATTGCGAATCATCGTGTTTCATTGAGTAGGGGTTGCGTCACATGTGCGGCATTGTCGGTATCGTCGGTAAATCGAACGTCAATCAGGCGCTGTATGACGGGCTGACCGTCCTCCAGCACCGCGGCCAGGATGCTGCCGGTATTGTCACCAGCCATGATGGTCGCCTGTTCCTGCGCAAGGATAACGGTCTGGTGCGTGATGTGTTCCAGCAGCGCCACATGCAGCGCCTGGTCGGCCATATGGGCATCGGTCACGTGCGCTACCCCACGGCGGGTAGTTCCAGCTCGGCCGAAGCGCAACCGTTCTACGTCAACTCGCCGTATGGCATCACCCTGGCGCACAACGGCAACCTGACTAACGTCGAGCAGCTGGCCAAGGAGATCTACGAGTCCGACCTGCGCCACGTCAACACCAACTCCGATTCGGAGGTGCTGCTCAACGTGTTCGCTCACGAGCTGGCCCAGCGCGGCAAGCTGCAGCCCACCGAAGAAGACGTGTTTGCCGCTGTGACCGATGTGCACGAGCGCTGCCTGGGTGGTTATGCGGTGGTGGCGATGATCACCGGTTACGGCATCGTCGGCTTCCGCGACCCTAACGGCATCCGCCCGATCGTCTTCGGTCAGCGTCACACCGACGAAGGCGTGGAATACATGATCGCCTCGGAAAGCGTGTCGCTCGACGTGCTCGGTTTCACCCTGATCCGTGACCTCGCGCCGGGTGAAGCGGTATACATCACCGAGGAAGGCAAGCTATTTACCCGCCAGTGCGCCGCGAATCCAAAATACGCCCCGTGCATCTTCGAGCACGTTTACCTGGCACGTCCGGACTCGATCATGGATGGCATCTCGGTGTACAAGGCGCGTCTGCGTATGGGCGAGAAGCTTGCCGAGAAGATCCAGCGCGAGCGTCCTGATCACGACATTGATGTGGTCATCCCGATTCCGGATACCAGCCGTACCGCCGCTCTTGAGCTGGCCAACCACCTGGGCGTGAAATTCCGCGAAGGTTTTGTGAAGAACCGCTATATCGGTCGTACTTTCATCATGCCGGGCCAGGCGGCTCGCAAGAAGTCCGTGCGGCAGAAACTCAACGCCATCGAGCTGGAGTTCCGCGGCAAGAATGTGATGCTGGTGGATGACTCCATTGTGCGTGGCACCACCTGCAAGCAGATCATCCAGATGGCCCGCGAAGCCGGGGCGAAGAACGTGTATTTCTGCTCGGCGGCGCCGGCGGTGCGTTACCCGAACGTGTATGGCATCGACATGCCCAGTGCGCACGAGTTGATCGCCCACGGTCGCAGCACCGAGGAAGTCTGTGAGCTGATCGGCGCCGACTGGCTGGTCTATCAGGACCTGCCAGATCTGATCGAAGCGGTCAGCGGCAGCAAGAAGATCAAGATCGACAATTTCGACTGCGCGGTGTTCGACGGCAAGTACGTCACCGGTGATGTCGATGAGGCTTACCTGAACCGTATCGAACAGGCGCGTAACGACGCCACTAAGGCCAAGTCGCAGGCGGTCAGTGCAATCATCGACCTGTATAACAACTAGGTTGCAGCCCGGCCCGCTGCTTTGGTCCGGTTGAAGGAATTGGCAATGACGAATGAATGGCAAGCCGGGCGTCTGGACAGTGATCTGGACGGCGTTGGTTTCGACACCCTGGCGGTCCGTGCCGGCCAGCACCGCTCACCCGAAGGTGAGCACAGCGAGGCGATCTACCCGACCTCCAGCTATGTATTCCGCTCGGCGGCCGACGCCGCTGCGCGTTTTGCCGGGGAAGTGCCGGGTAACGTTTACTCGCGCTACACCAACCCGACGGTGCGTGCCTTCGAGGAACGCATCGCCGCCCTGGAAGGCGCCGAACAGGCAGTAGCCACCGCGTCTGGCATGTCGGCGATTCTGGCGATTGTCATGAGTCTGTGCAGCGCTGGCGATCATGTGCTGGTGTCGCGCAGTGTATTCGGCTCGACCATCAGCCTGTTCGAGAAGTACCTCAAGCGCTTCGGCGTGCAGGTCGACTACGTGCCCCTGGCGGATCTCGACGGCTGGGCCGCTGCGTTCAAACCCAACACCAAGCTGCTGTTTGTCGAGTCGCCGTCCAACCCGTTGGCCGAGCTGGTAGACATTGCGGCTTTGGCCGAGATTGCTCATGGCAAGGGCGCGCTGTTGGCGGTGGATAACTGCTTCTGCACCCCAGCGTTGCAGCAGCCGTTGAAGCTCGGTGCCGACGTAGTGATGCACTCGGCGACCAAATATATCGACGGTCAAGGCCGCAGCATGGGCGGTGTGGTCGCCGGTTCGGCCAAGCTGATGACCGAAGTGGTGGGTTTTTTGCGCACGGCCGGGCCGACGCTCAGCCCGTTCAATGCCTGGATTTTCCTCAAGGGCCTGGAAACCCTGCGCATCCGCATGCAGGCGCATTGCGCCAGTGCGTTGCAACTGGCGTTATGGCTGGAGCAGCAACCAGGCATTGAGCGTGTGTATTACGCAGGCCTGCCCAGCCATCCGCAGCATGAACTGGCCAAGCGTCAGCAGAGTGCCTTCGGTGCCGTGGTCAGTTTTGAGGTCAAGGGTGGCAAAGATGCCGCCTGGCGCTTTATCGATGCCACGCGGGTGATTTCCATCACCACCAACCTCGGTGACACCAAGACCACCATTGCCCATCCGGCGACCACTTCCCATGGCCGTCTGACACCTGCCGAACGGGCCAATGCCGGGATTCGTGACAACCTGATCCGCGTTGCCGTCGGTCTTGAAGACCTGGCTGATCTGCAGGCGGATCTGGCGCGCGGTCTGGCGGCGCTCTAAGCCACTCCCAGCACCTGGCGGGCGGCCCGCCAGGTGTTCGATTGTTTACCAGCGGCTTTTTATTGCTTCGCGCTATCTGATGGCGTGCTCAACTGTGGGCCAACCTTTGGCTAGCCGCAGGCGAACTTTGACGCACTTCAAATTTTCTCCCTGCGCAGGCGCTAGCATCCATCGCCAGGCGCGGCGTCTGACCGCGCGACAATAATAAGAACAGGGTCTGCCTGATGGACCGACTTCAACCGTGCGTTATGTCTGCCAATGGTGTGCTCCGCCAGAGTCTGCTGGACCTGCTGGGGCGCAGTGAAGATTTTGCCCTGACCTTGTTGCTGGCCCCGGCGGGCTCCGGCAAGTCGACCTTGCTGCAGCATTGGCGTGCTCGCTGTGCGGCGACGCTGGTGCATTACCCGCTACAGGCGCGGGACAACGACCCACTGTGTTTTTTCCGCCATCTGGCCGAAGGCATTCGCGCCCAAGTCAGTGATTTCGATACCTCCTGGTTCAACCCGCTGGCGCTGGCGTCCAGTTTGTCGCCACGCTTGCTGGGCGAGCTGTTTGGCGATGCACTGGAACGGGTCGATGGGCCGCTGTTTATCGCCTTCGATGATTTTCAGTGGATCGAGTCGCGCAGCATTCTGGAGGTGCTGGCGGTGCTGTTGGAGCAGCTGCCGAGCCATGTTCATCTGATCATCGCCAGCCGCAATCACCCAGGCTTTGCTCTGAGCCAGCTGAAGCTGGAAAACCGCCTGCTGTGTATTGATCAGCACGATTTGCGTCTGTCCGCCGAGCAGGTACAGCAGCTCAACCACCACCTGGGCGGGCAGGCGCTGAATCCGGATTACCTCGACAGCCTGCTGGGCATGACCGAAGGCTGGGTGGCCGGGGTGAAGATCGCCTTGTTGGCCTATGCGCGTTTCGGCACCCAGGCATTGCAACGGTTCAACGGCAGCCAGCCGGAAATCGTCGATTACTTTGGCCATGTGGTGCTGCGGCAGTTGCCACCGCCGCTGCGCGAGTTTCTCCTTTGTTGCGGGCTGTTCGAGCGTTTTGACGGTGCGCTCTGTGACCATGTGCTGCAGCGCACGGGTTCGGCGATGCTGCTGGAAGAATTGGCTGAGCGGCAGTTGTTCCTGCTGCCGGTGGAAAATCAGCCCGGCAGCTTTCGCTTCCATGCGCTGTTGCAGGACTTTCTCTGCCGGCGCCTGCTGATCGAGGAATACGCCCGTCTGGATCAGCTGCACAGCCGCGCGGCGGACTACTTCATGCAGCTGGGCGAGCATGAGCAGGCTTTGCAGCATGCCCGCCACTGTGCAGATCAGCAGCTGTTTCTCGGGCTGCTTGAGCAGAGCTGC
This sequence comes from Pseudomonas cimarronensis, assembly GCF_049331905.1. GTDB lineage: Bacteria > Pseudomonadota > Gammaproteobacteria > Pseudomonadales > Pseudomonadaceae > Aquipseudomonas. The sequence goes on along the minus strand of NZ_CP186283.1, from coordinate 3,321,089 downwards.
GCGGCCTGGGTTCGCAGCGGCCAGTTCGGTGACATCCTGCGCTGGCTGGAGCCGTTGCCGGAAACGCTGCTGCTGGCTCAGCCTAAGCTCTTGGGCTGGCTGATTGCCGCGTTGTCACTGTCGCGGCGTTTTCATCAGGCGCATTACCACCTGGAATTACTCGATGGCCTACAGGCGCGCGCAGCGGGCGCGAACCTGGAGCCGGCTACGCGGCAGTTTCTCGCTCTGCTGCTTGGCTTGTTCGAACAGGACAAGGACTTTGAGCCGCCGCCGACCTGGCGTGAGCTGCTTGGGCCAGGGCAGGATCTGGAAATCCGCGCCTGTACTCTGGCAGTGATTGCCTACCAGCACCTGCTGGCGGCGCGTCTGCAAGAGGCCACTCGTTTTGCCAGTGAGTCCAAGCAACTGCTGGCGCAATGCGGGCACAGTTTTCTGGAGAGCTACACCGACCTGATCATCGCCCTGTGCCACCGCAATGCCGGACGTGCCACTCACGCACGCAAGCAGGTGTGTCTGGATTATCAGGGTACCGATCCGGCTTCGCCGGCCTGGGTCAACCGCGCCACGGCCATGGTGGTGGTGCTCTACGAGCAGAATCAGCTGGATGAGGCGCAACAGCTGTGCGATGAGCTGATGGCGATGGTCAACTCGTCTTCGGCCACCGAGGCGATTGCCACGGTTTACATCATCCTGTCGCGGCTGCTGCACCGGCGTCAGCAGCACGCACGGGCCAGTCGCTTGCTGGATCAACTGTCATGCATCCTGCAACTGGGCAACTATGCGCGGTTTGTCAGCCAGGTGGCGCAGGAAAGCATGCGCCAGGCTTGGCTGGGCGGTAAGGCAGCCGCCATGGACGCGGTGGCCCAGCGTTATGATCTGCCGGCGCGTTTGCAGGCCGGGGAGTGGGAAACGGTACGGCCTTATGATGAGAGCTGGGAGCGTTTGGGTCTGGCTTGCGTCTACTGGCTGCAGGCGCGCGGTGCGCAGGTGCAGGCGGCGCGGATTCTCAAGGTGCTCGGTGCGGCGCTGCAGCGCAGTGAAATGCGCGCACGCCGGCTGATCGTCGAGGCCAATCAACTGGTCTTGACTGCGCCCACAGAAAGCAAAACCCAACAACTGGAGGCGCTCAGCCGTCTGGTAGAGGCCCATGGCATCGTCAATATCAACCGCTCGGTATTTGATGAGGCCCCTGGTTTTGCTGCGGGTGTGCTGAGCCTGGTGCAGGCCGGTTTGCTCGCCGTGCCAGACAAGTACCGCGAGCACTATGCTGAATTCCTGCAGGGTGAACAGACCGTGCCGCCGTTTGATCCACTGGCCAGCGGCCTGCTCACCGGGCGGGAAGTGGAGGTGTTCGAATGCCTGCTCAGCGGGCTGTCGAACACGCAGATCAGCGACAAAACCGGCATTGCCCTGTCCACCACCAAATGGCACCTGAAGAACATCTACTCCAAGCTCAATGTCTCCAGCCGCACTGAGGCGATTCTCGCCGTACGGCCGCGCGCCTCACTTAGCTAAACCACACCTTCCTACCGACTGATTGGCGACCACCCCTCCGCGGGAGGGGGGCGTTGCGCCAGGACGACCAATAGGCTTGATCCTGCGCTGCTATGTCGGTAGCCGCCTTGTCCGTACAACAATAAAAACGGGAGCAATTGCCATGTCGGTATGGGTCACCTGGCCAGCTTTGACCAAGCTGGGAACGCTGGGCGTAGTCTCCGGACTACTGGTGCTGGCGGTCGAACGCCAGTCGTTGTTCGAGAACAACCTCTTCGATGTTGAACGCTATGCCGGCTACAACGCCGAAATCACCTGTGACGCCCGCAGCCTGGCGGCCCGCACCGAGGATGGCACCTGTAACATTCTCAGTAACCCGGCCGAGGGCTCGGTGTACCGGCGCTTCGGGCGCAACGTCAACCCGGCGGTCACCCATGGTGAAACCAGCACGCTGCTCAGCCCCAACCCGCGTGAGGTGAGTAACAAGCTGATGGCGCGTGGCGAGTTCAAACCAGCCCCCAGCCTGAACTTTATTGCCGCCGCCTGGATTCAGTTTATGGTGCATGACTGGTTCGACCACGGCCCGAATGCCGATGCCGACCCGATCCAGTTCCCGCTGCCGCCGGGCGATGTGCTGGGCAGTGGCAGCATGTCGGTCAAGCGTACCCAGCCTGATCCGAGCCGCAGTAGCGCCGATGCGGGCAAGCCGCAGACCTACCGCAACCACAACACCCACTGGTGGGATGGTTCGCAGCTCTACGGCAGCAACAAGGCCACCAATGACAAGGTCCGCTCGTTTGTTGATGGCAAACTCAAGGTCAATGCCGATGGCACCCTGCCCAGCGAGTTGCTCAGCGGCAAGCCGGTCACCGGATTCAACGAAAACTGGTGGGTTGGGCTGAGCATGCTGCATCAGCTGTTCACCCTTGAGCACAACGCCATCGCCAGCAAACTCAAGCAGAAGTACCCGACGCAGAGCGATCAGTGGCTGTACGACCGCGCGCGGCTGATCAACTCGGCGCTGATGGCCAAGATTCACACCGTGGAGTGGACCCCGGCGGTGATCGCCAACCCGATCACCGAGCGTGCCATGTACTCCAACTGGTGGGGCCTGCTCGGCCAGGGCGGCCCGCGTGACGACTTCCAGGCCGAAGTGCGCATGCTGCAAGCGGATTTGGCCAAGTCCGACTCGTTCGTCAAACGCATCCTCGGTTTCGACCCGAATGTTGCGCCGGGCGTTGGCAACAGCGCCATCGACCACGCCCTGACCGGCATCGTCGGCTCCACTGCACCCAATAACTACGGCGTGCCATTCACCCTCACCGAAGAGTTCGTTGCGGTGTACCGCATGCACCCACTGATGCGCGACAACGTGCAGGTGTATGACATCGGCTCCAACCAGGTGTCGCGTACTATCGCTGTGCAGAACACCCGCGACCGTGATGCCGAGAACCTGCTCAATGTCGAGCGTCCGGAGCGTCTGTGGTACTCCTTCGGTATCACCAATCCGGGCTCGTTGACGCTGAACAACTACCCGAACTTCCTGCGCAACCTGTCGATGCCATTGGTCGGTGATATCGATCTGGCCGCCATCGACGTGCTGCGTGACCGTGAACGTGGCGTACCGCGCTATAACGAATTCCGCCGGCAGATCGGCCTCAATCCGATCACCAAGTTCGAGGACCTGACCAAAGACGCCGCGACCCTGGCCGAACTCAAGCGCATCTACGGCAACAACATCGAACGCATCGACACCCTGGTGGGCATGCTCGCTGAAACCGTGCGCCCGGAAGGTTTTGCCTTCGGCGAAACGGCCTTCCAGATCTTTATCATGAACGCTTCGCGCCGCCTGATGACCGACCGCTTCTACACCAAGGATTATCGTCCTGAGGTGTATACCCCGGAAGGCATCGACTGGGTCGAACACACCACCATGGTTGATGTGCTGCGCCGTCACAATCCGCAGCTGCAAGCCAGCCTGGTTGGGGTGGAGAACGCCTTCAAACCCTGGGGCCTGAACATCCCGGCGGATTATGAAAGCTGGCCGGGTGCCAACAAGCAGGAAAACCTCTGGGTCAACGGCGCATTGCGCACCCAGTACGCGGCGGACAAGCTGCCGGCGTTGCAGCCGGTGAATGTCGGCGGGCTGATTGGCTCGATCCTGTGGAACAAGGTCAAGGTGCGCAGCGACGTGGCCCCGGCCGGTTATGAGAAGCCGATCCATCCGCATGGCGTGATGGCCAAGGTCAAGTTCGTCGCTGTGCCGAACAACCCCTACAGCGGGCTGTTCCAGGGTTCCGACAACGGCCTGCTGCGTCTGTCTGTGACCGGTGATCCGGCCGACCGCGGTTTTGCCCCTGGCTTGGCATGGAAGGCCTTTGTCGATGGCAAACCGTCGGAGAACGTGTCCGCGCTGTATACCCTGAGCGGGCAGGGCAATAACCATAACTTCTTCGCCAACGAGCTGTCGCAGTACGTGGTGCCGGAAGCCAATGACACCCTGGGCACGACCATCCTGTTCTCGGCAGTAAGCCTCAAGCCGACGCTGCTGCTGCTCAACGACATGGCAGAAGTCACCCAGGCGGGCGCCGCTGTGGCCAAGCCCAAGGCGCCGACGCAGATCTACTTTGTGCCGCGCACTGAGCTGCGCAATCGTTTCGCCAGCACACCGCACGATTTCCGTGCCGACCTGCTGACCCTGAATGCCGGCACCAAGGTCTATGACGTGTATGCCACCTCGATGGAGATCAAGACTTCGATCATTCCATCGATCAGCCGCAGCTACGCCACCCAGCGGCGCAACAGTGCAGTGAAGATCGGTGAGATGGAGCTGACTTCGGCCTTTATCGCCTCGGCCTTCGGTGACAACGGCGTGTTCTTCAAGCACCAGCGTAACGAAGACAAATAAGCGTCAGACGCTGCAACGCAAAAGGCCTCGGTAGTGATACCGAGGCCTTTTTATTTTCTGCGGTTTTCTCTGTAGGAGCCCATGCTTGCGATGCTTGTTCGCGGGCATGGCCGTTTCCTGAGCGCGAGAGGGTTACTCGCGCAGGTCGATGGCGCCGGGCTCGGCTTTGTCGAACAGGTGGTTGGGGTTGCTCGGCAGAATGCCTGGGCGGTAGTCCTCACGCACATCGCCCAGTACGCGGATATCGCTGTACTTCTTGCCGGACAGTGCGGCCATGCCGGCACCATCGCGTACCACGGTCGGGCGCAGGAATACCATCAGGTTGCGCTTGATGCGGGTTTCCTTGGTCGAGCGGAACAGTGCTCCGATCAGCGGAATATCGCCGAGCAACGGCACCTTGGAGTCGGCCTGGGTGACGTCATCCTGAATCAGCCCGCCAAGCACGATGACCTGGCCATTCTCGGCAAGGATGGTGCTCTTGATCGAGCGCTTGTTGGTGATCAGGTCAACCGCATTGACACCCTGGCTGGTGGGGGCGATGGAGGAGATTTCCTGCTCGATCTCCAGGCGCAGGGAGGCACCTTCGTTGATATGCGGGGTGACCTTGAGGGTCACGCCGATGTCCTGGCGCTCGATGGTGGTGAAGGGGTTGTCGGCCCCCGAGGCGCTGGTGGTGAAGGAGCCGGTCTGGAAGGGCACGTTCTGCCCGACGAGAATTTCCGCTTTCTGGTGATCGAGGGTCAGCAGGCTCGGCGTGGACAGCAGGTTGCTCTTGCTGTTGGCCGACAGTGCAGTGATCAGTACGCCGAAGTCATCGGTACCCAGGCCGATGATGGCGCCATCGGGCAGGTTGCTCAGGGTGTTGTTGTCGGTATCGCTGTCGCGATCCTGAATCGCTTGCAGCACCCGGCCAATCGACAGACCGGTGCCAGCGAAATTGGTGCCGCCCAGGCCGCCGGTACTGCCGCGGGCATCCACCGCCCACTGCACGCCCAGAGCGTCGCTGATATCACCGGAGACTTCGACAATCGCGGCTTCGACCATCACCTGGGCGCGCGGCACGTCCAGCTGGCGCACGATGTCTTCCAGAGTCGCCACCACGTCTGGCTCGGCCAGCAATACCAGGGCGTTGAGGCTTTCGTCGGCGCGAATCAGGATGGTCTGCGGCTTGCCGGTGGTTTCCCCGCCGGCTTCCGGCTTGAGCTTCTCGGAAATCTCGCCGAGGGTTTCCGCCAGGCTCTTGGCATCGCCATGGCGCAGGCGGATCACCCGGGTGTTGGCCGAGCGGCTGGTGGGGGTGTCCAGTGACTGGGCCAGGGCCACCAGTTTGGCCCGCGCGGCCGGCGGGCCGAGCAGAATCAGGCGATTGGTACGGCCGTCGGCGATCACCTGAGTGCCGGACGCGCCCTTGGCCTGGCCACGATCCACAGCGTTGCGCAGCACTTCGGCGGTGTCCATGACCCAGGCGTGCTGCAGGTTGAGCACGCTGTAGTCATTCTGGCCTTTCTGGTCGAGCTGGCGCAGCAGGTCTTCAATGCGCTCAATGTTGGCGGTGCGGTCACTGATGATGATGGCGTTGGCCGTGGTGATGGCCGCCAGGTGACCATACTGCGGCACCAGTGGACGGATCAGCGGGATCAGCTCGGTGGCCGAGCCGTGCTGCACCTGGATCAGTCGGGTTTCCAGACGATCCGGTGCGCTGCGTCCGGCATCCGCATCGGCCTTGGCCTCGGCGTTGGGCACGATGCGCGCCTGATCGCCTTGAGTAATCACGCTGAAACCGTGGGTGGCCATCACCGAGAGAAACAGCTGATAGACCTCGGTCAGCGTCAGTGGGCTGTTGGACACCACGCTGACCTGGCCCTTGACCCGCGGGTCGACGACAAAGGTCTGCCCGCTGATCTGCGCCACCTGATCGATGAATTCGCGGATATCGGCACCCTTGAGGTTGATGGTCCAGCTTTCCTCCTGCTGGCTGGCGCTGGGCGCCACAGCAGTAACGGCAGCACTCAGCGGCAGTGGGCTGCAAGCCAGGCCCGCAGCCAACAAAGCGAAGGTAAGGCGCGAAAGAGTCGGGGTCATCGTGTCAGTTGTTTTCCGTGGGCTGTTCGGTGGGTTCTGAGCTGTCCGGCACGCTGCCGGAGGCCTGCATCTGCTGGCGCAGGGCATCCATGCGTTCGCGCAGCTGGACCAAGTCATCGGATTCCAGTTCGCTGAGCTGCTCCAGCGGGTCGGCCGCGATCTCGCTGGTGCTGCTTTGCAGGCTGCTGGTCGCTGAGTTGCTGATGGGGAAGCTAAGGCTTTCACGGCGGCCATTGCGCAACAGCTCGACGCGGTCGGCGGCCACGGCATGCAGGCGTACACCGCTGCTGATTTCACTGTTGATGGTGTAGCGCTGGGCGCTGCTGCCTTCGCTGCGAATAATCGCGCTGGAGCGCTGCGGGTCGGCATGCACAAAGCTGCCGAGCAGGGTCAGACGCAGGGTGGTGTTGGGTGCGGGGCTGTCGTTGGCCGCGCTGCTGGTGCCGAACAGCTGACCGATTTCCGTAGGCTGCGCGGCGGTTTGCGTGCTGTGCGCCGAGGTTTCAGTCGTTTTCGCCGGGGTGCGCAGCAGGCGCAACCAATCGGCACTTTGCCAGGCCAGGCTGACGCTCATGGCGGTTACCAGCGCAAGGCCCACCAGGGTGGTGGCATGGCGCTGCAGCCAGCGTTGGGAAGCCAAAAAGGGCAAGGGGCGTCACTCCGGAACTTATTATTATGTGGCGTGGATCGCGCGCTGATCATAGACACTTGCCAGGCATTTGGCAGCCCCCCGTTGGGGTAGTGTGTCGATCCGCTCAATGTGCTAAAGATAGCGCGCTGTTTTCATGCTATTTCCGCCAACTTACAACAATTAATTCACAGAACCCTGGCTTGCTGTCCTGCGTTTGGCGTCCGTTACGTGGCGTCGGGTTACTGTGCTAAAGGCATGTTACGAATGAATGCGCTGCTTATCGAAGTGCCCTCAAGGCGTCTGCCATTCAGCTTTGCCAAGCGCCAAGGGGTGCTGTTGCTGAATGCTGACGGTGTGCCGAGTCTGGCCTACCGGCCAGGCGTTGACCCGGTGGCATTGGCCGAGGCGCAACGTTTTGCCGGCGTGCAGCTGCCATTGCAGGCGCTCTCGCTAGAGGCTTTCGAACAGGCCCTGGGCAAGGCCTATCAGCATGACTCGGCGTCCATGCAGCTGGCCGAGGACATCGGCGGCAGCCTCGATCTGGCCGCGCTGGCCGAACAGGTGCCGGAAGCCGAAGACTTGCTGGAGCAGGAAGACGACGCGCCGATCATCCGCCTGATCAACGCCATCCTCGGCGAGGCGATCAAGGAAAACGCTTCGGACATTCACCTGGAAACCTTCGAGAAACGTCTGGTCGTACGCTTCCGCGTGGACGGCATTCTGCGTGAGGTGCTGGAGCCCAAGCGCGAGCTGGCGGCGTTGCTGGTGTCGCGGATCAAGGTCATGGCGCGCCTGGATATCGCCGAGAAGCGCATCCCTCAGGACGGGCGAATTTCCCTGAAAGTCGGCGGCCGCGAGGTGGATGTGCGGGTCTCGACCCTGCCGTCGGCCAATGGCGAGCGGGTGGTGCTGCGCTTGCTCGATAAACAGGCCGGTCGCCTGAATTTGCAGCACCTGGGCATGAGCGTGCGCGACCGCGATCTGATGGAAGCCACGGTGCGTAAACCTCACGGCATTCTGCTGGTCACCGGGCCGACCGGTTCGGGTAAGACCACCACGCTGTACGCCAGCCTGGTCAGCCTGAATGACCGCACGCGCAATATCCTCACCGTTGAAGACCCGATCGAGTATCACCTCGAAGGCATCGGCCAGACCCAGGTCAACTCCAAGGTCGACATGACCTTCGCCCGTGGCCTGCGTGCCATTCTGCGGCAGGACCCGGACGTGGTGATGGTCGGCGAGATTCGCGACAAGGAAACCGCCGAAATCGCCGTGCAGGCCTCGCTGACCGGCCACCTGGTGCTCTCGACCCTGCACACCAATAGCGCCATCGGCGCGATTACCCGCCTGGTGGATATGGGCATCGAGCCGTTTCTGTTGTCCTCATCCCTGCTCGGGGTGCTGGCGCAACGCCTGGTGCGGGTGCTTTGCCCGCAGTGCAAGGAGGCCTATCAGGCTGACGAGGCCGAGTGCGCCTTGCTCGGCGTGTCCTCGGCAACGCCGCCAACCCTCTATCACGCCCGTGGCTGCGCGCACTGCCATCAGCAGGGCTATCGCGGCCGAACCGGCATCTACGAGCTGGTGGTGTTCGATGATCACCTGCGCACCCTGATTCACAACGCCGCTTCCGAGCAGGACATGACCCGCCACGCCCGCACCCTCGGCCCGAGCATCCGTGAAGATGGCCGGCGCAAGGTGCTGGAAGGGGCGACCACGGTTGAGGAAGTGCTGCGCGTGACGCGAGAAGAATAATGGCCGCGTTCGAATACCTCGCCCTCGACGGTAAGGGTCGTCAGCAGAAGGGCGTGCTGGAAGCTGACAGCGCGCGTCAGGTGCGGCAGATTCTGCGCGAGCGCCAGCTGGCGCCGCTGGATGTCAAAGCCACGCGTACCCGTGAACAGACTGGCGCAGGTTCGCACTTCAGTTTTGCTCGCGGCATCTCTGCCCGCGATCTGGCGCTGATCACCCGGCAACTGGCGACTCTGGTGCAAGCGGCGTTGCCGATTGAGGAAGCCCTGCGCGCGGCGGCTGCCCAGGCCAGTTCGCCGCGCATTCAAAGCATGTTGCTGGCGGTGCGCGCGCGGGTGCTGGAAGGTCATGATCTGGCCAGCAGTCTGAAAGAATTCCCCTCGGCTTTCCCTGAGCTGTACCGCGCCACGGTGGCGGCGGGTGAGCATGCCTGCCACCTGGGCCCGGTGTTGGAGCAATTGGCCGACTACACCGAGCAACGTCAGCAGTCGCGGCAAAAAATCCAACTGGCGCTGCTCTATCCGCTGATTCTGATGTGTGCGTCCTTGCTGATTGTCGGCTTCCTGCTCGGTTATGTGGTGCCGGACGTGGTGCGGGTGTTTGTCGACTCTGGACAAACCCTGCCGGCGCTCACGCGCGGTCTGATTGCCTTGAGTGATTGGGTCAAGGGCTGGGGCTGGCTGGCGGTGATTCTCGTCATTCTGGGTGTGTTCGCCCTGCGTTGGGCGCTGCATGATGATGTGCTGAAGGCCCGCTGGCATGGTTTCCTGCTGCGCATACCGCTGGTAGGGCGCTTGATTCGCGCCACTGACTGCGCACGCTTTGCCTCGACCCTGGCGATTCTGACCCGTAGCGGCGTGCCATTGGTTGAAGCCCTGGGCATTGGAGCGCAGGTGATCGCCAATCGGGTGATTCGCGCTGAGGTGGTGATTGCCGCACAGAAGGTGCGTGAAGGTGGCAGCTTGACCCGCGCGCTGGAAGCCAGCGGGCAGTTTCCGCCGATGATGCTGCACATGATCGCCAGCGGCGAACGCTCGGGTGAGCTGGACCAGATGCTGGCGCGCACCGCGCGCAATCAGGAAAACGACCTGGGTGCCCAGGTGGCGCTGCTGGTGGGGCTGTTTGAGCCCTTTATGCTGGTCTTTATGGGGGCAGTGGTGCTGGTGATCGTACTGGCCATTCTGCTGCCGATTCTGTCTCTCAATCAGTTGGTGGGGTAAGCAGTGAATAAGCGTCAATCCGGTTTCACGCTGATCGAAATCATGGTGGTGGTGGTCATACTGGGGATTCTGGCTGCCCTGGTGGTGCCGCAGGTGATGAGCCGGCCCGATCAGGCCAAGGTCACCGTGGCCAAGGGCGATATCAAGGCCGTAGCGGCCGCGCTGGATATGTACAAGCTGGATAACCATGCCTACCCGAGCACCCAGCAGGGTCTGGAAGCGCTGGTGAAAAAGCCTTCCGGCAATCCGCAGCCGAAGAACTGGAACCGCGACGGCTACCTCAAGCGCCTGCCGGTCGATCCGTGGGGCAATGTCTACCAGTATCTGGCACCGGGCACCAAGGGGGCTTTTGATCTGTATTCCCTGGGCGCTGACGGCAAAGAAGGTGGCAGCGATCAGGATGCCGATATCGGTAACTGGGATCTCTGAGTCTTATGCGCCAGCAACCGAGCCCGGCCGGGGGCTTTACCCTGATCGAACTGCTGGTGGTGCTGGTGATTCTTGGCAGCCTGATCGGTATTGCGGTGCTCAGCGTGGGCATTGCCGGCCCCGGGCGCGAGTTGCATAACGAAGCGGAACGGCTGGCCGGGCTGATTGGTGTGCTCGCCGAAGAGGCCGTGCTGGACAACCAGGAGTACGGCCTGTTGCTCAGTCGCGAGGCCTATCAGGTGCTGCGCTATGAGCCGCTCAAGCAGCAGTGGCAGGCGCTGAATGACAAACCCCATGCCCTGCCAACCTGGGCCGAACTCAGTGTTGAGCTGGAAGGCACGGCGCTGGAGTTGCCAGCGCTCGAAGGTGAAGCTGCACGCAAAGGTGCGTTGGTGCCGCAGTTGCTGCTGTTATCCAGTGGCGAGATCAGCCCGTTTCGTCTGCGCTTGAACGAGCGGCGGGCCAATGGCCTGCGCTTGCAACTGGCCAGTGATGGCTTTCAGCTGCCCAAGGTCGAGATTGAACAACCGGCAGGGCGCAGTCGATGAAGCGTGTACAGGGCTTCACCTTGCTTGAAGTGCTGGTGGCGCTGGCGATCTTCGCCCTGGTCGCGGCCAGCGTGCTGACCGCCACAGCGCGTAGCCTGCAGACCGCCTCGCGATTGGAAGAGAAAACCCTGGCCATGTGGATCGCCGATAACCGCCTGACGGAGCTGCAGTTGTCGCAAAGTCCGGTGGCCGATGGTCGTGAGCAGGGTGAGGTGGAGTTCGCCGGGCGCCGTTGGCAGTGGCAAAGCGAGGTGCAGGGCACCAGCGAGCCGGATATGCGCCGCGTAACCCTGTGGGTCGCTCCCATGCCGGCGGAGCGTGCCGCAGGCGAGGTGCGGGAGCGCGCCGTGGTCAGCCTCAATGGCTTTCTCGGGGTGATGCAATGAGGCGGGCGCGCGGTTTCACCCTGCTCGAACTGCTGATTGCCATCGCCATCTTTGCATTGTTGGGTCTGGGCACCTACCGCATGCTCGACAGTGTGTTGCAAACCGATAAGGTCACTCGTGCCCACGAACAGCAACTGCGTGAGCTGGTGCGAGCCATGGCGGCGTTTGAGCGGGATTTGCTGCAAGTGCAGGTGCGTCCGACGCGTGATCCGTTTGGCGACCCGCGTGCGGCCCTGCTCGGTGAAGACCTGGAAAGCCCGGCGCTGGAACTGACCCGCAGCGGCTGGCGCAATCCGCTTGGGCAGCCACGGGCCAGTCTGCAACGGGTGCGCTGGCAGCTCAGTGGTGAGCAATGGCAGCGGCGCTACTGGACCGTGCTGGACCAGGCGCAGGACAGCCAGCCGCAGATTCAGCAGGCACTGGATGGTGTGACACAGCTGCAGCTGCGTTATCTGGATCAGCAAGGTCTCTGGCAGAGCAGCTGGCCGCCGCTGGAAAAGAACCCCGACGAGGCACTCAAGGTGCTGCCGCAAGCCATTGAGCTGGTCTTGCAGCATCGCCGTTATGGCGAAGTGCGGCGTCTGCTGCGCCTGCCGGAAGGTTTACCCGAGCGTCTGGCGCAACAAGCCCCGGGCGAGAATCCTGCCGACCCTGGTGGCGCGGGCGATGAATCGGCTGCGCAGGTGCAGCCATGAGGCAGCAGCGGGGTATGGCACTGATCACCGTGCTGCTCGTGGTTGTGGTGGTCACGGTGGTCAGCGCCGGAATCATCGCGCGTCAGCAGCTGTCGATCCGCAGCAGCGCCAATCAGCTGCATGTGCGTCAGGCGTGGCAGTACGCCCTGGGTGGCGAAACCCTGGCCAAGGCCATCTTGCAGCGCGACCTGCGCCAGGGCGACCCGCGTGCGCCAATTGATCATCTCGCCGAGGTCTGGGCCAAACCGCGTCCTCCGTTCAGTCTGGATGAAGGCGGTGCGCTGCGGGTGCAGATCAGCGATCCGACAGGGCGCTTCAACCTCAACAGCCTGTTGCGTCAGGGCCAGCCCAACGAGGCGGCAGTCGGGCAATTGCGTCGCCTGTTGCTCGGTTTGCAGATCGATACGCCTTACGCCGAGCGTCTGCTCGACTGGCTGGATGGCGATGACCAGCCCAATGGTGGTTACGGTGCCGAAGACAACCAGTACCTGCTGGCGCAGCCGCCTTATCGGGCTGGCAACCGCGAGCTGGCTGATGTCTCCGAGCTGCGCCTGCTGCTGGAGATGAGCGAGGCGGATTATCAGCGTCTGCTGCCGTATGTCAGCGCGTTGCCGGCCGACGCCACCCTCAACGTCAATACGGCCAGTGCGCGGGTGCTGGCCAGCCTGGCAGAAGGGCTACCGCTGAGTACGGCGCAGGGGTTGGTCGCTGCGCGGGGCAGCGAGGGCTATCGTGATCTGCCGAGCTTTATGGCCCAGCTCAGCGGTTTGCAGGTGCAAAGCCAGGGCCTGGCACTGGGTAGCCAGTATTTTCAGGTGGTGAGCGAGGTCACGGTCGGCGAGCGCCGGCAGATTCTGCGCAGCACCGTGCAACGTGCCAGTGATGGTCGCGTATATGTTCTAGCCCGTGATCTGGGGCAGGGCGCAATGGCGCCAGTGCCTGTCGAGGAAGTGCAACCATGAGTCAGACCTATGTGTTCCTGCCGCCGGCCGCCTGCAGTGCGGCACAGGCCGAGCTGCCAGTGCAGCGGGTGGTGGCCGGGGTGAGCGAAACCCTGGCGTTCGAGGCGGTGCAAGCGCAGTTGACCGGCAACTGGACCCTGGTACTGCCCGTCGAGGCGGTGACGTCCTGCGCGGTCAATCTGCCAACGCGCAAGGCCCGCTGGTTGCGTCAGGCGCTGCCATTTGCGGTGGAAGAGTTGCTTGCCGAAGAGGTCGAGCTGATGCATCTGGCCCTGGGCGAGCCGTTGGCCGATGGTCGTCATCGGGTATTTGCCGTGCGCCGCAGCTGGTTATCGGCCTGGCTGGCCTTGTGTGCAGTGCCACCCCAGGCGATTGCCGTGGATGCCGACCTGCTGCCAGGGCCGGGAACGGCGCTGCTGCCACTGCACGGGCGCTGGTTGCTGGGTGGTGAGAATGTCACGCGGATGGCCTTGCAAGCGCAGGACTGGCCGCAGCTGAGCCCCTTGTGTGTGCAACCGCAGGTGGCCTGGTGTGATGCGCAGCATCGCGCGCCGCAGCCAGTGGATGAAACGATGGCGCTGGTCGATCCCTTTGTTTGGCTGGCCCAGCAACCGCTGCGCAATAACCTGGCGCAAGGTGAATTCGCCGTTCAGTCCAGTGGCAGTCAATGGCAACGTTGGCGACCGCTGTTGGGGCTGGTGGGCATGTGGCTGGTGTTGCAGTGGGGCTTCAACCTGGCTCAGGCCTGGCATCTGCAACGTCAGGCGGATGAGTACGCGGCGGCCAGCGCGGCGCTGTACAAGGAGCTGTTCCCTCAGGACAGCAAGCTGGTCAATCTGCGTGCGCAGCTTGATCAGCATCTGCAAGGCAGTGCCGGCGCCGGACAAAATCGTCTGCTCGGCCTGCTCGCTCAGGTCAGTGGTGCAATGGTGGGTGGCCAGGTGCAGATCAGCCAGGTGGATTTCAGCGAGGTGCGCGGGGATCTGGCCATGCAGGTGCAGGCTCCGGGTTTTGCTGAGCTGGAACGCCTGCGTGAACGTTTGCAGGAAAGCGGTCTGGCGGTACAGCTGGGTTCGGCCAGTCGGGAAGGCGCAGGCGTCAGTGCACGCGTGGTGATTGGAGGATGAGCATGACTTCGCAAGGCAAGGGTTTTACCGCGCAGCTGGAAAACTCGCAGCTGGTGCAACGTTGGCGCAGCCTGGCCCCCCGTGAACAACTCGCCCTCGGCAGCCTGGCGCTGTTCCTGGTGTTGGTGCTGCTTTATCTGACGCTCTGGCAACCGGCGCAGCAGCGTCTGCAGGCCGCGCGCAGCGCCTTTGAAACTCAGCGCGAACTGCATGCCTATCTGCAGAGCCAGGCACCGGCGGCGCGCGGCTTGGCCAGTGCACCGCAGCAGAGTATTGATCCGGCGCGCCTGCAAGGCACCGTGACTGCCAGTGCGGCGACTCAGGGGCTGACCATCGAGCGGCTGGACAATGCTGGCGACGGTGCGTTGCAGCTCAACCTGCAACCGGCCCCCTTTGCTCAGTTGCTGCGCTGGTTCACTGTGCTGCAAGAGCAGGGCGTGCAAATCGCCGAAGCCGGGTTGGATCGCACGGATGACAATAAGGTCGCAGCTCGGTTAAGTCTGCGGGTGGCGCAATAATGGTGCGGCGAGCCCTTCAGTGGCACCTGTGAAGGGCAGCAGTTTTTGCACTTTTTTAGAAAAACTTTAAGCAGGGTGTTGACTTAGGTGCGGGCCTTGCGTAAATTTCGCGCCTCGCAAGCAGCGGGTGATTAGCTCAGCTGGGAGAGCATCTGCCTTACAAGCAGAGGGTCGGCGGTTCGATCCCGTCATCACCCACCACTCTTGTGAATTGGACGAAAGTCCACCGACGCGCAGCGGTAGTTCAGTCGGTTAGAATACCGGCCTGTCACGCCGGGGGTCGCGGGTTCGAGTCCCGTCCGCTGCGCCATATTTTCCAGCCTGACTTAGCTCAGGTTGAGATGAAAAAGCCCTCAGGGCTGATTTGTCAGACGAAGCAAGAGTTCTACGGACGCAAGTCCACCGACACGCAGCGGTAGTTCAGTCGGTTAGAATACCGGCCTGTCACGCCGGGGGTCGCGGGTTCGAGTCCCGTCCGCTGCGCCATATAGGAAGCCCGCTGATAGCGATATCAGCGGGTTTTTTATTGCTCGTCATTTAATTGCGGCAGCTTCCCGGCTGTCGCGCGACAACCTGTCATCTTGCGTTCATCTCGCCCATCTAGCCTGATTGGCATGTTCTTTGTTTGTTTTGTTCAGGCAAAGCGCAGTCGCTGACCTATCGACGTGGGAGGAGCCATCAATGGATGACTATCAGGAAGAGCTGCTGGAGGCCCGTGCCGGCGAGCTGGATGTACCGGAGCGCGACGAAGACGCTACCGAACTCTGAGTGGGTTTAGAGCGCTCGACGCTGTTCGCGGCGATATTCGCCCGGGGTTTGCTGGTTCCAGCGTTTAAACGCGCGCTGGAAGGCTTCTGCCGAGGCAAAGCCGAGCAGGTAGGCGATTTCGCCGAAGGCCAGTTCGGTGTCACGGATATAGGCCATGGCCAGGTCGCGGCGGGTGTCGTTGAGGATGCTGCGAAACTGCGTGCCTTCTTCGGCCAGTTTGCGCCGCAGGGTCCAGGTCGGCAGCTGCAGGCGTGCAGCCACTTCCGCCAAGTCCGGCTCGCGGCCATGCAGCAGCGGGCCGAGCAGCTGAGTAATGCGCTCGCGCAGGTTGCGCGTGCGCGTCAGTTGCGTCAGTTCCCGTTCACAGATTTCCAGTAGGTGCCGCCAGGTGCTCGGGCAGTGCTCCGGGTTGCGCAGGTTCAGGCTCTGCTGGCTCAGGCGCAGCTGGTTATGCTCGCTGGCAAACTCCACCGGGCAGGCGAACAATTCGCCGTACTGCGCCGCGTAATCTGGCGCGGGAAATTCAATCTGCACTTTCTCCACCGGCAGGGGTTGTTGCGTCAGCCGGCTCAACTGCTGCGTCCAACTGGCCAATACCGAATCGACCACGAAGCGGTTGTAGGCGTTATACGGGCTGATCGAATAGAAGCGCAGCCAGGCGCCCTGATGATCTTCGTGCAGGCTCGACTGGCCGCGGTAATTGGCGGCATACAGCGGTTCGAAGCGGATCAGTGCGCGTGCCGCCTCGCGCACTGTCGGCGCTTGTGCCGCGGTCACGCCGGCGAGGCCGACCTGGCTCAGGCGGCTGGCCTGGCCCATCAGCAGGCCGAGTCCGGGCTCATTGCATTGCTGGATGGCGGTATGGCCCAGTCGCATATAGCGCGGGATCGACAGTCGGGCGCGCGGTTCGGCCAGGCGTGCGGCATCCAGGCCGTAGCTGTCGAGCAAGGGCTGTGGGTTGTGTCCGCAGTGGCGCATGGCATCAGCCAGGTTGTCGACAAAGCCAACGGAAAGATCGCCCAGTTTGACCCGTGTGGTTTTCATCGCCTGGCTTTGCCCTTGTCTTTCTCAGGTAGTGCGGTGGCGTCAGGGTAGGCAAGTGCCTGGGCTTTGCCAAGCTGCGCTGCTATTTATGATCAATAAGTTGTAATTTTGAGTCATTGAGGCGTTCGGCTCGGCTGATTATCGTCTAGACCCTATCGACCGCACCCAGCAAGAGGTTGCGGCATTCCCGTGAACAGCCAATACCCGATGTGGAGATTTTCATGACTGCTCAGTACCCCCACCTGCTGGCCCCGCTCGATCTGGGCTTCACCACGCTGAAGAACCGCACCCTGATGGGTTCGATGCACACCGGGCTGGAAGAAAAGCCGAATGGTTTTGAGCGCATGGCGGCTTACTTTGCCGAGCGTGCCCGTGGCGGTGTTGGCCTGATGGTGACGGGCGGTATCGGCCCGAACGAGGAAGGTGGGGTGTATTCCGGTGCAGCCAAGCTGAGCACCCCGGAAGAAGCGGAAAAGCACAAGATTGTTACCCGCGCCGTGCATGCGGCGGACGGCAAGATCTGCATGCAGATCCTTCACGCCGGCCGCTATGCCTACAGTCCGAAATCGGTAGCGCCAAGCGCCATCCAGGCACCGATCAACCCGTTCAAGCCCAAAGAGCTGGACGAGGAAGGCATCGAGAAGCAGATCCAGGATTTCATCAACTGCTCCGTGCTGGCCCAGCAGGCTGAGTACGATGGCGTGGAAATCATGGGTTCGGAAGGTTATTTCATTAACCAGTTCCTCGCCGCCCACACCAACCAGCGCACTGACCGTTGGGGCGGTAGCTACGAGAACCGCATGCGCCTGCCGGTGGAGATCGTTCGCCGCGTGCGTGAGGCCGTTGGCCCGAACTTCATCATCATCTATCGCTTGTCGATGCTGGATCTGGTCGAAGGCGGCAGCACCTGGGACGAGATCGTCCTGCTGGCCAAGGCCATCGAGAAGGCAGGCGCGACCCTGATCAACACCGGTATCGGCTGGCACGAAGCGCGTATTCCGACCATCGCTACCAAGGTGCCGCGCGCCGCGTTCACCAAGGTGACCGCCAAGCTGCGTGGTGAAGTGGGTATTCCGCTGATCACCACCAACCGCATCAACACCCCGGAAGTGGCTGAGCAGGTCCTGGCCGAAGGCGACGCTGACATGGTGTCGATGGCCCGTCCATTCCTCGCCGACCCGGACTTCGTCAACAAGGCTGCTGCCGGTCGCAGTGACGAGATCAATACCTGCATCGGCTGCAACCAGGCCTGCCTGGACCACACCTTTGGCGGCAAGCTGACCAGTTGCCTGGTCAACCCGCGTGCTTGCCATGAGACCGAACTGAATTACATCCCGACCACAACCGTGAAGAAGATTGCTGTGGTCGGCGCAGGCCCGGCGGGCCTGTCTGCCGCCACCGTGGCCGCTGAGCGTGGTCACAGCGTGACGCTGTTCGACTCAGCCAGCGAAATCGGCGGCCAGTTCAACGTGGCCAAGCGTGTGCCGGGCAAGGAAGAGTTTTATGAAACCCTGCGTTACTTCAAGCGCAAGCTGGAAACCACTGGTGTTGATCTGCGCCTGAATACCCGCGTATCGGCCGATGACCTGGCCAAGGGCGGCTACGACGAAATTATCCTGGCCACTGGTATTGCTCCGCGCACCCCGGCTATTCCGGGCATCGAGCACGCCAAGGTGATCGGCTACCTGGATGCCATTCTGCAGCGCAAGCCAGTCGGCCAGAAAGTGGCGGTGATTGGTGCGGGGGGCATCGGTTTCGACGTTTCCGAGTTCATCACTCATCAAGGCGAGGCGACCAGCCTCAACCGTGACGAATTTTGGAAAGAGTGGGGCATCGACACCGCGCTTGAGGCTCGCGGCGGCGTGGCGGGCGTGGAGGCCCATCCGCACCCGGCGGCGCGCGAAGTGTTCCTGCTGCAACGCAAGAAAACCAAGGTTGGCGATGGTCTGGGCAAGACCACTGGTTGGATTCACCGCACTGGTCTGAAGAACAAGAACGTGCAGATGCTCAACTCGGTCGAGTACCTCAAGGTCGATGACGCCGGCCTGCATATCAGCATTGCCGGCGGCGAGCCGCAGGTATTGCCGGTGGACACCGTGATCGTCTGCGCGGGTCAGGATCCGCTGCGTGAGCTGCAGGAAGGTCTGGAAAGTGCTGGCCAGGTTGTACACCTGATCGGTGGTGCGGATGTCGCCAGCGAGCTGGATGCCAAGCGTGCCATCAACCAGGGCTCGCGCCTCGCTGCCGAACTCTGATAACCGACGCCCCGCTTTGTGCGGGGCGTTTTGCATGTGGCTCACAACAACAAGGAGAAGCCCGTGACTGAGAATGCTCAACTGCAACCGGCCGCAGCCGCCACACTGGCGCGCTGGCATGCGCTGATGCAGAACAATGATTTGAGTCCATTGCCTGAACTGTTGCACCCGCAGGCGGTGTTTCGCTCGCCCATGGCTTACAAGCCTTATGCCGGCGCGCCCATGGTGTCGCTGATTCTGAATACGGTGAGCAAGGTATTTGTCGATTTTGCTTACCATCGCGAGTTGGCCAGTGCCGATGGCCTCAATGTGGTGCTGGAGTTCAGTGCCAAGGTGGGCGAGCGCGAACTCAAAGGCATCGACATGATCCGCTTTGATGAGAGCGGCAAGATTGTTGATTTTGAAGTGATGGTTCGCCCCATGAGCGGCCTGCAAGCCTTGGGTGACGAAATGGGCCGGCGCCTGGCACCCTTTCTGGCGGCCGCCAAAGCCTGACGCGTTGCACCAAATCCATCACAGTTTCGCCCTGTCGCCCGGTTTTTCGCGGCCGGCGGGCAGGGCGACTGCCAACCCAGTCACATTGCTGGGCTTGGTTTTTCCCCTAGACTTGCCTGAACAAGGGTGCATTGCCTGCGCTACGGGCTTTGCTTAACCCGTCAGAATGTTGGCAGTCTTGCCATGTGCGCCAATTTTTGCGCAGCATACGCACGACCTGCCACGCGCTGAGCGGAGCGTCCCGTTTCGGCCTAGAGGAAAACCGATGAGCATGCAGAACAAGCCGCAGATGGTCGAGGCCGTACTGTTTTTCAGTGAGCGTGGCGGCATCTGCAAGCAAATGTTCTTCCCCGAGTTTGAAGCGTTGCTCGACGGCGTGGTGAACATGCCGGAGTTTGCCGACCAGCAGATGCGTGTGGCTTATGCGCTGATCAATCCACGGCTGCTGATCAAGGCGCTGGTGTTTTTCTACCTGGATTTCGACGAGAAGGGCGCTCCGGACTCTGGCTGGAATATCCCCCTGCAACACTTGGCCGAACGCGCCGGCCGCGGTCCTGATCTGGGTGCTGGGCCGATTCGTCTGGCCTGCCGCAGCCAGTGCCCGGTGTCCTGGCATCAGATGCACCTCTGGGATCCAAGCCTGACGCCCGGCAAGAATGACCTGGCTCTGCTGCGTGATGTGGTCAAGCGCAATAGCCTGGGTCTGCTGGTCGAAGAAGACGCGCCGCAGGCGGTGGCCCCCGAGCGCCTGCAGATGGCTTCCGAAGACAAGTGGTATGCCCCCGATTCGGCCCAGGAAGAAGCCGTCAAGGCGAGTGACAAGCTTGATCAGGAGCATCGCCTGAAAACGGCGCAGCTGATTAAGCAGCAGCGTCTGCGGATCAGCAGCCTGACCCAGCAGCACGAGGAAGAACTGGCCAAGTTCAAATTGGCCAGTGATGAACAGAGCAAGAATCTGCAGGCGCAGATTTATGGCTTGCATCAGGCCTTGCGTCAGCAGGAAGAACACAATGCTGAGCTGAAGGCCCAATTGGCCGCGCAGGCGGCCAGCTTTCAGAGCTCCCGCGAGGAAATGACCGCACAACTGCGCGAGCTGGAGCGTGATGGTCGCAGTGAAACGGATAGCCTGCGTGCGCAGTTCGAGAGCGAGATGCAGGCCAAGATTGCCGCTGCCGTGGCTGAGTACAAAGAGCAGATTGCCATCCGTGACGTCGAACTGGCCTACCGTGGCGAGCAGGACACCCAGGCGCTGCAGGAGATCAATCGACTCAAGCGCGCCTACACCGAACTGGTCAGCCAGGGCGGCGACCAGATTCTCGAGCGTCTGGCCAAGCTCGGCGTGGTGTTTGTGGTCTACCACCCAGGCGCCGGGCACCTGACCATTCCACTGCAAGATATCGCCACCTATCAGGACAACCCGTTGGCCTATGCCGCGGCCAAGTGTTTTGTCAGTGAAGAGCAATACCGGCACTGGCTGGCGCATTATCAGCAGCCCAGTTGTGAGGCGCTGCTGCCCAGTGGCGAGCGCTGCGCCATCCCGATTGACCGCATCGACACGCCCAGCCGGTTTGCCTTGGGTGAATCCAACTGCTGTGCACGGCACAAGGCCAGTAGCCGTTTGCGTACTGTCAGTTAACCTTGCCTGTCGTCCTGCCTGACTGGGCGCCCCGTGCGCCTTTACAGCCATTGCCGCTGGACTGGGCTCAGGTGGCCGGGGTTGAGCTGGCGGTACTGCGTCTGGATCTGCTGGACCCGCTGATCAGTGGCAATAAGTGGTTCAAGCTCTCTCATCATCTGGCGGCTGCTCAGGCCTGTGGCGCAGATGGTGTCATCAGTCTGGGCGGTGCCCATTCCAATCATCTGCATGCACTGGCTGCCGCCGGTAAGCGCTTTGCGTTTAACACGGTCGGACTGCTGCGCGGCCATCCGCAACAAACACCAACGGTCAGCGATCTACAGGCATTTGGTATGCAGCTGCATTGGTTGGGTTATGCCGGTTATCGCGCTCGGCATGCGACCGACTTCTGGTTGCCCTGGCAGGCGCAATACCCACATTTCTATACGCTGCCGGAAGGTGGTGGTGGCCTGTCGGGCGCGTTGGGCTGCATGTGCCTGGTGCAGCAGGTGCGCGAGCAGTTGCCGGCTCTGGGCTGGGATGACTATGACGCGTGGTGGCTGGCGGCCGGAACCGGAACCACCTTGGCCGGCCTGCTACTCGGGGAGGCAGCTGCGCGACCCGTGCATGCGGCCTTGGCCGTGCCGGCCGATCATGGTGTCGAACAGCAGGTGCAGGCCATTGTGCAGGCGGCCGGGCAGGCGGTAGGGCGCTACCACCTGCATGACGCCTGCCGAGGCGGCTTCGCGCGGGTAGATGACGCCTTGCTGGCTTTTATGCAGGCCAGTGAGGTCGCCAGCGGTATAGCGTTGGAACCACTGTATACCGCCAAGGCATTAATGGCGTTGCGCCAGCAGGTCGAGGCCGGTTACTTTGCTCGCGGCAGCCGCCTGGTGTTCGTCCATACTGGCGGCTTGCAGGGCCGAGCTGCGGCGTTGTTGCAGCACACAGACGTAACGCGGCTACACTGAATTCCACCAGCGGAGCCTGGATATTCCATGAGCGAACCCCTTAACCCCGAGCAGCTACGCAGCCTGACGCCACTCAATGTGCTGTCTGAGCAGCAATGGCGTGAGCTGCGTGCGCAATTGATTCCTCAGCCTTTGCTGGCGGGGCAGTTGCTGTTTCGGCCAGGGGATCAGGCGCGCCTGACGTATTACCTGCTGGCGGGTGAGTTGCTGCTGCAGTCGGTTGATGGCCAGGAGCAGCGCTTGCAGGCTGGCAGTGAAGCCAGCTGCCACCCGTTGTCGCCGAGCCTGCCGCGCCTGCATGAAGCGCGGGCACTGACTGATGTCAGCGTGCTGGCGCTGGACACCGCGACCCTCAACCGTCTGCTGACCTGGCGTCTGGCCTATCAGGACCTGCTGCTGGAGCTGGGGCAGAACCATGAGGAAGTCGAGTGGTTGGAGCGGTTGCTGGAAAACCCGCTGTTTGCCAAGGTGCCGCCTTCCAATGTGCGCGCGATGCTCGAACGCTTGCAGCGCATCGAGTTGCCGGCCGGCAGTACGGTGCTGCAGGAAGGTGACGTGGGCGACAGTTGCTACTTCCTGAAGAACGGTCGCGCCGAAGTGATTCGTGGTGCCGGCAGTGCTCAGCAGGTGTTGGCTGAACTGGAGATCGGCGCCTGTTTTGGTGAAGAAGCCCTACTGGCCGACAGCCCGCGCAATGCCACGGTCACCATGTTAGAAGACGGTACGGTGCTGCGCCTTGATCGCCAGGATTTCTTCGCCTTGCTCAAGGCTCCAGTGGTCGATGAAGTGTCGCTGGGGGAGGCCTCGCGTTTGCTGGCGGCGGGGGCGCAATGGCTGGATGTGCGCCTGCAGGACGAATACGAGCGTGCCCATGCGCTGCAATCGTTGAACATGCCCTTGCAGTTGCTGCGCCTGAAGGCCCGCTTGCTCGACAAACAGCGCACCTACCTGTGCTACTGCGACAGTGGCAAGCGCAGCAGCAGTGCTGTGTTTCTGCTGTCGCAGCTGGGGTACAGCGCCTATGCCCTGCGCGATGGGGTGGATGCTTTGCCGGCGGTGCAGCGTGATGCTCTGCTATGCGAGAGTGGGTCGGGCTATCTGGCGCGCTCCGGTGGCCGTACCGAACGCAGTCAGTGAACTAGCTGGCCGGCTGCGTCGGCCAATGGTCATTGATCAGAAACACCCGTTCAGCCTCCTGCCAACCGTGCTGCGGGTTTTCTACCAGACGAACGAGTAGCTGCGCGTTGGCGTCTGCGGGCAGTGTCGCCAACCATTGCGTGAACGCTTCGCGCGACCATCGTTGTGCTTCTTCGATACGTGCGGGCGCCAGCCAGGCATGCCG
Organism: Pseudomonas cimarronensis; assembly: GCF_049331905.1. GTDB lineage: Bacteria > Pseudomonadota > Gammaproteobacteria > Pseudomonadales > Pseudomonadaceae > Aquipseudomonas. The sequence continues at coordinate 3,297,850 of NZ_CP186283.1, read as the reverse complement.
CTCCAATGGCTGCCAATGGCCGTCGTGCTGTGTGGCAAAGTGTACCCAGTCGGCTCGATGCAACCAGCGCCCACGCAGGTGCGCGGTATTGCCAGCCAGGGGTGTGGTGTAGGGCTGCTGCCAGGGTGAGAACAGGTAACCGCCAAGCCACAACGCTGCCTGGGGGCGTTGGATATTCAGTTCCGCCAGCCGCTGCTGGGCTTCGGGGCGGGCTGATAGTGGCAACTGATGCTGGCCCAGGTGCGCCAGTTTGAGGTCCAGGCGGTCGTGACTGCCCGGGCCGAGCCAGTCCGACAGATCATTCCCGCTGGCCTGCTGTTGTCCTAGATAGAGCTTGATCGCCAGTTCGAGGTGGTGCACGCCTTCCTCATCACGCAGCAGCATATCCAGTTCACCCAGGGTGTGACCTTGCTGGCGGATGGGCAGGTTGGCCGCCAACACCTCGATACCCGGCGCGGCATGCAGAGCGAACTGCCAGAGACGTTCGTAGTACAACCCCAAACGTCGCACCGAGCTTTTACTCAACCATTGCTGCAGGGGTTGGCTGTCGGTATCCAGGCTCAGTAACCAGTCAGCCAGCACACCCGGTTGTTGGCTCCAGCTACTGGCTTTAAGCGGGTAACGCTGTGGCCAGGCAGTCTGCGCCAGCAAGGGCGGTGAAAGCAGCGCCCAGGCCAGGTCGCGCACGGCGGGTTGGCGCAGTTGCGAGGGCAGGTCGGTGAGTGAAGGAAAGGGCGTCATGTGCCGAGCATAGCGCAGAGCTAGCCGGCGGTTTGCCGCTGCCATGGGCTTTCGCCCATAATCTGGACCTCTAGATCCAGAGCCTGGCGGGAGCACCATGGAGCAATTTCGTAATATCGGCATCATCGGTCGACTGGGCAGTACCCAGGTTCTCGACACCATTCGCCGGCTGAAGAAATTTCTGCTCGCTCGTCATCTGCATGTGATCCTCGAAGACACCATCGCTGAAGTGCTACCGGGTCACGGTTTGCAGACCTCGTCGCGCAAAATTCTCGGTGAAGTCTGTGATCTGGTGATCGTCGTCGGTGGCGACGGCAGCATGCTCGGCGCTGCCCGCGCTCTGGCGCGGCATAAGGTGCCAGTGCTGGGGATCAACCGCGGCAGTCTGGGCTTTCTCACTGATATTCGCCCCGATGAGCTGGAGGTCAAGGTTGCGCAGGTGCTGGAAGGCCAGTACCTGACCGAGAACCGCTTTCTGCTGGAAGCCGAGGTGAGGCGCAACGGCGAGGCCATCGGCCAGGGCGATGCACTCAATGATGTGGTGTTGCACCCGGGCAAATCCACCAAGATGATCGAGTTTGAGCTGTACATCGATGGTCAGTTCGTCTGCAGCCAGAAGGCTGACGGCCTGATTATCGCCACGCCGACGGGTTCCACGGCCTATGCGCTGTCGGCGGGTGGGCCGATCATGCACCCCAAGCTGGACGCCATCGTCATCGTGCCGATGTACCCGCATACGCTGTCCAGCCGGCCAATCGTGGTGGATGCCAACAGCGAGTTGAAAGTTGTGGTTTCCAAGGACTTGCAGATTTATCCGCTGGTTTCCTGTGACGGGCAGAACCACTTCACCTGTGCGCCGGGCGACACCATCACGGTGGCCAAGCGGCCGCAGAAGCTGCGCTTGATTCACCCGCTGGATCACAATTATTACGAGGTCTGCCGGACCAAACTCGGCTGGGGCAGCCGGCTTGGAGGAGGGGATTGATGCGCCTCGATCCCGCCCGTGGTTACGACCTGATCGGTGATGTCCACGGCTGCGCGAAAACGCTGGAGCGCCTGCTGAGCACGCTGGGTTACCGGTTACAGGCCGGTGTTTGGCGGCATCCGCAGCGTATGGTGATTTTTCTCGGTGATCTGGTTGATCGCGGCCCGCGGATTCGCGAGACGCTGCACCTGGTGCGTGACATGGTCAACGCCGGGCAAGCGCTGTGCATCATGGGCAATCACGAGTTCAATGCCCTGGGCTGGAGCACTCCGGCGGCACCGGGCAGCGGTCGACAGTTTGTCCGTGAGCACACGCCACGGCATGCGCGGCTGATCAAGGAAACCCTGGAGCAATTCGATGCCTATCCGGCGGAGTGGCAGGCGTTTCTTGACTGGTTCTACGAGTTGCCGCTGTTTATCGATGCCGGGCGTTTCCGCGTGGTGCACGCCTGCTGGGATGACAGCCTGATCGAGCCGCTGCGTGCGCAATTTGCCGATGGCTGTATCGATGAGCATTTTCTCCAGGCCGCGGCTGTGCATGGCAGCTTTGCCAATACCGCGCTGGATCGCCTGCTGCGTGGCACTGATATGCGCCTGCCGCACGGCATGACCCTGACCAGCGATGACGGTTTTACCCGCGCGCACTTTCGCACCAAGTTCTGGGAAGAAGATCCGCAGACTTATGGCGACATCGTCTTTCAGCCTGATGCCCTACCGGAACTGGCAGCTCAGATGCCGCTCAGCGAGATGCAGAAAACCGAGCTGCTCAAATACGGCGCCGATCAGCCCTTGCTGTTTGTCGGCCACTACTGGCGCAGCGGTAAACCTGCACCGATTCGCAGCAACCTGGCCTGCCTGGATTACAGCGCCGTGCTCAACGGCAAGTTGGTGGCGTATCGACTCGACCAGGAAACGCGTCTGGATGCCAGCAAGTTTGTCTGGGTTGATGTCGACAGCCCGGAGGCGCGGCCATGACTGCTGTCGAGGCAATGCGTTTGCCTGAGCATGTTGATCTGACGGGCTTTATTAGCTTGTTGCAGCGTTTGCAGGTGCCGCACCGGGTTGCGGAGGAAACGGGCGAGCAAGTGCTCTGGGTGCCTGGCGAGCAACTGGCCGAACAAGTGCGCGAACTCTATGGGCGCTACCCGCAGGGCGATGCCGGGGTGGTGCTTGAGCCGTCACCGGCTTTCGCAGAGGCCGCTCCGGGCTTTGTCCAGCAGCTGAAAGCCAGTCGCATGACGGCTGCTGTACTGTTGCTGACCTTTATTGCAGCCGCTATCACCTTGCTCGGCGATAACCTGGCGACGGTCAGCTGGCTCAGCTTTGTCGACTACCGCGTGCAGGGCGATTACATCTACTTCAGCTATCTGAACGACACACTGGCCAGCGGCCAATGGTGGCGGCTGCTGACGCCGATGCTGATTCACTTCGGCATCCTTCATCTGGCGATGAACACCCTGTGGTACTGGGAGCTGGGTCGGCGGATCGAGGCGAGTCAGGGGGCCGTAATGCTGTTGGGCCTGACCCTGCTCTTCAGCCTCGCGGCCAATTTCGCCCAATACCTGCACGCCGGTCCCTCACTGTTTGGTGGCCTGTCCGGGGTGCTGTATGGCCTGCTCGGGCATTGCTGGATCTTCCAGCGCCTGGCACCAACCCCGGCATACCGTTTGCCGCCAGGAGTATTGGTGATGATGCTGGCCTGGCTGTTGATTTGTATGACCGGCATCTTCGAGCTGCTGCAATTCGGCGCAATTGCCAACGCTGCGCATGTTGGCGGCCTGCTCGCCGGGTGCCTGACCGGGCTGCTCGGTGGTGCACTGGCGCGTCGGCGAAACAGTTAGTTGTTGTTCAGGCTGGTAAACTGCCACTTTGCATTTGGAGGCGCGTATGTCGTCCTTTCTCGAAGCGATTGAAAACATCACCCCTGAGATTTATCAGAACCTCAAACTGGCCGTGGAAATCGGTAAATGGCCGGATGGCCGCAAGCTGACCCAGGAGCAGAAAGAGCTGACGTTGCAGGCCTTGATTGCCTGGGAAATCCAGAACCTGCCGGAAGAAGAGCGCATTGGTTACATGGGGCCGCAGGAATGCAGCTCCAAGTCCGAGCCGATCCCCAATCTGTTGTTCAAGTCCTCGGATACCCTGCACTAGGGTCTGCTCCCGTTTCGTTCACGGCCGCGCCGGAGCCAGTTTTTGCGCGGGACAAGGCATGAGGAGAGAGGTTTGGTTATTCCAAATGAACGACGAATAACGCAGTACCGCGCAAAAACTGGCCCGGCCCTTCGGGTTGCGCGGCAAATGGCGCCATGCTGCGTTGCGGAGCTTGGCAAGGGAGCGACCATTACCTGCGCTCCGCGCCTGGCCTGGCGCCATTTGTCGCAGCAACGCGGCTCGCGAACGAAACGAGAGCAGACCCTATGAGCGAGTTGGCCCGTGGTGCCCTGAGCAAAATGGCGGCGCAGTTGGATGCGCCGGTGCAATACAGCTTTCGCCTGGGCGATGAGCTGTTGCCGGTCAACCCGCTGATCGGCAAGACCCTGCGTCTGGAATACCTGGGGGCAATTCATTGCACCCACTGTGGACGCAAGACCAAGAGCAGTTTCAGTCAGGGTTACTGCTACCCCTGCATGCAGAAGCTGGCGCAGTGTGACGTCTGCATTATGAGCCCGGAACGTTGCCACTATGAGGCCGGCACTTGCCGCGAGCCGAGCTGGGGTGAGCAGTTCTGCATGACCGATCATGTGGTCTACCTGGCCAACTCCAGTGGCATCAAGGTGGGCATCACCCGCGCCACGCAAATTCCCACACGCTGGATCGACCAGGGCGCGACCCAGGCGCTGCCGATTCTGCGCGTCGCCACCCGTCAGCAGTCCGGCTTTGTCGAAGACCTGCTGCGCAGCCAGGTGGCGGATAAAACCAACTGGCGTGCGCTGCTCAAGGGCGACGCCGCGCCAGTCGATCTGCCTGTCGTACGTGAGCAGCTGTTTGCCACATGCGGTACTGGCCTGACTGAGTTGCAGCAACGCTTTGGCATCCAGGCCATTCAGCCGCTCAGTGATCAGCCGGTGGTGCAGATTGCCTACCCGATTGACGCCTATCCGGCGAAGATCACCAGCTTCAATCTGGACAAGCAGCCGCTGGCCGAAGGCACCTTGCTGGGCATTAAGGGCCAGTACCTGATGTTCGACACCGGCGTGATCAATATCCGCAAATACACCGCTTACCAGTTGGCCGTACACGAACTGGCCGCCTGAGTTACTTATTCGCGAACCCGGCGCCCGCGCGCCGCAGACAAAGGGCCACAAGCCATGCGCACCGAACAGCCGAAGATGATCTACCTCAAGGACTACCAGGCCCCGGATTATCTGATTGATGAAACGCACCTGACCTTCGAGTTGTTCGAAGACCACACTTTGGTGCATGCGCAACTGGTGATGCGTCGTAATCCGGCGGCGGGTGCTGGTTTGCCACCGCTGGTACTGGACGGCCAGCAGCTTGAGCTATTGAGTGTGACGCTGGATGACCGCGAGCTGAGTGCCGGTGATTACCAGCTCAGTGACAGCCATCTGACCTTGCAGCCGACCAGCAACAGTTTTGTGATCGACAGCAGCGTGCGCATCCACCCGGAAAGCAACACCGCGCTGGAAGGGCTGTACAAGTCCAGTGGCATGTTTTGCACCCAGTGCGAGGCCGAGGGCTTCCGCAAAATCACCTATTACCTTGACCGCCCGGACGTGATGAGCAAGTTCACCACCACCCTGAGCGCGGCGCAGCATGACTACCCAGTGTTGCTGTCCAACGGCAACCCGATTGCCAGCGGCAATGAAGAGGGCGGGCGTCACTGGGCGACCTGGGAAGACCCGTTTATGAAACCGGCCTACCTGTTTGCACTGGTCGCCGGTGATCTCTGGTGTGTGGAAGACAGCTTCACCACCATGAGCCAGCGCGACGTGGCGCTGCGTATTTATGTCGAGCCGGAAAATATCGACAAATGCCAGCACGCCATGGACAGTCTGAAGAAATCCATGAAGTGGGATGAAGAGGTCTATGGCCGTGAGTATGACCTGGACATCTTTATGATCGTCGCGGTCAACGACTTCAACATGGGCGCCATGGAAAACAAGGGCCTGAATATCTTCAACTCCAGCTGCGTGCTGGCCAAGGCTGAAACCGCCACCGATGCCGCGCATCAGCGTGTTGAAGCGGTTGTGGCGCACGAATACTTCCACAACTGGTCGGGCAACCGCGTGACCTGTCGCGACTGGTTCCAGCTGTCGCTCAAGGAAGGCTTCACCGTGTTCCGCGATGCCGAGTTCAGCGCCGATATGCACTCGCGCACGGTCAAACGCATCGAGGACGTGGCCTACCTGCGCACGCACCAGTTTGCCGAAGATGCCGGCCCGATGGCCCATCCGGTGCGCCCGGATGCCTTTATGGAAATTTCCAACTTCTACACCCTGACGGTGTACGAGAAAGGTTCGGAAGTGGTGCGCATGATTCGCACCCTGGTCGGCGCCGAGGGCTTCCGTAAAGGTAGCGATCTGTACTTTGAGCGCCATGATGGACAGGCCGTGACCTGTGATGACTTTATCCGCGCGATGGAAGAGGCCAATGGCATCGATCTGACCCAGTTCAAACGTTGGTACAGCCAGGCCGGCACACCGCGCCTGGATGTCAGTGAAAGCTACGACGCGGCGGCCAACAGCTATCGCCTGCACTTCCGCCAGAGCTGCCCGGCTACGCCTGGGCAGGCTGAGAAACAGCCGTTTGTTATCCCGGTCGAGCTGGCTTTGCTCGATGCTCAAGGGCGTGAACTGCCGCTGCAATTGGTCAATGAAGACGCTGCAGTGGGCACTTCCCGTGTGCTGCAGGTAACGGAGGGCGAACAGGCCTTCACCTTTGTCAATCTGGCGGAAAAGCCGCTGCCGTCCTTGCTGCGGGGCTTCTCGGCACCAATCAAGCTGAGCTTCCCCTACAGCCGTGATCAGCTGATGTTCCTGATGCAGCACGACAGTGATGGCTTTAACCGCTGGGAAGCGGGGCAGCAATTGTCGGTGCAGGTGTTGCAAGAGCTGATTGCTCAGCATCAACGTGGTGAGACGCTGGTGATGGATCAGCGCCTGGTTAAGGCCTGTCGCACGCTACTGGCGGATGATTCGCTGGATCAGGCCATGGTCGCCGAGATGCTCTCGTTGCCCGGTGAGGCCTACCTGACAGAAATCAGTGCTGTGGCCGATGTCGAAGCCATTCACGCCGCCCGCGAATTTGCCCGCAAGCAACTGGCGGAAGCGCTGTTCGACTTGCTGTGGCAGCGTTATCAACGTAACCGCGAGGTGTCCCTTGCCAGCGCCTATGTGGCAGAAGCCGAGCACTTTGCCCGACGTAGCCTGCAGAACATTGCGCTGTCCTACTTGATGCTCAGCGGCAAGGCCGAGGTATTGGCGGCTTGCCTGGAACAGTTCGAGAACGCCGACAATATGACCGAGCGTCTGGCCGCTCTGGCTGTGCTGGTCAATTCCCCGTTCGAGAGCGAGAAAGCAGCTGCGCTGGCCAGTTTTGCCGAGTTCTTCAAGGACAATGCACTGGTCATGGATCAGTGGTTCAGCGTACAGGCTGCCTGCGCCTTGCCTGGCGCGCTGCAGCGTGTTGAGCAACTGATGCAGCACCCGGCCTTTACCTTGAAAAACCCGAACAAGGTGCGTGCGTTGATCGGTGCATTTGCCGGGCAGAACCTGCTGGGTTTCCACCAGGCCGATGGCAGTGGTTACCGCTTCCTGGCGGATCAGGTTATTACCCTGAATGCCCTCAACCCACAGATTGCTTCGCGCCTGCTGGCACCGCTGACCCGTTGGGCCAAATACGGCAGTACTCGTCAGGTACAGATGAAGGCCGAGTTGCAGCGCATTCTGGACTCGGGCGAGCTGTCCAGCGACGTGTATGAAGTCGTCAGCAAGAGCCTTGTTGGTTAATAACTGTGCAGTAACAGTCTGGGTGAGCCCTTCACCTACTTTGCAGCATTAGCAGGTGTTCTGGTTGTATTATGAACAGTACTGCTAACACTAAAGGCCGATTCAGCCGAACTATGTGCAAGGCATAGGGTTACCGGCGGCTGATTCGGCTGTTTTCTTTCGTAAAAGTGTTACCCGAATCATTCGGGTAACACTTTTTGTGTTACCTGATTAAGTGTAAGTAAAGTTTGCGCAATGTTGATTGGGCTGCTTGGCTTGACCTTGGCCAATTTGTTTGAAACATCTGCGCGTGCGTTCAGCGATAAAGTGACTGATCGCGCCAGATGGTAGGACAAAAAAGGAAAAATCCGTCACTGCATGCCGCTATCTGGTTGCTGAATGATCAGTCACAAGGTGGATGGATAGTTGGCTTTCGGTGGGTGGTGAATTTTTTATACGTTCGTTTGAATTGGCACTATGGTTGCACGTGTTAAGCCGATTTGACCTCGTCATGGCGTATGCCAAACAGTGAGGTGCGTGTAAACGCGTTGGGGGATTGCCTTCCAATCAACATTTAAGGCCGTCATCAGTACGGCCATAACGTGCCCCAGTGGTTGGGGTACAAAAAAGATGATCTGTCCACGGAGTAACGTTTCGATGGAAATTAAGTCCCGTAAGCCCGTATTGCGTTTCGCACCTGCCAAGGCAGGTTTTGCTTTTGTCGGCCTCCTTCCTCTGCTGGTAGCAGCACACGCTCAAGCCGTGGAATTCAGCTTTGCCGACGATGAAATCAGCGGCTCCATCGACACCACCGTGTCCTATGGCCAACTCTGGCGTGTACAGGGTCAGGACAAGACCAACAACGACATCAACACCAACGACGGTAACCGTGGTTTTGATACCGGCTTGGTTTCTGAAGTATTCAAGATTACTTCTGATCTTGAAGTGACCTATCAGAACTACGGCGCCTTCGTACGCGGCACTGCGTTCTATGACACGCAGATCATGGATAAACGCAACGATTACTACGACACCAGCCTGGCTTACCAGCCAAGCCAGAATTATCCAAAAGACGACAGCTTTACTCGTGCTACTCGCCACAAAGCTGGACGTGATGCGCAAATTCTTGATGCTTATCTATATGGCAGCTGGGATGTAATGGATAAGCCGGTCACTGCCCGTATTGGCAAACAGGTATTTAACTGGGGTGAGGGGCTGTTCTACCGTGGTGGTATCAATACTACGAACCCGGTAGATGCAGCAAAATTCCGCTTGCCTGGTGCTGAAGTTAAAGAAGTGTTGGTTCCGGTTGAGGCTTTCAGCTTCAATATTGGTTTGACCGACAATCTGTCCATGGAAGCCTTCTATCAGTGGAACTGGAAGGAAACTGCTGTCGACCCCGTAGGGACTTTCTTCTCTGAAACTGACCTTTTTGCTGATGGCGGCAACACGGCGTACAGTGAGCAGGCTGCTCTGGCCCCGGTGCGTGGCCTCTATCAAGGTCTGAGTGGTTTTGGCGTCGGTGGCTTGCAAGGGAATGATTACTTTACTACCGATGGCACTATTAAAGTGGCAACTATTGGTAGCGACCTTAATGCCAAAAATGACGGTCAGTTTGGTGTTTCTTTCCGCTATATTGCTGAAGAATTGAATTCAACTGAATTTGGTTTTTACTTTGTTAATTATCACGCTAAAGAACCAACTATCTATGCTGATATAAATAGTGCTTACGCTGGCCTTGACCTGGCTGCTCTTGCAGGTGCTGCTGGTGCGCAACTCGACCCGCTTGTGCGTCAAGGTGTAGTTGCTGGTGTGCAGCAAAATGTTAACCCGGCATTTAGTGCGGCAGCGTTGAATAACATTATTAATACCGGTGCAAATGGTACTACCTTGGGCAGTGCTGCTGTGGAGGGGGCGATTCTTCAGCAGTACCAATCGGCCTTAGTTGGGGCCACTAATAACGCAGTTGGCGGTATGGCCGCAGTTGACCTGGCTGGTCAAGTAAATGGTCGTCGTGAATACGCCGAAGATATCCGTATGTACGGTATGAGTTTTAACACTACTGTTGGTGAGGCTTCGGTTTTTGGTGAGCTGGCCTACCGTCCTAATTTGCCGATCGGTATTGCTACTACCAACGACCTGTTGGGTGATCTTTTGACCCAGGCCGTGCCTCTTGTCTCTGGTGGTGTTGCTAATATTGGTGGTCAGATGGTGACCATGAATGATCAAGTCCATAACTATGAGCGTGTAGAGGCATTCAATAGCTCGCTGGGTACCATCTACAATTTTGGCCCGGTAATGACCTTCGATTCATTGTTTGGCGTTGCCGAGCTTTCATCTGAGCATATTCGCGGCAGTGATCTGCAATATCAATCGCGTAATGGTACTCGCTATTATGCTGGTCGTGGTAACGGCTCCTATATCTCTGGTTATGATCGCGATGATCAAATCAACAAGAATGCTTACGGTTATACCCTTGTAGCTTCCGGTACCTGGAACGATGTTTATGCTGGCGTAAACCTCTCTCCTTTCGCTGTCTATAAACATGACTTTGAAGGTAACTCGCACCAGACTGGTAACTTTATTGAAGGTCGTAAGGCTTACACTTTGGGTCTGCGTGCCAGCTATCTGAATAGCCTGGAAGCTGAGATCCAGTACACCGAATTTTATGGTGCGGGTCAAAACAATGGCAGCCGTGACCGCGACAATATCGGTCTGAACGTCAAGTATTCCTTCTAAACATAACTAGAAAGTACCGAGTGCCTGCGGGCACTCGGTTGATGACTTATCACGGAGAATCAAGATGCTGAAAAAGCACACGCTGATTGGTGCCGCCATTGCGCTGGCGCTGTCCGCTGGCAGCGCGCTGGCTGCAGTTTCGCCTGCAGAAGCAGCCAAGTTGGGCGCAAGCCTCACCCCGTTCGGTGCCGAGAAAGCTGGTAATGCGGCAGGCACCATTCCGGAGTGGACCGGTGGTATCACCAAGGCTCCGGCGGGTTACACCACTCCAGGCCAGCACCACGTTGATCCGTTTGCTGATGACAAGCCGCTGTTCACCATCACCAAAGCTAACCTGGATCAGTACAAGGCCAACCTGACCCCGGGTCAGATCGCCATGTTCAACACCTACCCGAACAGCTACCAGATGCCGGTCTATCAGACCCGTCGTTCCGGTTCTGCGCCGCAATGGGTGTATGACAACACCATCAAGAATGCCACCACGGCCAAGCTGCTGGACGGCGGTAACGGTTTTGCTGACGCCTACGGCGGCATCCCGTTCCCGATTCCGCAAAATGGCGTAGAAGCGCTGTGGAACCACATCGCCCGTTATCGCGGTACCTACATCGTACGTCGCGCTTCTGAAGTGGCTGTGCAGCGTAACGGCAGCTACTCGCTGGTGACTTCGCAGCAGGAAGCCATGTTCAAGTTCTACAACCCGAAAGGGACTGCAGCCGACCTGAACAACATCATGTTCTACTACCTGTCCTTCACCAAGAGCCCAGCGCGTCTGGCCGGTGGTGCGGTACTGGTGCACGAGACTCTGGATCAGGTGAAAGAGCCGCGTCAGGCTTGGGGCTACAACGCCGGCCAGCGCCGCGTGCGTCGTGCGCCGAACCTGGCCTATGACACCCCGATTGCTGCCGCTGACGGCCTGCGTACTGCGGACGACACTGACATGATCAACGGTTCGCCAGACCGTTATGACTGGAAGCTGATCGGCAAGAAGGAAATCTACATTCCTTACAACAGCTACAAAGTCACCAGCCCGGACGTCAAGTACAAGGACCTGCTGCAAGTGGGCCACCTGAACCCGGCTGTGACTCGTAACGAACTGCACCGCGTATGGGTCGTTGAAGGCACGCTGAAATCCGGCGCTCGTCACATCTATTCCAAGCGTACCCTGTTCCTCGATGAGGACAGCTGGCAAGCAGCAGTGGTTGATCAGTACGACGGTCGTGGCGAGCTGTGGCGCGTTTCGATTGCCTACCTGAAAAACTACTACGACCTGCCGACCACCTGGTCTGCGCTGGATACCTTCCACGATCTGCAGGCCCGTCGTTACCACGTACAGAACCTGGACAACGAAGAGCCGAGCACCATCGACTTCAGCCAGCCGGTTCCAGACGATGGCTACTTCAAGCCAGCTGCTCTGCGCCGTCGCGGCACGCGCTAATTCGCGTGTAGGTTGAGCAAAAGGCCGCTACTGTTGTAGCGGCCTTTTGTTATTTGTGGGTCGAACACGGCAGGGTAGACGGTCTGGTTTAACAAAACATAACGTCGCGCCGATTGTCAGGCCTTTTGAAAGCTCAGTAGGATAGGTGGACTGCTATAAGGGTAGTGCTACCTATAAGAATAAGGGGGAAGGTATATGAGTGAGCCCGTTATGCGGCGCACCCAGGCCGGGCATGTTGTGGGGTCGTCCCGCACTCCGGCGTTCCGCGTTCACTCGCCACTGGCTAAAGCGCTTTCGCTGTGCAGTGTGCTGTCTGTGCTGATGTTTACCGGCGCACCATTGCAGGCTGCCAGCGATGACAGCAGCCATTACTCGGTGGCCTCTGCCAAAGCTTCACATACCTTGTTGCTGGATGTCGCCAGCCTGGGAAAACGCCTGGTCACCGTGGGTGATCGTGGGCATATCCTTTATTCCGATGACAACGGTGCGAGCTGGGTTCAGGCCAAGGTGCCAACTAAGCAGATGCTGACTGCCGTGTTCTTTATCGATGACAGCCATGGCTGGGCGGTCGGTCACGATGCGCAGATTCTTGCCAGCACTGATGGTGGTACTACCTGGGTCAAGCAGTTCGAAGACCTTGAGCGTGAAGCGCCCCTGCTGGATGTCTGGTTCAAGGACCGTAACAACGGTTATGCCGTAGGTGCCTACGGTGCCTTGTTGGAAACCACCGATGGCGGTGCCAACTGGGAAGATGTCAGCGACCGCATGGACAACGAAGACGCCTACCACCTAAACGCCATTGTCGAAGTCAAAGACTCCGGCCTGTTTATTGTGGGCGAGCAGGGCGCAATGTTCCGTTCTGCGGATTGGGGGCGGACCTGGGAAACCCTGGAAGGCCCTTACGAGGGTTCGCTGTTCGGCGCACTCGGCACCGATGAGGCCGGCGCGCTGCTGGTTTATGGTCTGCGTGGGCACCTGTTCCGTTCTGCAGACTTCGGTACGACCTGGCAGGCGATCAGCCTGAATACAGCCAACAACGGTCCTCTGGAGTTCGGCCTGGCTGACGGTAATCGTCTGGCCGACGGCTCCATCGTGGTGGTTGGGCATGGCGGTACCGTACTCAAGAGCACCGACAACGGCCGCACTTTCAATGTGACCAATCGTGCCGACCGGCTTTCGCTGGCAGGCGTTGCAGCAATGGAAAACGGCAATCTGATTCTGGTAGGGCAGGGCGGCGTTCATGCTGCTACGCCTACTGGCGCCGATCTGGGCCAACAACAATAAGCCGGGAGCCTTTGCATGAGTAAGCATCAACAACAACCTGCCTCCTTCCTGGAGCGGTTGATTTTCAACAACCGCCCGGCCGTGATTCTGCTGTGCCTGTTGATCAGTCTGTTTCTGTTTTTCCAGGCGGCGCAAGTGCGTCCGCAGACCAGCTTCGAGAAGATGATTCCGCTGGGGCATCCCTATATCCAGAAGATGCTTGAGCATCGCAATGACCTGGCGAACCTGGGTAACACCGTGCGTATCTCGGTGGAAGCGGTGGATGGCGATATCTTCAGCAAGGAATACATGGAGACGCTGCGTCAGATCAACGACGAAGCCTTCTACATTTCGGGGGTCGACCGTTCTGGCCTGAAGTCGCTGTGGAGCCCAAGCGTACGCTGGACCGAAGTGACTGAAGAGGGCTTTGCCGGCGGCGAAGTGATTCCGCAAACCTATGACGGTTCTGCAGAAAGCCTCGAAGAGTTGCGCAGCAATATCCTCAAGTCCGGTCAGATTGGCCGCTTGGTGGCCAACAACTTCAAGTCGAGCATCGTCGATTTGCCGTTGTTGGAAAGCTATGCTGACCCGAACGATCAGGGTAAGCAGATCCCGCTGGATTACCAGAAGTTCTCCCACGAGCTGGAAGAAAAAATCCGCGACAAGTACGAGGCGCAGAACCCCAACGTCAAAATCCACATCATTGGTTTCGCCAAGAAAGTGGGTGACCTGATTGATGGTCTGATTGGTGTGGCGCTGTTCTTCGCTGTCGCCATCGGTATCACCTTCGTGCTGCTGCTGTGGTTCACCCATTGCTTCAAGAGCACCCTGGCGGTGGTTGTTACCACGCTGATTGCGGTGGTCTGGCAGCTGGGGCTGCTGCATACCCTGGGTTTCGGGCTTGACCCGTACTCGATGCTGGTGCCGTTCCTGGTTTTCGCCATCGGTATTTCCCATGGCGTGCAGAAAATCAACGGTATTGCCATGGCCTCGGGTGAGGCGACTGACTCACTGTCCGCCGCGCGTATGGCCTTCCGTCAGCTGTTTATTCCGGGTCTGGTGGCGCTGCTGTCGGATGCCGTGGGTTTTATCACCCTGCTGTTGATCGATATTGGCGTGATCCGCGAGCTGGCCATCGGCGCATCCATGGGTGTGGCGGTGATCATTCTGACCAACCTGATTCTGCTGCCGGTGATGATTTCCTATGTCGGTATCAGCAAGAAGGCGGTGAAGATCAGCCGCGAAGAAGCCGATAAAGAACATCCGTTCTGGCGCTTTATCTCCAACTGCGCGCACCCGATGGTCGCCCCGATTTCCGTGGTGGTAGCGGTCGCAGCGCTGGCAGGTGGCATGTGGTATGGGCAGAACCTGAAAATCGGTGACCTCGATCAGGGCGCACCTGAGCTGCATCCAGACTCGCGTTACAACCTGGATAACGACTTTGTCATCCGCAACTATTCCACCAGCTCTGACGTACTGGTGATCATGGTCAAGACGGCGCCTGAGGGCTGCTCGACTTACCCGACGCTGTCGGCCATGGACGAGTTGATGTGGAAGATGGAGAACACCGAAGGCGTGCAGTCGGCCATTTCCATGGTTACCGTGTCGCGTCAGGTGATCAAGGGCATGAACGAGGGCAACCTGAAATGGGAAACCCTGTCGCGTAACCAGGACGTGCTGAACAACTCCATTGCTCGGGCTGATGGCCTGTACAACGGCGATTGCTCGGTGGCTCCAGTGCTGGTGTTCCTCACTGACCACAAAGCAGAAACCCTGTCGCGCGCAGTCAAAGTCGCTGAAGACTTTGCCAAGCAAAACAACACGGACGGTCTGGAGTTCGTCCTGGCAGCTGGTAACGCCGGTATCGAAGCCGCAACCAACGAAGTGATCGCCAAATCCGAGACCACCATGCTGCTGGCGG
Organism: Pseudomonas cimarronensis; assembly: GCF_049331905.1. GTDB lineage: Bacteria > Pseudomonadota > Gammaproteobacteria > Pseudomonadales > Pseudomonadaceae > Aquipseudomonas. Next base: position 3,282,819 of record NZ_CP186283.1, on the reverse strand, counting down.
TATATGCCGCAGTGGGCATCATGTGTCTGCTGACCTTCCGCTCCTTCGCGGCAACTTTGTGTGTGATGCTGCCGCTGGTGCTGACCTCGGTGCTGGGCAACGCCCTGATGGCCTTTATGGGCATCGGTGTGAAGGTGGCGACTCTGCCGGTAATCGCCCTGGGTGTGGGCATTGGTGTCGACTACGGCATCTACATCTACAGCCGTCTGGAGACCTACCTGCGTCAGGGGCTGTCGCTGCAGGAGGCTTACTACGAGACCCTCAAGTCGACCGGTAAAGCGGTGCTGTTCACCGGCATCTGCCTGGCGATCGGTGTAGCGACCTGGATCTTCTCGGCGATCAAGTTCCAGGCCGACATGGGCCTGATGCTGACCTTTATGTTCCTCTGGAACATGATCGGCGCGATCTGGCTGCTGCCGGCACTGGCCCGCTTCCTGATCAACCCGGAGAAACTGCGCAACAAGGCCTGAGCCTGAAACGCAGTAGCAAGACTAAAAACCGCGGCCCTTGGGTCGCGGTTTTTTATTGCCAATAGGTCAGGTTGCGTATGGCTTTTGTAGGAGCGGCCTTGGCCGCGATGTTATTCGAGTTACCGCGAATCGCGGGCAAGTCCGCTCCTACAGGGGGAGGTGTAACCCATTATTCAAGGTGAACCGATTAGCGTTTGGTGGGTTACGTGGTGCACAGATGGTGCAGCGGCCCAAGCCCGCTTCTGCGCCAGTCACCTAGCCTACAGAAGTTGTACGTACTGGTGCTGGGGATTGCATTGCAGCTAGCGCGGATACAGCGGTGGCAAGGCGCTGCTGTCTTGATTGGCGGTGCTTTCCAGGTCCTCTACGGCGGGCAGGCTGCGAATCGCCAGCCACAGGTTGCGGCCTTGCCAGTGCTGGCCGCTTTCGCTGTACAGCGCGCCATTGAGGCCGTCGAGGGCGTCGGAGAGTGGAGTAAAGCGTGCCGCCATGTCGGCCAGGGTTTCCGGTTGTTGGCGGGCCCAAGCATCCAGCGCATGGCGAGTGGCTTGTGAGTCGTTGGCCAGGCAACTGCGCTTGAGGTCGTCGAGCAGGTTACGTGGGCTTGGGCCGCTCTGCTGGCTGGGCATTACGGCTGGCTGGCGGCGTGCGCGCCACCAGAGAACAAAGCCGAGCAGGGTGGTCAGGCTCAGCAATGCGGTGCTCAGTTGCCAGGGCCACAGTGGCACACCAGGTGCCGCGACGGGTTCCACGCGCTCAGCTTCACTGGGCAGGGTTTCCAGGTTCGGGTTGCTGGCCACTTGCAGGTCACGGGCGGGCAGGCTGCTGCGTTCGAGTTGGTCGGTTCGGGTGTTCCACCACAGCACTTCAACGGCTGGCAAAACCAGCAAGCCTTCGCGGTTGGCGACCAGTGCTTCGCGTTCTTCACGGCTGCCAATCAAGCCATTCTCACCGATCTGGTTGGCCAGTTGCGGTTGATCGGGATAGCGGCGCAGGCCACTGACTTGCGTGGCAGGCAAGGGCGGTAGCTGGGCGCTGGCCAGGCCTTCGGCCTTGATCAGCAGGCTGCGGGTCAGCGAATCGCCGACGCGGGCGCTGTCCGGCTGTGGGTTCCACACTTCGCTCAGGGTCACTGAGCGGGCGGGCAGCCAGGGCGCGTCAGCGGGGTAGCTGGCCGGTTTGGCTTTGACCGTCAGGGGAATTTCCGGTGATTTGACCCGCACCACTTTGCCGGGGCGTGGACCGAACGGGTTATAGGCAGTGCCGCTTGAACGGTCGACTGCGGTGGCGGTAAAGGTCTGCGCAGGAATCAGCAGTTCGCCGCTTTCCTGGGGGAAGATGGCGTAGCGCAACTCGATCACGCCATGACGCACGCCATTGATGTCCTTTTCGTAGGTGCGTGGTTCGCCGAGGGATTCAACACGGGCCTGAGGCATGTCCAGCTGGGTCAGGCTGCTGTCATCGTAGAGTGATACGGAGTGGTAGATACGCAGGGTCAGCACGGTTTGTGCCTGCACATAGACGCTTTCCTGATCCAGGTTGGCGTCGATAAACACCGGAGCCAGGCGGTTGTCATCGGCATTACTGCCCTGCTGGATGTGCAGGGTGATCGGCTCGCTATGCAGTGTGCCGAGGCTCAGTGGTGGTATTACGACATAGCCGCTGTGCTTGGGCTGCAGGGTAATGATCCAGCGGGTGCTGGCCTGGGCGCCATTGCTGCCGCTGGTCAGGCGGTTAACCTGGCGGGTGCCGAGCACCTCAAACAGGTCGTTGAGGGGCTGCAGATCGGGTTTGCCGAACAGTGTCGGGTCATTCGATTCCAGGGTCAGCTCGACACTTTCACCGGCGTTCAGGCGGGTGCGATCGACGCTGGCGGTAAAGCTCTGTGCGCTGGCATGCAGGGCCAGCAGGCTGAGCAGAAGGGTACAGAGCAGTCGGCTCATTGCAGTTGTTCCTGGCGCTGTTGTTCCAGCCTGAATTTGCGCCGCAGCAGCTCGCCCGGATCATCGGGGATCTGACGCAGCCATTGTTCCAATGCCTGACGCCGCTCGCCATCGAGGCCCGCTTCGGCGCTGGCGATCTGTTCTTCGCCGCTATCGCTGTCGTCTTCTTTCGGCTGTTTGGGCGGTGTTTCCGCGTCTTCTTCTGCGCCCGGTTGTGCGGGTTTCTCGCCCTTGTTCTGATCTTCAGACTCTGGCGCTTTGCCCGGCGATTGTTCAGTTTGCGCCTGCGCGTCTGGATCGGACTGGCCTGCCTGCGGCTGGCTGCTGGGCTGCTTCTGCTGTTCGTTGGACTGTTGCGGATTGTCGCTTTGATTCTGCTGTTGCTGCTGGTTCTGGCGTAGCAGTTCTTCGACCAGGGCTTTGTTCTGCTGCGCCTGAGTCAGGTCGGGCTGCAACTCCAGCGCCTGGGTGTAGGCGTCCACGGCGGCTTCCAGTTCATTGCTGTGGGCCAGGGCGTTACCCCGGTTGTAGTGGTCGCTGGCGCTTTCCCCCATGGCAAAGCGCTCGGCGGCGGCGGCGTATTCGCCGGCCTGATAAAGCGCCTGACCTTGCCAGCGTGGATCGTTGAAGCGCTGCGCCGCTGCTGCCGGTTGCTGCGCTTCGAGCAGGCGTTGGCCTTGCTGATCGGCGCGTAGCCAGAGGTCTTCGAAGCTGAGGGCGTAACTGTTCTGCGGCAGGCTCAGCAGCAACAGCGGCAGGCACAGCAGCCAGCCCCGTCGGGCTGCGCAGGCGGCCAGCAGGAGTAGTGGCAGCAGCAGCCAATGACTCTGGTCGGCCCAGGCCTGCAACTGGGTCAGCTCGCCATCATGACGGACCTGCTGGGGCGCGTTTAGCAGGCCCAAGCTGCGCAGATCGCGCTCATCCAGGGTCGTCCCTTGGTAGTGGCCGCCCAGGTCGCTGGCAAAACGTTTGAGGCCACTGCTGTCCAGGCGTGGCAGTAGGATCGCGCCTTGTGCATCCTTGAGGAACGAGCCGTCCTCTTGGATGATCGGCGCGCCCTGGGTGCTGCCGATGCCGAGAATATGCAGGCGCTCGCCACGTCGTCCGAGCGCCTGAGTGATGGCCAGGCGTTCTGCCTCATAGAGGCTGCTGGTCAGCAACAGCAAGCGGCCATTGCCCTGAGCGCCTTGTTCAAGCAATTGCAGGGCCTTGGTCACGGCGAGGTCGGCGCGTTTGCCGGGCTCCGGCATGATGCCCGGGCTGAGGGCGTCGAGCAGGTTGCGGCTGGTGGCCAGGTCATCAGACAGCGGCACCAGCGTGTGTGCACTGCCGGCATACACCACGATGGCGGTTTGCGCATCCTGGCGTGCTTCCAGCAGATCAAGCAACTTGCGCCTGGCTTGGCCCAGGCGATTGGGTGAGGCATCGCTGGCGAGCATCTCGGGAGTCAGTTCGAGCAGCACCACCAGCGGATCGGCCGGCTTCGGGTTCTGTTGCTCAATGCGCTGCCAGCTTGGCCCAAGTAATGCCAGCAGTGCCAGCAGCCAGGCCAGGCCAAGGGCCAGCCAGGGCAGACGGCTGTTACGCCCGCCGGTGGCCGTCAGCAGTGCGCCCTGGAAGGCCGCCGGCAGCAGCGCCTGCCAGCGACCTGTGCGTTTTTCCCGGTGCCAGAGCTGCCAGAGCAACAGGCTCAGCAGCGGCAGCAGCACGAGCCAGAAGGGCCGTTGCCAGTGTGGCCAGAGGCTGGTCAGTTCGCTCATGAGGTTTTCCCCCAGCGTGATGTCAGGCGGGTGCGCCACTGCTGCGGCAGGTTTGGCCAGAGAGTGTGGCTGACCAGCAGCAGGCTGAGCAGCAAAGCCAGACCCAGCGGCCAGGTATAGAGCGGCAGGGTGGGTCGCGCCAGAGTCGGTTTCTGCGCCACCGGCTCCAGACGGTCGAGGGTCGCTTCGATGGCTTGCAGCTCTTCGCTGTCGCGGGCACGGAAGTATTCGCCGCCGGTGGCCTCGGCAATCGCCCGCAGGCTCGGTTCGTCCAGGTCGATACCGGGGTTGAAGCCGAGCATGCCGAGTACGCCGCCTTGCTCCGGGTCGGCACCGATGCCGATGGGGTAAATAGTGATGCCTTCTTCGGCAGCCAGGCGTGCTGCGGTCAGCGGGTCGATTTCCCCACCATTGTTGGCGCCATCGGTGACCAGTACCAGCACGCGGCTTTGCGCCGGACGCTCGCGCAGGCGTTTTACCGCCAGACCAATGGCGTCGCCAATGGCGGTCTGCGGCCCGGCGATATTCTTCTGCGCTTCGTCCAGCCAGGTGTGCACGGTCTGGCGGTCGAAGGTCAGCGGTGATTGTAGGTAAGCACGGCTGCCGAACAGGATCAGGCCGACCCGGTCACCCTGACGGCCGTCGATAAACTCGCCGAGCAGGTGTTTGACCAGGGTCAGGCGGCTGACTTCCTGGTCTTCCCAGAGCATGTCGGCGTAATCCATGGAACCGGACACATCCACCGCCAGCAGCAGGTCGCGGCCGCTGGCCGGCAACGGCAGCGGCTCACCCAGCCATTGCGGGCGGGCGCAGGCCAGCAGCAACAGCAGCCAGATCAGTGCGAAGGGTGCCTGCTGCCGCAAAGCTGGCAAACGCACGCGGGCGCGGCGGCCGCTCAAGCCTTCCAGCTCCGTCAGGAAGCTGATTTTCAATGCGGCCTCACCGCTGTCGGCCGGCGGCAGCCAGGCGCGTAGCAGCCAGGGCAGGGGCGCGAGCAGAAAGATCCACGGCCAGGCAAACTCAAACATGCTTGCGAATCCAGATCGACACCGCCTGGTTGAGCCCGGCGATGGCTTTGTCATCCAGGCTGCAGTGCGGGCGATAGGCGCCTTCCACCAGGATCATCCAGCGGGTTAGACCTGCCGCTGGGCAGCGGCTGTCGAGAAACGCCAGCCAGGCGCGGCTGCTCAGAATATGGCTGTTGCTTTGCGGGTAACGTTCGCGGCACAGGCGTTTGAGGATGGCATTGAGTTGTTGCAGCCAGGGGCCGGCATCGACGCCGTCATAAGGCTTGCTCAGGCGTTCGAGTTCGTTCAGCGCGGCCTGGCGCAATGGGTCGAGCGGCGCTTCGGTCGACTGCTCGGCTGCTTTGCGTGGCAGGTGTTTAAGCAGCTTGACGGCGCCCCACAGCAGCACAGGCAACAGCAGGGCGAGCAGCCACCAGCCCGGCGCCGGCGGCCACCAGCTGATCGGCGCGGGGGCGATCAGCGGTTCGAGTTGGTCCAGCGGGTTCACAGGGCCTTCCTCGGGCGCTGGGCATTCAGGTGTTCACGCAGCTGCTCGATCATCTCGCTCTGGGTGTTCAGGGCCAGTAGCGGCACACCGAGTTTCTGTGCAAGGCGCTGCCAGCGTGCCTGGCGAGCATCGGCCAGGCTGCGGTAGGCCTGGCGCAGCTCGGCGTCCTGAGTATCCAGTTCCAGCTGCGCGCCGTGTTCGCTAAAGCGCAGCAGGCCGGCATTGGGCAGGGCGTGGTCGAGCGGGTCGGACAGTGGCAACAGCAACAGATCAGTGTGTCGCGCCAGCAGCAGCAATTGCTGTTCGCTGCTGTCACTCAAAGTGCGCTCATCACACAGGATCACCACCAGGCTGCCGGGGCGCAGCACTTCACGGGCGCGGCGCAGGGCCAGGCCAAAGCTGTCACGGCCGCCCTGGCTGTCGCTGCTCAGGGCCTGATTGGCCTTGGCCAGGCGGCTGAGCAGTTGCAGCAGGCTCTGTTTGCTGCGCCGTGGTTTGATTTCGTGGTGTTCCAGATCGCCAAAGACCAGGCCGCCGATGCGGTCGTTATGGCCCAGTGCGGCCCAGCCGATCAGGCTGGCGGCCTGGGCGGCGAGTACCGACTTGAACATCAGCCCGGAGCCGAAGAACAGCCGTTTGCTCTGCTCGACCATGATGTAGATCGGCCGTTCACGCTCTTCATGGAACAGCTTGGTGTGCGGCTCCTGGGTGCGTGCAGTCACCCGCCAGTCGATGGTGCGTACATCATCGCCAGCCTGATAGACACGCACCTGGTCGAAGTCGACGCCGCGCCCGCGCAGCTTGGAGTGGTGCAAACCAATCAACGGGCTGCGCCGTGCCGGGGTGGAGAACAGCTGCACCTCACGCACACGGTGACGCATCTCGATCAGTTCACCGAGGCTGACGCGAATGCCTGGCTGCGTGGGCTGGTCGTGCATGGTGCTTAGGCGACCGCCACGACGTCGAGAATGCGTTGCACCACACGGTCCTGGTCGATGCCGGCGGCTTCTGCCTCGAACGACAGAATGATGCGATGACGCAGTACATCAAACAGCACCGCCTGGATATCTTCCGGGCTGACGAAGTCGCGCCCAGCCAGCCAGGCGTGCGCCCGTGCGCAGCGGTCCAGTGCAATCGAGCCGCGCGGGCTGGCGCCGTAGGCAATCCATTCGGCCAGTTCCGGGTCGAACTTGGCCGGGGTGCGCGAGGCCATCACCAGCTGCACCAGGTATTCCTCCACTGCGTCGGCCATGTACAGGCCGAGGATTTCCTGGCGTGCGGCAAAGATCGCCTGCTGACTGACCAGATGCTCGGGCTTGGTTTCGCCATTCAGTGCTTCGCCACGGGCCTGGGCGAGGATCTTGCGTTCCACGCTGGCGTCGGGGAAACCGATCTTCACGTGCATGAGAAAACGGTCGAGCTGGGCTTCAGGCAGCGGGTAGGTGCCTTCCTGCTCGATCGGGTTTTGCGTGGCCATTACTAGAAACAGTGGCGACAGCTGATAAGTGCTGCGGCCCACCGACACCTGGCGTTCGGCCATGGCTTCAAGCAATGCCGATTGCACCTTGGCCGGGGCGCGGTTGATTTCATCGGCCAGCACCAAGTTGTGGAAGATCGGCCCTTGCTGGAACACGAAACTACCGGTCTCCGGGCGATAGATCTCGGTGCCGGTGATATCCGCCGGAAGCAGGTCGGGGGTGAACTGGATGCGGTGAAACTCGGCTTCGATACCTTCGGCCAGCTCCTTGATCGCCTTGGTCTTGGCCAGGCCAGGGGCGCCTTCGACCAGCATGTGGCCATCGGCAAGCAAGGCAATCAGCAGCCTTTCGATAAGTTTTTCCTGGCCGAGGATCTGTGCTGAAAGAAAATGTCGCAGCGCGATAAGCGCTTCACGGTGTTCCATCGTTAAGCTCATCCGGCAAATGTGACCGGCGAGTCTCGAACCTCGCCAGAGTTAAGTGGCAGCCACTTTAATGCAATCGCTGCCTCCTAGACTAACGTTGAACAACAAGGTTGTGGCGAAGGTCCTTTCTCGCGACGGCCCCGATCAAGTCACCAGTCGAACAACAAGCCAAATGGAGCACACCATGGCGTTCTTTACGGCGGCCAGCAAAGCCGATTTTCAGCATCAACTGCAAACGGCCCTGGCGCAGCACGTCAGCGATCAGGTTCTGCCACAAGTAGCCCTTTTCGCCGAACAATTCTTCGGCATCATCGCTCTCGAAGAGCTGACCCAGCGGCGCCTTTCCGATCTGGTTGGCTGCACCTTGTCGTCCTGGCGAGTGCTGGAGCGTTTTGTCCCGGCCAAGCCAGAAGTGCGGGTGTTCAACCCCGATTACGAAAAACACGGCTGGCAGTCCACCCACACGGCCGTGGAAATTCTGCACAGCGACATTCCATTTCTGGTCGACTCGGTGCGCATGGAACTGAACCGTCGCGGTTACAGCATTCACACCTTGCAGAACAGCGTGTTCAGCGTGCGCCGCAACAAGGCTGGTGAGCTGCTGGAGATTCTGCCCAAGGGCGCGCAAGGCAAGGATGTGCAGCAGGAGGCCCTGATGTTTCTGGAGATCGACCGCTGCGCCAATGCGGGCGAGCTGAAGACCCTGGAAAAGGCCCTGCAAGATGTATTCAGCGATGTACGCCTGAGCGTGGCGGACTTCCAGCCGATGAAAGCCAAGGCCAAGGAACTGCTGGCCTGGCTGGACAAGGCCAAGCTCAAGGTCGAAGGCGCCGAGCTGGAAGAGATCAAGGTATTCATGAACTGGTTGCTTGACGACCACTTCACCTTCCTCGGTTACGAAGAATTCACTGTTGCCGACAGCGCTGGCGGCGGCAGCATGGTTTACGACGAGAAGTCCCTGCTGGGCATGTCCAAGCGCCTGCGTACGGGTCTCAAGGCTGATGAGCTGCATATCGAACCTGAAGCCGTGGCCTACCTGCGCGAACCGCAGCTGCTGTCCTTCGCCAAGGCCGCAGTACCGAGCCGCGTGCACCGTCCGGCGTATCCGGATCTGGTGTCGATCCGCGAGTTGGATGCCAAGGGCAAGGTCGTCAAGGAATGCCGCTTTATGGGCTTGTACACCTCGGCGGTGTATGCCGAGAGCGTATGGAACATTCCGTATATCCGCCGCAAAGTGGCAGTGATCAAGCAGCGCTCCGGTTTTGACAGCAGTGCGCACCTGGGCAAAGAGCTGGCTCAGGTATTGGAAGTGCTGCCGCGTGACGACCTGTTCCAGACGCCGGTGGATGAGCTGTTCAACACCACCATGGCGATTGTGCAGATTCAGGAACGCAACAAGATTCGCGTATTCCTGCGCCGCGATCCGTACGGCCGTTTCTGCTACTGCCTGGCCTATGTGCCGCGCGATGTGTATTCCACTGAAACCCGTATGAAGATCCAGCAGGTGCTGATGGAGCGTCTGCAGGCTACCGATTGCGAGTTCTGGACCTTCTTCTCCGAGTCGGTGCTGGCGCGGGTGCAGTTCATCCTCAAGGTTGATCCGGCCAAGCGGGCACAGATCGACCCGCTGCGCCTGGAAAAAGAAGTCATCCAGGCCTGCCGTTCGTGGAAGGATGATTACACCAGCCTGATCGTCGAAAGCCTCGGCGAAGCTCAGGGCACCGAGGTGCTCAGCGAATTCCCCGGCGGCTTCCCGGCCGGCTACCGCGAGCGTTTCGCCCCGCATTCGGCGGTGGTCGACATGCAGCATCTGCTCAGCCTGAACAATCAGCGTCAGCTGGTGATGAGCTTCTATCAGCCGCTGACCCAGGGCGAGCAACAGCTGCATTGCAAGCTGTACCACGCCGGTACGCCGTTGCCGCTGTCGGATGTGCTGCCGATTCTGGAAAACCTCGGCCTGCGTGTGCTGGGTGAATTCCCATACAAACTGCGCCGCGCCGATGGCAGCGAGTTCTGGATTCACGACTTCGCCTTTACCTACGCTGAAGGTCTGGATGTCGACATCCAGCAGCTCAACGACACGCTGCAGGATGCCTTCGTCAATATCGTTGGCGGCGCAGCGGAGAACGACGGCTTCAACCGTCTGGTGCTGATGGCCGCCATGCCGTGGCGTGATGTGGCACTGCTGCGTGCCTACGCCCGTTATCTCAAGCAGATTCGCCTGGGCTTCGACCTCAGCTATATCGCCAGCACCCTGGTCAACCACGCCGATATCGCCAAGGAGCTGGTGCGTCTGTTCAAGACGCGCTTCTACCTGGCGCGCAAGCTGACTGTTGATGACCTGGACGACAAGCAGCAGAAGCTCGAGCAGGCGATTCTCGCTGCGCTGGACAACGTTGCGGTGCTCAACGAAGACCGCATTCTGCGTCGCTACCTGGACCTGATCAAAGCCACCCTGCGCACCAACTTCTACCAGACCGATGCGGCCGGGCAGAACAAGGCCTACTTCAGCTTCAAACTCAGCCCGCGGCTGATTCCGGAAATTCCGCGGCCGACGCCGAAGTTCGAAATCTTTGTCTACTCGCCACGTGTCGAAGGCGTACACCTGCGCTTCGGCGACGTCGCTCGCGGCGGTCTGCGCTGGTCGGACCGCGAGGAAGATTTCCGCACCGAGGTGCTGGGCCTGGTCAAGGCGCAGCAGGTGAAGAACGCAGTCATCGTGCCGATGGGCGCCAAGGGCGGCTTTATCCCACGGCGCCTGCCGGTCGGCGGCAGCCGTGATGATGTGCTGGCCGAGGGTATTGCCTGCTACCGCATCTTTATCAGCGGCCTGCTGGATATCACCGACAACCTGAAAGATGGCGCCGTGGTGCCGCCTGCCAACGTGGTGCGTCACGATGGTGATGATCCTTATCTGGTGGTGGCGGCCGACAAGGGCACCGCGACCTTCTCTGACATCGCCAACGGCATTGCCCAGGACTATGGCTTCTGGCTGGACGATGCGTTCGCCTCGGGCGGCTCCGCCGGCTACGACCACAAGGGCATGGGCATCACCGCCAAGGGCGGCTGGGTTTCGGTGCAGCGCCACTTCCGCGAGCGCGGCATCGACGTGCAGAAGGACAATGTCACCGTGATCGGTATCGGCGACATGGCCGGCGACGTATTCGGCAACGGCCTGCTGCTGTCGCAAAGTCTGCAGCTGGTCGCCGCCTTCAACCATATGCACATCTTTATCGACCCGAACCCGGATGCGGCGAAGAGCTTTGTCGAGCGTCAACGCCTGTTCGACTTGCCACGCTCCAGCTGGGCCGATTATGACGCCAAACTGATTTCCGCCGGTGGCGGGATCTTCCTGCGCAGCGCCAAGAGCATCGCCATCAGCCCGCAGATGAAGGAGCGTTTCGATATCAGCGCTGACAAGCTGGCGCCGACCGAGTTGCTCAATGCGCTGCTCAAGGCACCGGTGGATCTGCTGTGGAACGGTGGTATCGGTACCTACGTCAAATCCAGCAAGGAAAGCCACGCCGATGTCGGCGACAAGGCAAACGACCTGCTGCGTGTGGATGGCCGCGAGCTGCGCGCCAAGGTAGTGGGCGAGGGCGGTAACCTCGGCATGACCCAACTGGGTCGCGTCGAATACGGCCTCAATGGCGGTAAGAGCAACACCGACTTTATCGACAACGCCGGTGGTGTGGATTGCTCCGACCATGAGGTGAACATCAAGATCCTGCTCGGTGAAATCGTCGGCGCGGGCGACATGACCGGTAAACAGCGCAACAAGCTGCTGGTGGAAATGACCGATGCAGTGGGCGGCCTGGTGTTGGGCAACAACTACAAGCAGACCCAGGCGTTGTCGCTGGCTGAACGCCGTGCCCGTGAGCGGGTCGGTGAGTACAAGCGCCTGATGAGTGCCCTGGAAGCGGCCGGCAAACTGGACCGCGCGCTGGAGTTCCTGCCCACCGACGACGAGCTTAATGAGCGCGCCGCCAATGGCTTGGGCCTGACCCGGCCGGAGCTGTCGGTGCTGATTTCCTACAGCAAGATCGACCTCAAGGAGTCGCTGCTCAAATCCCTGGTGCCGGACGACGAGTACCTGGCGCGCGAGATGGAAACCGCCTTCCCGCCGCTGCTGGCGAAGAAGTTCGGTGAGCCGATGCGCCGTCATCGCCTCAAGCGCGAAATCGTCAGCACGCAGATCGCCAACGATCTGGTCAACCACATGGGCATCACCTTCGTGCAGCGCCTGAAGGAGTCCACCGGCATGAGTGCGGCGAATGTCGCTGGCGCCTATGTGATCGTGCGTGATTTGTTCCGCCTGCCGCACTGGTGGCAGCAGATTGAGGCGTTGGACTACAAGGTACCGGCCGAGCTGCAACTGCAGTTGATGGACGAGCTGATGCGTCTGGGCCGCCGCGCGACTCGCTGGTTCCTGCGCAGCCGCCGCAACGAACTGGATGCGGCCCGCGATGTGGCGCATTTCGCGCCGCGCATCGAAGCACTGGTTGGTCGACTGGATGAGCTGCTTGAAGGTCCGGCCCGTGAACAATGGCTGGCGCGCTTCCAGGGCTATGTCGAAGCCGGTGTGCCGGAAGAACTGGCGCGTGTGGTGGCCGGCACCAGTCACCTGTACACCCTGCTGCCGATCATCGAAGCTGCGGATGTCACCGGCAAGGACGCCGGCGAGGTGGCCACCGCCTACTTTGCCACTGGTGGGGCGCTGGAGCTGTCCTGGTACCTGCAGCAGATCACCAGCCTGCCGGTGGAAAACAACTGGCAAGCGCTGGCCCGTGAAGCCTTCCGTGATGACCTGGACTGGCAGCAACGCGCCATTACCGTCTCCGTACTGCAAATGGCCGAAGGCCCGGCAGATATCGAAGAACGGGTCGGCGTATGGCTGGATCAGCACCGCCGCCTGGTGGACCGCTGGAAAGTCATGCTCGGTGAGCTACGCGCGGCCACCAACACCGATTACGCCATGTACGCTGTGGCGAATCGCGAGTTGATGGACCTGGCGCAAAGCGCCTGATAAAGGCAGCGCAGGCTTGGCCTGCGCTGTTCCTGACCCAATAAAAAGCCCCCTAGTGCGGGGCTTTTTATTGGGTTAGGTCTGGTGTTGACGAAATTACGATTGCTCTAGATCTCGCGAGCTAGAGTCCTGCAAGGCAAAAACAGGCGAGGAAGCGGAGTGTACTTTTGTACATGAGCATTCCGAGTCTGTTTTTAACGCAGCAGGGCCGACGCGCAGCAGATCGTAGTCTTGCACGTACTCAGTCGTCGAAATCCATCCAGCCGCCCATCTCTTTCCACCGGTTGACGATGCCGCAGAACAGTTCGGCAGTTTTCTCGGTGTCGTAACGGGCCGAATGTGCTTCCTTGCCGTCGAAGTCGATGCCAGCGGCCTGGCAGGCCTTGGCCAGTACGGTCTGGCCATAGGCGAGGCCGGCGAGAGTGGCGGTGTCGAAGCTGGAGAAGGGGTGGAACGGGTTGCGTTTGATACCGCAGCGCGCCACGGCCGCATTGAGGAAACCCAGGTCGAAGCTGCTGTTGTGCCCGACCAGAATTGCCCGTTTGCAGCTGTTGGCTTTCAGCGACTTGCGCAGGCCTTTGAATATCTCGCCGAGGGCGTGCTCTTCGCTGACGGCCATGCGCAGCGGGTGATCGAGCTTGATGCCGGTGAAGTCCAGCGCTGCCTGCTCGATATTCGCGCCTTCAAACGGCTCGATGCGGAAGAAGTGGGTGTGCTCCGGATAGAGAAAACCGCCTTCATCCATGCCGATGGTGGTGGCGGCAATTTCCAGTAGGGCGTCGGTGGCGCAGTTGAAACCGCCGGTTTCCACGTCCACGACTACCGGCAGATAGCCACGAAAGCGCGCCGCCATCGGGTGGCGCGGGCCAGAGTGGCTGCTGCTTTCGAGTTCGTCGTCGTACAGGTCTTCGCTCACGCGTGGTTCTCCAGCAGACGCCAGCGCAGGGTTTCACCGGCGCGCAGGGGGATAACGGTTTGCTCGCCGAGCGGCAGGCTGGCCGGTGCGGTCCAGTCTTCACGTACCAGGGTGATGCGGTCGGTGTTGCGCGGCAGGCCGTAAAAATCCGGGCCATTCAGGCTGGCGAAGGCTTCCAGTTTGTCCAGCGCATTGCGCTGCTCGAAGGCTTCGGCATACAGCTCGATGGCCGCATAGGCGGTGTAGCACCCGGCGCAGCCGCAGGCTGCTTCCTTGGCGTGCTTGGCGTGCGGCGCCGAGTCGGTGCCGAGGAAGAATTTGGCGTTGCCGCTGGTGGCCGCATCCAGCAGGGCGTCCTGGTGGGTGTTGCGCTTGAGGATCGGCAGGCAATAGAAGTGCGGGCGAATACCGCCGACCAGCATGTGGTTGCGGTTGTACAGCAGGTGGTGCGCGGTGATGGTGGCGCCGACGTTGGCCGAAGCGCCTTGCACGAACTCCACCGCATCGCGGGTGGTGATGTGCTCGAATACCACCTTCAGCGTCGGGAAACGCTCGACCATCCGGCTCAGGTGTTCACCGATGAAAATCTTCTCGCGGTCGAAGACATCGATCTCGCTGCGTGTCACTTCGCCGTGCACCAGCAGCGGCAGGCCGACTTCGGCCATGGTTTCGAGCACCGGGAAAATCTTGTCGATGCTGGTTACGCCGGAGTCGGAGTTGGTGGTCGCGCCAGCTGGGTAGAGCTTGGCGGCATGTACAAAGCCCGAGGCCTTGGCGGTGCGCACATCGTCAGGCTGAGTCAGGTCAGTGAGGTACAGCACCATCAACGGCTCGAAGTGGCTGCCGGCAGGGCGGGCGTTGAGAATGCGCTGGCGATAGGCATCGGCTTCGCTGGCGTTGCGCACTGGCGGTACCAGGTTGGGCATGATGATGGCGCGGCCGAAGGTGCGCGCTACATCGGCAACGGTATGCGGCAGCACGCCACCGTCACGCAGGTGGATGTGCCAGTCGTCGGGACGCAGCAGGGTAAGGCGGTCAGTCATGGAAGCTTCCAGGCGGGCAAAACGTGGCGGGAATGCTACCGGAAAAGGCCTTTGGCAGCACGCTGAAAGCAGGTGTGTCGGACAAACGCGGACGGATGCCCGCAGTCATCGCCTGACGGGTTATCGGGATGGCAGCATCAGGGTGATACGGCGTGCTCAAGTTTTCCGTTGCGGCACCGATAGACAGAAGGTAAGCCGTATTCCCTGGAGTCTGTCGTGCGACCCTATCCACTCGCGGTGCTTTGCCTGCTGGCAAGCCAGTCGGTCCTTGCCATCAGTTTCCAGACCCGTCTGGAGAAGATCGAATGGAAGGTCGAGGGTGATCAGTTCGAGTGTCGTTTGTCACAGCCCATTACTGACTTCGGTTCCGGGGTGTTCGTACGACGCGCAGGGGAGCAGGTGACGTTCAGCCTCAAGGCCCGCGAGCGCTGGCTGGGGGCGGGTAATGCAACCTTGCTGGCTGCCGCAGCGCCTTGGCAGCCAGGACGCGGTGATATCAACCTGGGCTCGGTCAGCGTGGAGCCTGCCGAGGTGCTGTTCAACAGCTCCCAGGAGCAAGGCACGCGCTTGCTGACCGGCCTGCTAGAGGGGCGTAGCCCCGTGGTGCGACACCGTACGGCGATGGGCAGCGAGCATATCGAGGTGCGACTGCTGCCGGTCAAGTTCAACAAGGCTTATCACGATTACCTGGATTGCACCGCCAAGCTGCTACCGGTGAACTTTGATCAGGTGCGCAAGAGCCAGGTCGGCTTTCCTGGCGGTGGGGTGGCATTGGAGCCGCTGGCTCAGGCCAAGCTGGACATCATCCTGAGCTTTCTCAAGGCAGACCCCAGCGTCAATCGCATTCAGCTCGATGGCCATGCCGACAATGGTGGCAATCGCCTGACCAATCGTGACCTGTCGCGTCGTCGCGCGCTGGCGGTGATGGAGTACCTCAAGGCCAATGGCATTCCGGCCGAGCAGATCACTATGCGGTTCCACGGCGAGCGTTATCCGTTGCTACCCAATACCAGTGAGGCCAACCGAGCGAAGAACCGCCGGGTGACTATCCTGCTTGACCGTGTGCCCGAGGCGGCGCCTGCACCCGCCGCTGCGGAGCCAGCGGCCACCTCCTGAGGCCTGCTGTTCGTCCGTTGTCCAACAATTAACCGTCGCTTGGTCGTCACAAGCTGTCGCGCCTCTGTAAATCGAGCGGCGTGGGCAGTAGAATCGTCGGTTTTCCCGCACAACCCCGTGGAGTTGATGGCATGGCCGACGTAAACAAGGTAGTCCTGGCATATTCCGGTGGCCTGGACACTTCGGTGATTCTCAAGTGGCTGCAAGATACCTATAACTGCGAAGTGGTGACCTTCACCGCTGACCTCGGCCAGGGTGAGGAAGTCGAGCCGGCCCGCGCCAAGGCCCAGGCCATGGGCGTCAAGGAAATCTATATCGACGACCTGCGCGAAGAATTCGTGCGTGATTTCGTCTACCCGATGTTCCGCGCCAACACCGTCTACGAAGGCGAGTACCTGCTGGGCACCTCCATTGCCCGTCCGCTGATCGCCAAGCGCCTGATCGAAATCGCCAACGAGACTGGTGCTGACGCCATCTCCCACGGTGCTACCGGCAAGGGCAACGATCAGGTGCGTTTCGAACTGGGCGCCTACGCGCTCAAGCCCGGCGTGAAAGTGATTGCCCCATGGCGTGAGTGGGACCTGCTGTCGCGCGAGAAGCTGATGGACTACGCCGAGAAGCACGCCATCCCGATCGAGCGTCACGGCAAGAAGAAGTCGCCGTACTCCATGGACGCCAACCTGCTGCACATCTCCTATGAAGGTGGCGTGCTGGAAGACACCTGGACCGAGCACGAAGAAGACATGTGGCGCTGGACCAAGTCGCCAGAAGCTGCGCCGGACACCCCGACCTATATCGAGCTGACCTACCGCAAGGGCGATATCGTTGCCATCGACGGCAAGGAAATGAGCCCAGCCACCGTGCTGGCTGAGCTGAATCGTATCGGCGGCGAGAATGGTATCGGCCGTCTGGATATCGTCGAAAACCGCTTTGTCGGCATGAAGTCCCGTGGTTGCTACGAGACGCCTGGCGGCACCATCATGCTCAAGGGCCACCGTGCCATCGAGTCGATCACCCTGGACCGCGAAGTCGCTCACCTGAAAGACGAGCTGATGCCGAAATACGCCAGCCTGATCTACAACGGTTTCTGGTGGAGCCCTGAGCGCCTGATGCTGCAGCAGATGATCGACGCTTCGCAGGTCAACGTGAACGGCGTGGTACGCATGAAACTGTACAAAGGCAACGTGATCATCACCGGTCGCAAGTCTGATGACTCGCTGTTCGACGCCAATATCGCCACCTTCGAAGAAGATGGCGGCGCCTACAACCAGGCTGACGCCGGTGGCTTTATCAAGCTCAATGCCTTGCGCATGCGCATCGCCGCGGGCAAAGGGCGCAAGATGCTCTGATAGACTTGAGTGTCTGAGCCACATCAAACCCCGGCCATAAGCCGGGGTTTGTATTTATAAGCCCGCAAGATGGGCAATGATGAGGAGACACCTGATGAGACTGCTGCACACCATGCTGCGCGTCGGCGATCTGGATAAATCCATCGCGTTCTACACCGAAGTGCTGGGCATGACCCTGCTGCGTCGCAAAGACTACCCGGAAGGGCAGTTCACCCTGGCTTTCGTTGGCTACGGTGACGAGGCGCATAACAGCGTGATCGAACTGACCCACAACTGGGGTGTGGAAAGCTACGAATTGGGCACCGGCTATGGCCATATCGCTCTGGAAGTGGCTGATGTGTACAAGGCCTGCGAAGACATCCGTACTCGCGGCGGCAAGATCACCCGCGAACCGGGTCCGATGAAACACGGCACCAGCATTCTGGCGTTTGTTGAAGACCCGGACGGTTACAAGATCGAGTTGCTGTCGCCGTCGCGAGCCGACTGATGGGCGCTGCTGGACGCGAATCAGCCCAGCGTTGCGCCATAAAAAAGCCCCGCAGAAGCGGGGCTTTTTGTTGCTGGCGGTCTTAGAGGTCGAAGTCGTATTCGGCCAACTGCTTGTGCAAGCGTCGCTCTTCGAGGAAGTTGTCGATGATGCGGCGCTTGGTCAGATTGGTTTTGGCCACTTCGACCGGTGCGTCAGCTTCATCAGCGTCTTCGGCAACAAAATCTTCGTCGAGCTCAAGATCTTCTTTATCAGTGCTCATCTGTCTCACTCCAGGCTACAAGGGCCATTTGCGCACCTTATAACGGCAAAACCTGGGCGGGTAAAAAAGATTTTTTCAATCAGCTTATTGAGCAGATGAATAGCGGCTCAATCGTCGGAGGTTTTCTGTTTGTATTCGCACAGATCTTCGATGCGGCAGCTGCCGCAGCGCGGCTTGCGCGCCTGACACACATAGCGGCCATGCAGGATCAGCCAGTGGTGTGAGTCGAGGAGAAATTCCTTGGGCACAAATTTCATCAGCTTGTTTTCCACCTCCAGCACGTTCTTGCCAGGGGCGATGCCGGTGCGGTTGCTGACGCGGAAGATGTGCGTGTCCACCGCCATGGCTAGCTGGCGGAACGCGGTGTTGAGCACCACATTGGCAGTCTTGCGCCCAACCCCTGGTAAAGCCTCGAGGTCTTCACGGTTATCCGGCACCTGACTGCCATGTTTCTCGATCAGGATGCGGCAGGCCTCGATGACGTTCTTGGCCTTGCTGTTGTACAGGCCGATGGTCTTGATGTATTCGCTCAGTCCCTCAACGCCGAGTGCATAGATTGCCTCGGGGGTATTGGCCACCGGGAACAGCTTGGCTGTGGCCTTGTTGACGCTGACGTCGGTGGCCTGGGCGGACAGGGTGACCGCCACCAGCAGCTCGAAGGGCGTGCTGTAGGCCAGTTCGGTCTTCGGCTTGGGGTTGTCTTCATGCAGGCGGCGGAAGATTTCGTAGCGTTTGGCGGCGTTCACTCGATCACTCCGGTCACCCGCACACGGCGGCTTTGTACCGGGGTATCAACCTGCTGCGCCTTGGCTCGCTCGGCCAGCACTTCGTCCACACGGTTTTTGCAGGCGATCAGCAAACCCAGCACGATAAAGGCACCCGGCGGCAGGATGGCCAGCAGGAAGCCCTTGTACTCGGGGATCAGCGTCAGCTGCCAGTCGGTGGCGATAGGCCCGAACAGCAAATGCATATTGGCAAACACTGAGCCGGTGCCGAACAACTCGCGCAGCGCGCCGATCATTACCAGTACCACGCCAAAGCCCACGCCCATCATCAAACCGTCATAGGCAGCGCGGGCCGGGTCGTGCTTCGCGGCGAAACCATCGGCGCGGCCGAGGATCACGCAATTGGTGGTGATCAGCGGGATAAAGATGCCGAGAATCTGGTACAGCTCGTAGGTGAAAGCCTGCATCAGCAGTTCGATGCAGGTGGTCAGGGCAGCAATGATCATCACAAAGGCCGGCAGCCGCACAGCGGTGTTGACCACCCCGCGCACCAGCGACACCGCTGTACCGGAGCAGATCAGCACCACAGCGCTGGCCAGTGCCAGACCGAGGGCGTTGACCGCCGAGTTGCTTACTCCGAGCAGTGGGCATAGGCCGAGCAGTTGCACCAGCGCCGGGTTGTTCTTCCACAGGCCGTTAAGGGTGATTTCGCGGTAGCTGGGACTAGCCATTGGACTTCACCTGGGCTGCGAACAGCTGCTCTTGATGGGCATCGAAATACTGCAGCGCCTTGTGCACCGCCTTGACCACCGCGCGCGGGGTGATGGTGGCGCCGGCAAACTGGTCGAACTCGCCGCGATCTTTCTTCACCGCCCAGCCATCCTCGCCGGGATTGCTCAGTGACTTACCGTCGAAGCTGCGAATCCAGGCGCTCTTGGCCAGCTCGATCTTGTCACCCAGGCCTGGGGTTTCTCGGTGGCCGAGGACGCGCACGCCGGCCAGGCGGCCATCTGCGTGGATGCCTATCAGTAAATGAATCGCGCCGCTGTAACCGTCTGGCGCGGTGGCACGCAGGATCACCGCGCTGGGTTGGCCATCTTTCAGGGCGATATAGGCAGTCTGTGGCGATTTGCTGCCAAGCAGCGGGTCGTGCAGCTGCATGCTGTTATCCAGCAAGTGGTTGTCGTAGCTGCCTTGCGGCAGGATCTCGCTCAGAGCGCGCACCTGGGCTTCGCGCTCAGCGTTGGCAATGCGTCCGGCCGTGGCTTGCTGCAGCACGGCGACCAGGCCCACGGTGACAATGGCGAACAACCCAAGCACCAGGCTGTTTTTCAGCATCGAGCGGCTAATTTCAGGCAGGGCCACAGTTACTCTCCCAACTTGAAGCCGCGAGTCGGCTTGCGATGGCCGTAGGTGCGTGGCCGCGTGTAGTAGTCGATGGTCGGGGCGGCCAGGTTCATCAGCAGCACGGCGAACGCCACACCATCTGGGTAGCCGCCCCAGGCGCGGATTACATAGACCAGCACGCCAACGCCAATACCGAAAATCAGCCGGCCGAGGTTGCTGGTGGCGCCGCTGACCGGGTCGGTGACGATAAAGAAGGCGCCGAGCATGGTCGCGCCAGTCAGTAGATGAAACAGTGGCGAGCCGTTGGAGTCCGAGCCCGAGCCGTTCCAGAACAGCAGACTCATAACGGCCAGTGCAGCGAGCATACCGACCGGTGCGTGCCAGGTGAACAGACGCTTGTGCAGCAGGTACAGGCCGCCGGCGAGGAAGGCCAGGTTGACCGCTTCGGTGGCGGCGCCACCGAGATAGCCGAATGCGGGGTTCTGCGCCCACAGCTCGTCGATGGTCAGGCTCTTGTTGACCTTCAGTGCATCCAGCGCAGTGGCTTGGGCCCAGCCGTCGGGCAGGTTGGCAATACCGAGAATCTGTTGCAGCCCCTCGAGCAGGCCGACCGTATGCGGCGCTGGCCAGCTGGTCATCTCTACGGGGAAGGAAATCAGCACCACTACATAGCCGAGCATGGCCGGGTTGAACGGGTTTTGTCCGAGGCCGCCATACAGCTGCTTGCCGAACACCACGGCAAAGCCGGTGGCCACCAGGGTCAGCCACCAAGGCGAATAGGGCGGCAGCGCCAGGGCCAGCAGCACGGCGGTGACCAGTACGCTGTAGTCCTTGAGGAAGAACAGCACCGGGCGCTTGCGCAGCGCCAGAATAGCCGCTTCAAAACCCAGTGCGCAGGCGCTGGCCCACAGCAGGTTGATCAGGGTGCCGGGGCCGAACAGCCAGGTCAGGGCGAGAATGCCCGGCACCGTAGCCAGCAGCACCTGCAGCATCACTTGCTGGGTGCGGTTGCTGCCCTTGGCGTGGGGCGATGTGATACGGGGCAGGGCCATTGGCGCTCCGGTCGTTGAGTTGGCTACGCAGGGCTGTGGTCAGCTGCCTGCGTGTTCCTGTAATTGGCGTTCGGCGTCGGCCAGGTGTTGACGTGCGGCGGCCAGGGCGTCGGCTGCACTGCTGTCATCACGCTCCAGCTTGCGCAGATCGGCGCGGGCAAAGGCCACTTCGGTCTTCAGCGCGCGGGTGGTTTCGTCGATCGGCTTTTTGTCGGTACGCACCAGCTCTGGTACCGGCTTGCCGGAATCCTCCTCTACCTGGTGCAGCGCCTGCTCGGCGGCGCTCAATGCTTCGCGCAAACTGCCAAGCGTGGCTTCATCGCTGCCGGCTTTCTCGGCCTTCTTCAGCTCGGCACGTTTCATCGCCAGTTCGATCTTGGCTTTTTTCAGCGGGTCGGGGGCGTCTGTATCAGGTGCTTTTACGGCGGCTGGTGCCTGAGCTTCCAGACTGGCCAGCAATTTTTCAGCGGCCTCCAGCTGGCTGCGCAGTTGCTGCAGTTCGCTGTGCTGCTCGTCACTCGGTGCTTCGAGTTTTTCCAGCTTGCGCACCTGGGCGCGAAGCATGGCAGCGTCGATCTTGGCCTTTTTCAGTGCGCCATCGTCGGCAGCCGGTTTGGCGGCCGGTGCCGCCGCCTGGGCTTCCAGGCTGGCCAGCAGCTTCTCTGCCGCTTCCAGCTGGCTGCGCAGTTGTTGCAGTTCGCTGTGCTGCTCGTCGCTGGGGGCTTCCAGTTTTTCCAGCTTGCGCACTTGGGCACGCAGCATGGCAGCGTCGATCTTGGCTTTTTTCAGTGCGCCATCGTCAGCGGCGGGTTTGGCGGCTGGTGCCGGCGCTTGAGCTTCCAGGCTGGCCAGCAGCTTCTCTGCCGCTTCCAGCTGGCGGCGCAGTTGCTGCAGTTCGCTTTGCTGCTCATCACTCGGTGCTTCGAGCTTTTCCAGCTTGCGCACCTGGGCGCGGAGCATGGCAGCATCGATCTTGGCTTTTTTCACTGCGCCATCGTCGACTGCTGGTGCTGCGGCCGAGGCTGGCGGGTTGGCGGCCATGGCGCTGTCGAGCGCCTGCTGGGCGATGGCTGCAGCGCTGCGCAGTGCGTCGACCTGGGCCTGCAGCTCGGGGCTGGCGTGGGTGGCCAGCTGCTTCTCGGCTTTCTTCAGGGCAACCTGGGCCATGCTCGCTTCGATCTTGAGTTTCTTCTGCTCGTCACTCAGGCCGGGTTTTGCCGGTGGCACAGCGCTGTCCGCTGCCGCTGGTGCGGTTTGTGCCTGGGCCGCTTTGGCTTGAGCGGCTTTAGCGGCGCGGGCCTGGCGTTCGGCTTCTTTCTGCTCTTCGGCGCGGCGCAGGCGTTCCTGGCGCAGTTCGAAGCGCTGTTTCGACTGTTCGGCTTTGAGCTGCTTCTGCTCCAGCTCGCGAATCTCGCCCTTGGCGGCGCGGTAGTACTGCACCAGCGGAATGCTCGACGGGCAGACATAGGCGCAGGCGCCGCACTCGATGCAGTCGAACAGGTTGTGCGCCTTGAGCTGCTCGTGCTCCTGGCCGATGGCGAAGAAGTGCAGCTGCTGTGGCAGCAGGCTGGCCGGGCAGGCTTCGGCGCATTCGCCACAGCGGATGCACGGCATGGCCGGTGGCGGCGCTGGCAGCTCGGCGGTGGTTGAGGCCAGCAGGCAGTTGGTGGTCTTGATCACGGGTACGGCAAAGTCGGGCAGGGTAAAGCCCATCATCGGGCCGCCCATGATCAGGCGATTCAGCTTGCTGCGGTTCAGGCCGGCAAACTCCAGCAACTCACCCACCGGGGTGCCGAGCAGCACCTCGACGTTCATCGGTCGGGCCAGGGCTTCGCCGGTCAGGGTGGTAATGCGCGAGATCAGCGGTTTGCCCAGCAACACAGCATCGTGGATCGCCACGCAGGTGCCGACGTTCTGGCAGAGCATGCCGATATCCGCTGGCAGGCCACCGCTGGGGACTTCCACTCCGGTGAGAATCTGGATCAGCTGCTTTTCGCCACCGGAGGGGTACTTGGTGGGGAACACCTTGAGCTGGTAGCTGCGCTCGTTCAGCGCTCTGCGCACGGCGGCGATGGCTTCGGGCTTGTTGTCTTCGATGCCGATCAGCACCTGATCCGGCTGAATCAGTTGCACCAGAATGTCGATGCCGCTGATCAGCTCGTTGGCGCGCTCGCGCATCAGCAGGTCGTCGGCGCTGATATAGGGCTCGCACTCGGTGCCGTTGATGATCAGTGTGTGGATCTTCTGCGTCGGCCGCGCGTTGAGTTTGACTGCGGTGGGGAAGCCAGCGCCGCCCAGGCCGCTGATTCCCGCCTGGCGAATCAGCTCAACCAGAGTGCTGCTTTCCAGGTGACGATAGTCAGGCTGTGGCGTCAGTTCGATCCACTCATCCAGCCCATCGCTGTCGATAACGATGGCTGGGGCGAGCATGCCAGAGACATGCGGGTAAGGCTGCGGGCCGATAAAGCTCACGGTGCCGGAGGTCGGCGCATGCACGGGCACGCTGACAAAACCATTGGCGGCGGCGATCAGCTGGCCTTTGCGCACGCGCTCACCCACGACGACCACCGGTTCTGCAGGCGTGCCGATATGCTGGTTGAGCGGCAGGGTCAGGCGCCCCGGCAGCGGCGCTGGCTGGATCGGCGTGCGGTTGGACAGCTCCTTGCGCTCGGCCGGGTGAATGCCGCCGGGGATATCCCAGATCAATGCTTCCGCCTTGTGCAATGCGCTCATGCCGCTTGCTCCCGGTCGCTGGCAATCAGTTGGCCGGGGGCCAAGGGTTTTTCCCATTTCCAGCTTTGCACGGTGCTGCCCACTTCGATCATGTCGATGCAGTCCACCGGGCAGGGCTCGACGCACAGGTCACAGCCGGTGCATTCGCTGACGATCACCGTGTGCATCTGCTTGGCCGCGCCGACGATGGCGTCCACCGGGCAGGCCTGGATGCACTTGGTGCAGCCGATGCATTCGGCTTCGCGGATATAGGCAACCATTTGCGGTTTTTCGCCTTCCACGGCGTCCAGCGGTTCGGCTTCAACGTCGAGCAGGTCGGCAAGGGCCTGGATAGTCGCTTCGCCGCCGGGTGGGCATTTGTTGATCTTGTCGCCGCCGGCAATCGCCTCGGCGTAGGGTTTGCACCCCGGATAGCCGCACTGGCCGCACTGGGTTTGCGGCAGCAGAGCATTGATCTGTTCGGCAATCGGGTTGCCTTCGACCTTGAAGCGCACGGCGGCGAAACCGAGGATGGCGCCGGCCACCAGGCACAGGGCGAGCAGGGCGAGAACGGCGATCAGTACCAGGCTCATAGCTTGATCAGCCCGGTAAAGCCCATAAACGCCAGAGACATCAGCCCGGCCGTGATCATGCCGATGGCCGCGCCCTGAAAGGATTTCGGCACATCGGCAATGGCGATGCGTTCACGCATGGCGGCGAACAGCACCAGTACTAGGGAGAAACCGATGCCGGCGGCAAAGCCATTGGCGGTGGCGGTGATAAAGGTGAATTCGGCCTTGTTGGCGTTGAGCAGGGCCACGCCGAGGACTATGCAGTTGGTGGTGATCAGCGGCAGGAAGATGCCAAGCACGCGGTACAGCAGCGGACTGGTCTTGTTCACCACCATTTCGGTGAACTGCACCACCACCGCGATCACCAGAATAAAGCTGATGGTGCGCAGGTATTCGATATCCAGCGGCTTCAATACGTATTGCTGCACCAGGTAGCTGCACATGGCGGCCAGGGTCAGCACGAAGGTGGTGGCCAGTGACAGGCCGATAGCCGTCTCGATCTTCTTCGAGACGCCCATAAAGGGGCACAGGCCAAGGAACTGGACCAACACGAAGTTGTTGACCAGGATGGCGCTGACCATGATCAAGGCGAGTTCGGTCATTGCGGGTTCCATTGATGGACGGGCAAAGGCCGCAGGAAAAGGGTGGCTATTATCGGTAAGCCGAACCAGCCATACAAGCCGGATCAGCCTCCCTGAGGTGCTGCCATAAGGCTAGCGCAGCCAAGCTCTGCCGGCTGCGCTAGTGGGCTGCAGGGTTATTTGACCCGCTGGCCCGGCTTGGCACCGCTGTCCGGGCTGAGCAGGTAGATTTCTTCACCGCCAGGGCCGGCCGCCAGGACCATGCCTTCGCTGATGCCGAACTTCATCTTGCGCGCGGCCAGGTTGGCGACGTACAGGGTCAGGCGGCCTTCCAGCTTGCTTGGGTCCGGGTAGGCGCTCTTGATGCCGCTGAACACGTTGCGCTTGGCGTCACCGATATCCAGGGTCAGGCGCAGCAGCTTGTCGGCGCCTTCGACGAACTCGCACTTCTCGATCAGGGCGATACGCAGATCGACCGCAGCAAAGGCGTCGAAGGCGATTTCTGCAGCCAGTGGGTCTTTCGTCAGCTCGCCATTGCCCGCTGCGGCTAGTGCGGCTTCGCTGGCGGCCAGGTCTTCTTTGGAGGCTTCGATCATGGAGTCGATTTTCGCAGGTTCGATTCGGGTCAGTAGGGCGCTGAACGGGTTCAGCTGGTGGTTGGCCAGCAGCGTCTGGTGGTCGTTCCAGTTCAGTGGTGCGACATTGAGGAACGCCTCGGCATCGCTGGCCAGCTGCGGCAGCACCGGCTTCAAGAAAATCACCAACTGGCGGAACAGGTTGATGCCTAGCGCGCAGATGGCCTGCACTTCGTCTTGCTTGCCTTCAACCTTGTTCAGGGACCAGGGCGCTTTATCGGCGATCCAGGCGTTGGCGCGATCGGCCAGGGCCATGATTTCGCGCATGGCGCGGGCAAAGTCGCGCGCTTCATAAGCTTCAGCGATGCTCGGGGCAGCCGCTTGGAAGGCCTCGGTCAGTTCAGGCGCGGCATTACCGGCCACCAGCAGGCCGTTGTTGCCTTTGTGGATAAAGCCAGCGCAGCGGCTGGCGATATTCACCACTTTGCCGACCAGGTCGGAATTGACCTTCTGTACGAAGTCTTCGAGGTTCAGGTCGAGGTCATCCACGCTGCGGCCCAGTTTGGCCGCGTAGTAGTAGCGCAGGTACTCCGGGTTCAGATGATCCAGATAGGTGCGCGCCTTGATAAAGGTGCCACGCGACTTGGACATCTTCTGCCCGTTGACGGTCAGGTAACCGTGAACGGCGACGGCGGTAGGCTTGCGGTAACCCGCGCCTTCGAGCATGGCCGGCCAGAACAGGGTGTGGAAGTTGACGATGTCCTTGCCGATAAAGTGGTACAGCTCGGCGGTCGAGTCCTTGCCCCAGAACGCGTCGAAGTCCAGCTCTGGGCGCTTGGCGCAGAGGTTCTTGAAGCTGGCCATATAGCCGATCGGCGCATCCAGCCAGACGTAGAAGTACTTGCCCGGCTCGTCGGGGATTTCAAAGCCAAAGTACGGCGCGTCGCGGCTGATATCCCATTCCTGCAGGCCGGAATCCAGCCACTCGGCGATTTTGTTGGCCACCGCGTCCTGCAGTGCGCCGCTTCGGGTCCATTGCTTGAGCATGGCCTCGAAGTCCGGCAGCTTGAAGAAGAAGTGCTTGGAGTCACGTAGTTCAGGTACGGCGCCGGAGATGGCCGAACGCGGGTTCTTCAGCTCGGTTGGCTCGTAGGTGGCGCCGCATTTTTCACAGTTGTCGCCGTATTGATCTTCGGCCGCACACTTGGGGCAGGTGCCTTTGATAAAGCGGTCGGCGAGGAACATGCCCTTTTCAGGGTCGAAATACTGGGTCACCGAGCGGGTGGCGATATGGCCTTTGTCGCGCAAGGCGAGGTAAATCGAGGACGCCAGCTCGCGGTTCTCTTCCGAGTGTGTCGAATGGTAGTTGTCGAACGCCACGCCAAAATCGGCAAAGTCGGCGGTGTGTTCGGCTTGCACGTTGGCGATCAGCTGTTCCGGGGTGATGCCTTCTTTTTCGGCGCGCAGCATGATCGCCGAGCCATGCGCATCGTCGGCGCAGACGTAGATAGCCTGGTTGCCGCGCAGCTTCTGGAAACGCACCCACATGTCGGTCTGGATGTACTCGAGCATATGGCCAAGGTGGATCGAACCGTTGGCGTAGGGCAGGGCGCTGGTAACGAGAATTTTGCGGGCTTGGCTCATGGGATCGGCTGCACTGGTAACTCAGGGAAGCCGGCAACTATATAGGGGCGGCGGATATTTTTCATCCTTGCGCGGGCAATGCCTGTCGGTGTGACCTGATGCGGTTGGCCTGGGGTAAGATGCCCGCCTGCTTTACTCAGCCTTTCGGAGCCTTCCATGAGTGTCGTTACCCGCGCAGCGGTAGAAGCCGCCCTGTCCCAATACACCGATCCGCACCTGAATCAGGACCCGGTCAGCGCCGGTTGCCTGCGCGAGGTGGATATCCAGGGCGGGCAGGTCAAGGTGCGCCTGGAATTGGGCTACGCCGCCGGGTTGTTCAAGAGCGGTTGGGCGCAGATGCTGCAGATGGCTCTGGAAAACCTCGACGGCGTTGAACGAGCTCAGGTGCAGATCGATTGTGTGATCGAGGCGCACAAGGCGCAGGACCAGGTGCCGGCGCTGGCCAATGTGAAGAATGTGATCGCTGTGGCCTCCGGCAAAGGCGGTGTGGGCAAGTCCACTACGGCGGCCAACCTGGCACTGGCACTGGCGCGCGAAGGGGCCAAGGTCGGCATTCTCGATGCGGATATCTATGGGCCAAGCCAGGGCATCATGTTCGGTATCGCGGAAGGTACGCGGCCACAGGTGAAAGACCAGAAGTGGTTTGTGCCACTCAAGGCCCATGGCGTGGAAGTGATGTCCATGGCCTTTCTCACCGACGAGAACACCCCGGTGGTGTGGCGCGGGCCGATGGTCTCCGGTGCGCTGATCCAGCTGATTACCCAGACCGCTTGGGATGATCTGGATTACCTGGTGGTGGATATGCCGCCGGGCACTGGCGATATCCAGTTGACCCTGGCGCAGAAGGTGCCGGTGGCCGGTGCGGTGATCGTCACCACGCCACAGGACCTGGCGCTACTGGATGCCAAGAAAGGCGTGGAGATGTTCCGCAAGGTGAATATCCCGGTGCTCGGCGTGGTGGAAAACATGGCCGTGCATATCTGCTCGAACTGCGGGCATGCCGAGCATCTGTTCGGCGAGGGCGGCGGTGAAAAGCTGGCGGCGCAGTTTGGTGTCGATCTGCTGGCCTCCTTGCCGCTGTCGATGGCCATCCGCATGCAGTCTGATGGAGGCAAGCCCACAACCATTGCCGATCCGGAAAGCCAGATCGCGATGATCTATCAGGAAACTGCACGCAACGTCGGTGCGCGGATTGCCCAGGGTGGTGCGCAGCAGGCGATGCCAAACATTGTGATCAGCGACGACTGATGCCACAGCGGCGCGCCGATTGTGCGCGCCGCTGTGGTAGCCGTGCGCTACAGAAAATGCAGGCATAAAAATCGCCGGGAGCGATTTTTAACGTCACGTAGCGACGGCTTGCAGGGTGACCGCCAGGAATGGCGGGCATAAAAAAGCCCCGCACTAGGCGGGGCTTTTTCTCAAGCGGGTTAGCGCAGGTTAGATAACCTGAACTTCCTCAGCCTGCATGCCTTTCTGACCACGGGTGGCCACGAAGGAAACTTGCTGGCCTTCTTTCAGGCTCTTGAAGCCATCGCTCTGGATAGCTTTGAAGTGTACGAACAGATCGTCACCGGATTGCGGAGTGATGAAGCCGTAGCCTTTCTCATCGTTGAACCACTTAACGGTGCCAGTTTGACGATTGGACATGTGAATGTCTCCTAACAAAAGTAATAACAGCCCTGGAAAAGCCCAGGCCGGGACTGAGTGCAACGAGTACTAGGAGTCGGACGATGTTTGGATCGAAATCTAGGCATCAGGTAGCGATTCGCGGTGACACATGCAGCACAGTGGGCTCACCATACCCGCTTTTAGCGCTAAGCGCGAATGCTCTGTGCATCTTTCTGTTATTTACCGATCAATAGGTGGTTTTTCCGCTGCGCGCGCGGGCTGGCGCAACAGCCTTTGAACCCTGCCGTCAGCCCCGGTAAGATGCGCTCACTTTTTCATCATCTCGCCTACAGCAGGACACCCGCCATGAGCATCAAATCGGATAAGTGGATTCGCCGCATGGCCCAAGAGCACGGCATGATCGAGCCTTTCGTCGAGCGCCAGGTGCGCAACGAGGGTGCTGATCGGCTGATCTCCTACGGGGTTTCCAGCTACGGCTATGACGTGCGCTGCGCTGATGAATTCAAGGTGTTCACCAATATCAATTCGGCGACCGTCGACCCAAAGAACTTCGATGAGAAGAGCTTTGTCGATGTGAAAAGCGATGTGTGCATCATTCCACCGAACTCCTTCGCCCTGGCGCGCACCGTGGAGTTCTTTCGTATTCCGCGTGACGTACTGACCATCTGCCTGGGCAAGAGCACCTACGCGCGCTGCGGCATCATCGTCAACGTCACGCCGCTGGAGCCTGAGTGGGAAGGCCATGTGACCCTGGAGTTCTCCAACACCACCACCTTGCCGGCGAAGATCTACGCCAACGAGGGTGTGGCGCAGATGCTGTTCCTGCAGTCCGATGAGGCATGCGAAGTGTCTTATAAGGATCGCGGTGGCAAGTACCAGGGCCAACTGGGCGTGACTCTGCCCAGGGCTTGATCGACCTCCGTAATGAAAAAGCCGGGCAATGCCCGGCTTTTTCATGGGTTTTAGAAGCTCAGGGAACCAGCGGCAGTTCGCGTTTATGGCGAGTGGCGTCATAGGTGCGCACGATGATGGCATAGGCCTCTTCGCGTACTTGCTGGCCGTGGAGGAAGGCATCGATTTCCGCGTAGCTGACGCCGTGGGCTTCTTCGTCTGGCTTGCCGGGGTGCAGTTCTTCCAAATCCGCTGTTGGCACCTTGAACACCAGGTTGTCCGGTGCGCCCAAGTGTTGGGCGATGGCGCGTACCTGGCCTTTGACCAGGCCTGATAGCGGGGCGAGGTCACAGGCACCGTCACCGAACTTGGTGAAAAAGCCCATCACCGCTTCAGCCGCGTGGTCAGTGCCGATCACCAAGCCGTTGTTGGCATTGGCGATGGCGAACTGGGCGACCATGCGGATACGGGCCTTGATATTGCCGGTGACGAAATCGCGGCGGGCGTCGCTGAGCTTTTGCAGGTGGGCCACCTGTTCGCCGAGGCCCAGTACGCTGTCCGCGATATTCACCGTGTCTTCTTCATCGGCGCGGATAAATTTCAGTGAGTCCTGGGCGTCCTGCTCGTCGTGCTGAGTGCCGTGGGGCAGGCGCACCGCGATAAAACGGTAGGCCTGATCACCGGTTTCTGCCCGCAACTCTTCTACGGACAACTGGGCCAGGCGGCCAGCGGTCAGCGAGTCGACGCCGCCGCTGATGCCAAGAACCAGCACTTTCAGGCCGGAGTTGCGCAGGCACTGTTTGATAAAGGCCTTGCGCTTGTCGATCTGCGCCAGCAGCGCGGCGGTATCGGCGAAAGGCGCGACCACATCAAGGGCTGCGGCGATTTCGGCTTGGCGATTGCTCATATCAAAGTCCTCACTGTGCGTCGCTGACGCGAAAAACATGTTTTAGGTAGCTGACAAAGTTGTCGTCGCGACATTGAGTCTTACCCGGAGCATCGGAAATCTTGGCAACCGGCTGGCCATTGCAGGCGGTCATCTTGATCACGATGTTCATGGGCTCAACCCCGGGAATGTCGCAGGTCAGGTTGGTGCCGATGCCGAAGCTTACGTTGATCCGTCCGTAAAGTGCACGGTAGAGCCGTAGCGATTTCTCCAGGGTGAGTCCGTCGGAGAACACCAGGGTCTTGCTCCTGGGGTCGATACCGAGCTTTTCGTAGTGGGCGATGGCCTTTTCCGCCCAGCGCAGTGGATCACCGGAGTCGTGGCGCAGGCCGTCGAACAGCTTGGCGAAGTACAGGTCGAAGTCGGTCAGGAAGGCATCTATGGTGATGCAGTCGGTCAGGGCAATGCCAAGCAGGCCGCGGTATTCGCGCACCCAGCAGTCCAGTGCGGCACTTTGACTGTCGATGAGTCGCGGCCCCAGCTGCTGATGCGCCATCAGCCATTCGTGGGCCATGGTGCCAATGGGTTTGAGGTCGAACTCGCGAGCCAGGTGCACGTTGCTGGTGCCGACGAAGCGGCCGGGGAAGTCGCGCTTGAGAATGTGCACCATCTGTTCTTGCACCCGGTAGGAAAAACGCCGGCGGGTACCGAAATCGGCGATCTGGAAACCTTCCAGTTCGGTGGCCGAAGCCTTGCCTTTGAGCCAGTCGAGCTTCTGGTACAGGCGTTCGCTGGCCTGCTCCAGCACCACTTCGCGGTAGCGATAGCGATTGCGCACCTCGCTGACGATGGCCAATAGCGGGATCTCGTAGAGGATCACATGCAGCCAAGGCCCGCGCAGGCGGATGCACAGCTGGCCGTCTTCAATGCTGGTGTGCACGTAGCGCAGGTTGAAGCGAAACAGGCTGAGAAAGCGGATGAAGTCCGGCTTGATGAACGCAATGCGTTCGAGGAAGGCCAACTGGTCAGCGCTCATGCTCAGTTCGCTCAGGCGTTCAATCTGGTAGCGGATCTCGGCCAGATAGGGCGTCAGGTCCTCGGCGTTGCGGCAGCGGAATTCCCACTCCACCTCGGCGTTGGGGTAGTTGTGCAGCACCGCCTGCATCATCGTCAGCTTGTAGAAGTCGGTATCCAGCAGGTTCTGCACGATCCGCTCGGCAAATACGCTTTCACCCATGATCAAATCCTCTTGTCCGTGTTGAGGGCCGCGTCCAGCTCATCCAGGCTGCCGTACAGCTCGATACCCGCTGCACGCATCTCGCTGCAGGCGGTTTGCGCAGTTGTTTCGGCAATCGCGCGGCAGGCTGGCAGGTAAACGCCTACCTCGAAACCGGCGCGGCGCAATTGCAGGGCGGTGGTCTTCACGCAGTAGTCGAGGGCCAGGCCGCCGACCAGTACGCGCTCTACGCCATTGTGCCGGAGAAACTCGATGGCGCCCGTGCTGCGCTTCTCGGCCAGGTCGTGGTAACAGGCGCCGTAGGGGTGTAGGTCCGGCTCGACGCCTTTCCATACGAAGTAGTCGTAGTCCAGCGGCTGTGGCAGCTCATCCAGCAGCTCGAATCCAGGCGTACCCGGCACGCAGTGGCTGACCCAGCTGAGATCGGCGTTGGCCAGGGGCAATGGTTTGAGCATCTGCGCATGGCTCGGTGCGATCCAGGCGGCGTGCGGGCTGTGCGCGTCCTTGCTGCCCAGGCGCAGGTGGGCGCGGCTGGCCAGCTGATTCAGTGCGGGTGCGATCTGCTCGCCACCGGCCACTGGCAGCTCATCTGGGCACAGTGGGGTGAAGCCCTTTTGTGCGTCGACGTCAAAGCTGGCGATTTTCATGGGTAGCACTCCTTGTTGCGCGTTTGCATGGCTACATATTTCATCTGATGTAATATGTGGTCAAGTGCTTTTCTGCGAAATACGTGAATTTCGTCGGCTTATTGGTCAAGATGAAATAAGTCGAAGGGATTGGAGGGGATGATGGCTTCTGCAGAAGTGCTGGCCAGTGTGGATATCGTTGCGCTGCGTCTGAGCGGGGCGGGCGAGTTGGAACTGTTACTGATTCGTCGTGCCCAGACACCGTTCGCCGGGCAGTTGGCGTTGCCCGGTGTGCTGGTCAACGGTCGTTGTGCCGACCTCAGTCTGGATGCTGCCGCGACCCGTGCGCTGCAGGAAAAAGCGCGGGTACAGCCGCATCATCTGGAGCAGGTTGCAACGGTGGGTAATGCGCTGCGTGACCCGCGCGGCTGGTCGTTGAGCACCTTTTACCTGGCGCTGTTGCCCGCTGATACCGTGCTGCCTGGCGAGGATTGGTGTTTTGCCAGCCTGACGCAGGTGCTCGACGAGGGATTTCCGCTGCCATTCGACCATGTGCAACTGGTGGCGCAAGCGCGGGAGCGGCTGGCCAGCAAATCGGTGTATACCTCGCTGCCGCTCTATCTGCTGGCGCCGCGCTTTACCGTGACCGAGGCGCTGCTGGCGTTTCAGGCCTGCCTGGGGCAGGCGGTCCAGCACACCACCCTGCGTGGACGTCTGGAAAAGATGAAGCAGCAGGGCTGGATCAGCGACACCGGCGAGAAGAACTACCCGAAGATGGGGCGGCCTCAATCGCTTATGGCACATCAGCCTCAGGCGTCTGGAGTTTTCACCTTCGATCGCAGCTTGCTGAGTTAACTTGCAGGCCCAAAGATGCCTGGAGCGGTTTTTAACGTCGCAAAGCGATGGCCTGAAGGGTAGCTGCCATGGATGGTAGGGATAAAAGAAAGGGCGCCAGAGGCGCCCTAAAACGATGATGTGTGGAGTAAGTCCACTTTCTCTGAGCGGTAATCGCTGAATTGGTTCAGCGATTACCGACGAACGGTCGATTGGCTTACGCTCCTGAATCAGTTTCCGGGCATCAGCAGCAGGCGTTTGTTGCCGTAGACCTTGTCGAGGTTCTGTGACTGGAAGGGGAAGCTCATGTAGCTGCCCTTGAGCCAGGCATCGATGCCGTCGGCGTAGTGTTTGCTGGCCGGGTTGCCGGACTGCCCGGAGCTGTTCAGGCCGATCAGTGGTTCTTCACGGCCGAAGTCGACCACGATGCGCATGGCAGGGATCAGCCAGGTATCGAAGTTTTCCCCCCATTTGTAGGCCGCAACGTTCAGCGTACCGTGATCGCCGCCGGCCGGGTAGGGGCCACGGTCGAGATAGCCCTTGATGGCGTTGATACCGGTGCGTTGGCTAGCGCTCATGTACTGCGCCAGTTGGGTGGTCTCGGTGGTCCAGTTGTAGGTGTGCAGCTTGCCCCACTGCCAGGCGCTGCGCTGACTGCCCAGTTTGCTCTCCAGCAGCGTCACGGCGCCGGCCAGGCTGCGCGCGAGGATCGCGGGTTTGTCTTCGCGTTGCGCGGTGCGGGTGTCATTCCAGAATGGGCTGTCTTCACGGCCCAGCAGATGGTCGGCCTGGGCTGAATAGGAGTTGTTGGCGGTATCGACCAGCGCCTTCCAGGCCGGGCTGCTTTCTGGGCCCAGTTCGTCGAGGAAGGTGTCCCGCGCGCTTTGGTAGAGGAAGGCACTGTACAGCGCGGCGTCCGCCGAGTTGGCAGCCATCTTGCCGTCGAACTTCATCAGGCGGGCATAGGCCTCGCGGGCTTTGTTGCGTTCGGCTACTGGCAGGGCATCGATAGCCGCTTTCAGGCCTTCAGCCATGCCGGGTGCGCTGAACATATTCTGCAGTTTGGCCACGAAGGGCGAGGTTTGGTCGTACTGCATGGCAATCATGCTTTGCGTGTCATGTCTGCCCGTTGCTGCCAATGCGGCGATCCGTTCGGCCCGCTCCGGGTAGAACCAGGAGTTGGACAGCTGCATGCCGTAGCCGCGTGGCACGGTGCGGTGGTTGGCGGTGCCCAGCCAGCCTTGCGGCGGGTCCTGATCGTAGGGGTGCAGCATCGGGTCGGCGAAGCCGTCCCAGGCATACTGGCTGTCCCAGCCCGGCGAGGGCATCAGGCCCAGGCCGGCACGGCGGTTGGGGAAGCGCCCGGTCACTTGCCAGCCGATATGCTGCGCATCGGCGAAGACAATGTTCAATGGCATGGCGCGCACTTCGCGGGTGGCCTCGAAAGCCTGTTCAACCGATTGCGCCCGCGACAGGTCGAAGAAGGCGTCCAGGGTCTTGTCGGCTTCGAACTGGGTGGTTTTCAGGGCCAGGCCGTAGCGACTGCTCAGCTGCATGGGCTGCAGCATGTGTTTACGCTCGCCCAGTACCGAGTTCAGCAAGGGGCCGTGGCGGGTTTCGAAAATGGTTTCGCGGATCGGCCGCTGGCCTTTGATAAAGAAGGTTTCCTGGCGCTCCTGTGCAGGTAGCCATTTACCGTCGGCCAGGTAGTGCAGGCGGCCGCCTTGCTGCTTGACCTGCTCAAGGAACAGATCCTGATTGTCGCCCATGACCATGGTCATGCCCCAGCCCAGTTTGCCGTTGAAGCCGGCCACTACCGCCGGTACGCCGGCAATCGATACGCCTGCTGCCTGGAACTTCGGTGAGCGGATCTGCACGAAATTCCACACCGAGGGCATCGACAGTGGCAGGTGGGTGTCGTTGGCCAGCAGGCTCTTGCCACTGCGGGTGCGTTGCGGCGCAAAGGCCCAGTTGTTGGACGCCGCTACGCCGAGCATATGGGCGTCGGCGAATTGGCTGACGGCGGAAATAACCGCGTTCAGGCCGGCCAGTTGGCCCTTGAGATCGAGACCTTTGAGTTTGTCGGCCTCGTCAAACGGCAATGGCTCGTCGGGGTAGGTAGGCAGCAGCCAGGCAAGCTGCTCGCTCCCGACCTTCTGCGCCAATACCAAAGAGGCGATTTCCTCCTGCAGATTGACCGCCAGGCCGAAATTCAGCAGGCAGAACACCAGCACCGAATCTTCGGCTTTCCAGTAGGCCGGGCGATAGCCGGATTCAGCCAGGTCCATTGGTAGCTTGTCGCGGTAGCGGAACAGGTAGGCGTTGACCCCGCGGGCATAGACTTCGAAGAACTTCTTGATCCGCGGCGAGGCATTGCTATAGAGCACTTCGGCGCTTTTCTTCAGGTTGACCGCGCGCATGAAACGGTCCATTTCCAGCACGCCGGGGCCGGCCATTTCAGCCAGTCGACCTTCTGCCATCAGGCGCAGGCCGACCATCTGGCTGAGGCGGTCGCTGGCGTGTACATAGCCCAGGGCGAATAGTGCGTCGTGGAAGGTGGTGGTTTCGATCAGTGGCATGCCCAGCGGGTTGCGGCGAATCACCACGCTCTGCGCCAGCCCTTTGACCCGTACGATGCCCTGGTCCGGGTGCACGCTGTCGCTGTAACGGCTGTTCAGCAACGATTGGCAGCCCGTGAGCACGACCATGGCCGTGAGTAGGGCAGCGAGGCTGAAGTGGCTCATGGGGCGTAACGCGCGCGCTAGCATGCAGCAGGCTCCTTGCGGGTAGAAATGCTCAAGTGGGGTGTGCGCTTTTCAGCGTCGTGGCAGTACGGTGCGGAGGTAGTACGTTAGCCAGCGGCCATGCAACTGACAAGGCGCGCGCTGGGCAAATCAGGCGCTTTGCCGCAACGGCGGCAAGGCCTCGTCGAGCAACCAGCGGGCGGTGGCGCGAGCGGCAGCCTTGTGCTGCAACTCCAGTTCACTGAAACGCTGCTCATGCTGGCGCCGCACGCTTTTATCCAGAGCCTTCCAGTCGGCATGGGTGG
The DNA here is from genome assembly GCF_049331905.1 of Pseudomonas cimarronensis. Classification (GTDB taxonomy): domain Bacteria; phylum Pseudomonadota; class Gammaproteobacteria; order Pseudomonadales; family Pseudomonadaceae; genus Aquipseudomonas. Next base: position 3,246,669 of record NZ_CP186283.1, on the reverse strand, counting down.
GCACTTCCGCGGTTGCCGCAAACAGTTGATGGAAGACGGCGCAGCGAGGGTCCTGGCTGAGGGCGCTGTCGCAGTTATCCAGCAGTACCTTGATGCGAATCGCCCCCTCGATCAGCGGTAACTGGCCATCGAGCAGGCTGCTGGCAAGAATCTGCAGGTCACCCGCAAGGCGCGTGCGCTGGGCGCTGAGCGCGGCGTTGCGGGCTTTTTCCTGACTCCAGACCCGCTGCCACAGATGCAGGGCATACAGGCTGAGCGTGAGGACTAACACGCCGCCAGCGCTCAGTAGAAGCAGGCTGAGATTGCTCATTGGCGATTTATGCGCCGTGGCATTTCTTGAATTTCTTCTCGCTGCCGCATGGGCAGGGGTCATTGCGACCAACATCCTTCAGGGCGTTGCGCACGGGCTCCTGATGGCCATGATTGCAGTGGGGGCCGTGCACGTGACCATGGTCATGGCTGTGAGCGTGATCATGGTCGTGGTTGCAGTCAGGGCCGTGGACGTGTTCTTGCTGGGTCATGCGGGTTACTCCGGGATGTAATCGCCGGGAATTATCTCGCCATTGCGCGACATGTGCACGCTCTGTCCGAACAACCAGCCGGTTTTTACCGCACCTTGCAGGCGATAGGGGATGGGTTGGTCAGGCTTTTCCAGGGCTTTGACGATCTGCCGCAGGTGACGCCAGAGGTTGGTGCGCACTGGTATGGAGAAATTGTGGTGGCCGTGGGCAGGCACGGTGAAGGATACGTTGGACTCGCCTTCTGCCAGTTTCACCTGGTTCAGATGCACGATGTAATCCATCCCGCGCACCGGCAGGCTGAAATTGTTGGGGTTATCGATGCGAAAACGCAGCGTGAAATGCTGCTCCAGCAGTTTGGCTTTTACGACGTCGACTTTAACGAGGCGCACTTCCGGGGATTTCAGATCACCTGGAGAGGAGCAACCGCCAAGGCCCGACAGGAGGCCAAAAAACATCAATAGGCTGAGAATTCTTATCGTTTGCGCCTGATAAAACATTGCATACTCCGAATGACGCATCAGTGTAACAAGCAAGTGCTTGGCTGCAACCTGTTGTGACGGTAAAAAAACCTGCGCCATACTGAGCAACTATTAGGACAGGAGTATGACCATGGCTCGCTACGAAATTGCCTTCAGTGCGCAGTTGGTCCCGGGGGCTCAGTTGGAGCTGGTAAAAGCCAACGTTGCCAAGCTGTTTCAGGCCGATGAGCAGCGTCTGGCGCTGTTGTTTTCTGGGCGGCGTATCGTGATCAAAAGCAACCTGGACGAGGCCGGGGCCGAGAAGTACCGCTCGACCCTGGAACGTGCCGGTGCTGTGGTCGAAGTGGCCGACATGGATGAGGTCATTGAAGAGATCGAGCTGGCCCCACCGCCAGCTGCTTTTCCTGCTCCTGCAGCCGTGGGGGCAGCACAACCACAGGCAGCCAGTAGCCCGGCAGGGCGCTTGCAGGTGGCTCCGCGTGACGAATACATGGCCGCATTTTCCGAGGTGGATGCCCCGGATTTCGGTATTGCCCCGCTGGGTGACGACCTGCAAGACAACAAGCCGACGGCTCCTGCACCTTCCCTGGATTTGTCGCAGTTCAGCCTGGCTCCTGCCGGGAGTGATATGGGTGAGCTGAAAAAGGCCCCGGCAGGGCCGCCACCGGATATCTCACACCTGAAACTGCAGGACTAGTTCGCAGGCGGCAGGGCGCTGCTGCGCAGTGTTCTGAAGCCATTGCGCTAGAAGTAGGCTGAGCAACACTTCTTGAATTTCAGTCCGCTGGTACAGGGGCAGGCGTCATTGCGGCCGGTTTTCAGTTCGACTGTCGGGTCGATGAAGTACCAGTTGCCAGCATGAGTCACAAAGGCCGAGCGTTCGCGGTGACTATGCTCGCCACTGCTGTCTCGCCAGTGGGCGGTGAAGGTGACATAAGCATGTGCGGGCTCCCCCGCGATATCTTCTGCTTTTTCTACTTCAAGTCGCAGCCAGGTGCTGTTTTGGCTCCAGCTACGGATGGCCTGTTGATCAAGGCCACTCTGCTGTGCAGGTAATGTGCTGCACACAAGGTAGTCGATCAGGCCCAAGGCATAGGCGCTGTAGCGCGAGCGCATCAAAGCTTCGGCGCTGGGGGCATGCGTGCCTGCATGATAAAGGCCGCAGCATTGCGCCAGTGACTGTTCACTGCCGCATGGGCAGGGTGTGCTGCTCATGGCTTTACCACCAGTACTTGCCGAAGTTTTCCGGGTTGGCCCAGAACTTAGCGTTCAGCCAGTCCGGCACCTGCTTGTAATCAAGTAGGTCGTAGGTAAACAGGTTGAGGGTTTGTCCATCCCGCTGGAAGCGTTCGCTGGCCTGCAGTGCCAGGGCGAAAAAGTCGGTTTCTTGCCACTCACAAGCATCCAGATCGACCAGTACGGCGATGCGGCTGGCGTTCAGGTTGCGAACCCCGCCCAGCAACTGCAGGCCAATACGTTTCTCGATATGTTCAAGGCAGTCGACTACCAGAGCCAGGTCAAAGCGTTGCGCTGCCAGTTGCTCCGGCAGGGCCGCAGCCGGGGCGTGGGCGATCTGACAGTTCGGGTGAGCGGCGAGAAAGGCGTCAATCGCCGGTAGTTCGCGGCTGCCAATGACCAACAGACGTCGCGGTGTATAACGGGCCAGCAGGGCAGCAAGGGCTTGTTGGGGTGTTCGGGATGACAGGGTTGCAGGCATGATAAGTCCTCGCTCAGGTGCATAAAGACTAACGTGCCAGTGCAATGCGGCCTAGTGCGGATCGTGCTACTAATGTCTTTGCATATTCTCTGGCATATTTTGTTACTGGCGTCTTTACTTCGTCAGTATCGGTTTTTACCGATTTACCAATAGGAGACGGATATATGAGCATCACCAGGAAAGCATTACCCCTGATTGTCGCGAGTAGCTTTTTGACCGGTTGTGCCGGGCTGCAAAAAACGGATTGGCCAACCTGCGCCGCGATCGGCGGTGTGGGCGGTGCTGCTCTGGGCGCAATTGAGAGCTCCAGCTGGGCGGGCGGCGGTGCCGTAGCCGGCGCAGGCCTGGCAGCAGCCTATTGCTGGGTGCATGGTGCCAGTGAAGAGCAGGTTGTTGTGGTTGAAGAAGTGGTTGAAGAGGTTGTAGTTGCCGAGCCGGCTGAAGCCGTTCGTGTCGAGCTGGACGTCAAGTTCGATTTCGACAAGGCTCAGGTCAAGCCTGAAAGCTATGGCGATATCAAGAACCTGGCTGACTTCCTGACCCAGTACCCGCAAACCACCACCGTGGTTGAAGGTCACACTGACTCCGTGGGCAGCGATGCCTACAACCAGACCCTGTCCGAGCGCCGTGCCAACGCTGTGCGTGACGTACTGGTCAATCAGTATGGCGTAGGCGCTGATCGCGTAAACGCTGTGGGTTATGGTGAAACTCGTCCGGTTGCGGACAACGCTTCTGCTGATGGCCGCGCCGTCAACCGTCGCGTAGAAGCAGAAGTAGAAGCACGTCCTTGATCGTCTGAATCCAGACTTTCTGAAGAAAACAGGCCGGGCCCGCGAGGGTCCGGCTTGTGCAGCTCAAAGGGTGGGTCTTTACTCCTAAGTTACCGGCAGTAGCCGGTACAACAGGAGATTTCTACCATGAGAGTTAGATCCATGATGGGGGTAGCCCCCATTCTCTTGGTCAGCAGTGTTCTTTCAGGTTGCGTCACAACTTCCAGTACGGGAGATGCGCCGCTCAACCAAGGGAACTGGCCCCTGTGCAGTGCAATTGGCGGTCTGACCGGTGCAGGTCTGGGCGCAATCGAAAGTTCAACATGGGCAGCAGGTGGAGCCGTGGCCGGTGCGGTCATTGGCACGCTGATTTGTTATGCCCAGGACGGTGATGAAGATGATGACGGCGTATTTGACCGTCGTGACCGTTGCCCTGGTACTCCCCCTAATACGACCGTGCACCACAATGGTTGCCCTCTCAAGGAATATGCAAGCGCACCGGCTGAACCTGCTGCAGAACCCATAGAGGTTGTCGAGTCGGTTCGTGTCGAGTTGGATGTCAAATTCGACTTCAACAAGTCCGATGTCAAACAAGACAGCCAAGCAGATATCCAGAGCCTGGCTGATTTCATGAAGCAATACCCGCAAACCACCACGACCGTTGAAGGGCATACCGATGCTGTAGGCAGTGATGCCTACAACCAGGCACTGTCCGAGCGTCGGGCCAATGCTGTGCGCGATGTCCTGGTCAATCAGCATGGTATCGACAGCAGCAGGGTGTCTTCCGTCGGTTACGGTGAGTCGCGGCCGGTTGCTGACAATGACAGCGAGTCTGGACGTGCCATCAACCGCCGCGTGGAGGCTGAGGTCGAGGCGCAACCGTAACGCTGCTGAGGCATTGGCAAGTCGTTGAGAGGTTCCAGGCCAGTGCGTTTGGGGGTTCTCAACGGCCTGCCAGTGACAAGGCTTTCATCCACCAGTAAAAGCTGTGCGGCGTTTGCCTGTCATGGTTTTTACTGGCCTTCTAGCAGCACTCCCCCAAAGCAGTTAAGGTGCAGCGAAATAAAAAACTGCATGGGGCGGGTATGAAGACCTTTTTACTGCTGGGGAAAGTGCTGACGGCATTGTTCTGGGGTGTCGTACTGGCAAATCTGCTGCAACCTTTCGCACAACCTTTTGCTCTGCTGCTGCATGCGGCTGGTGCATTTATTCTGCTGGTGCATGGGCTGGAGCTGTGGCTCTTCGATAAGCGTATCGCGGCCAGTGCCAAGCCGGTTCAGGAGCGGGTGCAGGTCATGCTGTTCGGGGTATTCCAGTTGTTGGGGCTGCCAGCTGAGCCTGCTGTGCAGCAGTCCGCTATGGAGCACCCTGAGAAAGAACTGCAGCTGGAGGCCGAAAATGCGTAACTGGCTTGTGCTTGCAGCGTTGGTCAGCCCGCTGGTCATGGCTGAAGCGGTTATCGAAGTTGAATCCAATTCCTTTATGCGCCTGCCCAGCAATACCAGCGTGTTGTTGCTGGATCGTCTGGACATTGCCGACCACGGTACGTTGCTGATTCCGGCTGGGGTGACGGAGCTGCGTGTGGCGCAGTTACGCCTGGGGCGTGACGCGCGCCTGTCGGTGGCACCCAGCGAGCGCGAGCTGCGCCTAGAAGCTGCCGCAGCAGAAATTGCCAGTGGTGCGCAGATCAGCGCCCGTGGTGCTCAGGGCAGCAGTGAACAACCGGCATTGCCTGGGCGTAACCTCAGTCTGCGTCTGCAAGTCGTCAGCGTCGAAAGCCTACTGGTTGATGCGCGTGGCGGTAATGGTGCGCGTGGATATGCTGGTTTGGCGGGTGCGGACGGTAAGCCCGGTGGCTGCACCTGGGGTGAGGCCAGCCGTGGCCATGATGGCCTGGACGGGGGGGATGGGCAGCCTGGGGCTGCGGGGGCTCAGGTGCGACTGGAAGTACCGGAGGACTTCCCGGTTGAGTCACTGCAAGTGCGGGTTGAGGGCGGTGCAGGCGGCCTGCCGGGTAGCCCAGGGGCGGGCGGTCAAGGCGGGGGCAGCAAAGGCTGCTGGCTCTACAGCACGGCGGGTGCTGGCGATGGCAAACCGGGGCAAGCCGGGCGTGCTGGTGAGATGGGGCCGGCAGGTGCGCTGAATGTGGTGCGCTTTTAGGCTGGCTTGATCTGCAACCGCTGCCGCCAGGGCAGCGGTTGCAGCTATTCAGAAGCTTGGGCGGGCAGCAGCGATGCTGGTCAATAGCAGGCCGAGCAGCAGATTCAAACCCACCAAACGACGGATGCGGCCCAGTACGGCGCCGCCATTCGGCCAGTCTTGTGCCTCAACAGCGCGGCGCAGTTCCGGCAGTTGCAGGGCCTGGATGCGCAGGAACAGCGCCAGCATGGCGATATACAGCCCCATCATGATGTGCACATAGCGCGGCGCGCTGTCGAAGCCGCTAAAACGCATATGCAGCATGCCAACGCCTGTGACCGGCAATACCAGCACCGCCGCCCAGACCCAGTAGAAGAAGCGCGGAAACACCTCCAGCCAGAGTTTCAGGCGCGCAGGCGCCTCCAGCGCGGCGACTGCGGCCGGGCGCAGGACCATCCAGGCGAAGAACATTCCGCCGACCCAGACCAGGGCGGCAAGCAGATGCAGGCTGTAGACAAAGGCATAGGGGGTCATGCGGGTACTCCTATCAGAGCGCTGGATCAATTAGCGCGCTATGATAGCCGCCGATTGCAAACACTGAAAATTTATCCAGCCTTTCGCGCCAAGACTCCATGCTCAGTACTGAACTCAAGACCCAGATCCAGGGCGCCTATTCGCGTTTTCTCGAAGCCAAGTCGCTCAAACCGCGTTATGGCCAGCGCCTGATGATTGCCGAAATTGCCAAGGTGCTGGGGGCGGTCACCACGGATGATGAAGGCCGCCGCCTTGGCGAGCCGGCGGTGGTGGCGGTGGAGGCCGGCACCGGTACGGGCAAGACCGTGGCCTACAGCCTGGCAGCGATTCCTACGGCCAAGGCGGCGGGCAAGCGCCTGGTGATCGCCACAGCGACCGTGGCCCTGCAAGAGCAGATCGTGCACAAGGATCTGCCCGATCTGATGCGCAACAGTGGGTTGAATTTCAGCTTCGCCCTGGCCAAGGGGCGGGGCCGTTATCTGTGCCTGTCCAAGCTGGATATCCTGTTGCAGGAAGGTCAGGCGCAGAGTGCCACCGCGCAATTGTTCGAGGAGGAAGGTTTCAAGATCGATGTCGATGAGCAGAGCCAGAAACTGTTCACTGCGATGATCGAAAAACTCGCCGGCAACAAATGGGATGGTGACCGTGACAGCTGGCCGGAAGAACTGGAAGACACGCGCTGGTCGCAGCTGACTACCGATCACAGCCAATGCACCAACCGCCATTGCCCGAACTTTCAGCAATGCGCCTTCTACAAAGCGCGGGAAGGCATGGGCAAGGTTGATGTGATTGTCACCAACCACGACATGGTGCTGGCTGACCTGGCGTTGGGCGGCGGTGCAGTACTGCCGGACCCGCGCGACACCCTGTATGTGTTCGACGAAGGTCACCACCTGCCGGACAAAGCCATCGGTCATTTCGCTCATTTCACCCGCCTGCGTTCGACCGCCGACTGGCTGGAGCAGACCGCCAAGAACCTGACCAAATTGTTAGCCCAGCATCCCTTGCCCGGTGATCTGGGGCGCTTGATTGAGCAAGTGCCAGAACTGGCGCGGGAGATCAAAACCCAGCAGCAGTTCATGTTCGCCGCCTGCGAGCAGATCGCCGAGTTCAAGCCCGGTGAAGACATGGAAGGCCGCGAGCGCCCGCGCCATCGCTTTGTCGGCGGCCTGGTACCGCCCCACCTGATCGAGCTGGGCGCCGAGCTGAAAAAAGGTTTTTCCAAACTCACCGACCTGTTCACGGGGGTGACCGAACAACTTAAAGAAGCCATGGATGGTGAAGCCACGGTCGGCATCGCCAGCCACCAGGCGGAGGAGTGGTACCCGTTGTTCGGCAGCCTGCTGGCCCGCGCCCAGGGCAACTGGGAGCTGTGGTTGGCTTTCACCACGGAAGACCCGGAGGAAAGCCCGCCGATGGCGCGCTGGCTGACGCTGGCGGAAAGCGGCGCGTTGTTCGACATCGAAGTCAATGCCAGCCCGATTCTCGCCGCGGAAACCCTGCGGCGTAATCTGTGGAACGTCGCCTATGGCGCCCTGGTGACCTCGGCCACGCTGACCGCGCTGGGCACCTTCGAGCGTTATCGTATGCGTGCCGGGTTGCCCAAGGTCGCGGTCACTGCCGTGGTGCCAAGCCCGTTCCACCATGCCGATGCCGGTGTGCTGCGGGTGCCCAATCTGAACGCCGATCCGCGCGATGCGGTGGCGCATACGGCGGCGATCATTCGCGAACTGCCGGGGCTGGTCGAAGGCTCGCGCGGTACCCTGGTGCTGTTCTCTTCGCGTAAGCAGATGCAGGACGTGTTCGATGGCCTGGAGCGCGATTGGCGCAAACGGGTGTTTATTCAGGGCAACCTGTCCAAGCAGGAAACCCTGAACAAGCACAAGGCACGGGTGGATTCCGGCGAGGAAAGCGTGCTGTTTGGCCTGGCCAGCTTTGCCGAGGGGGTCGACCTGCCGGGTGCCTATTGCGAACACGTGGTGATTGCCAAAATTCCCTTTGCCGTACCGGATGATCCGGTCGAGGCCGCGCTGGCCGAGTGGATCGAAGCGCGTGGTGGCAATCCCTTTATGGAAATTGCCGTACCGGATGCCTCGCTGCGTCTGGTGCAGGCGTGCGGTCGTCTGCTGCGTACCGAAGCGGATCGCGGCATCATTACTCTGCTGGACAGGCGGGTGGTGACCCAGCGTTATGGCAAGTCGATTCTTAATGCCTTGCCGCCTTTTCGCCGGGAAATCAGCTGAGGGATGAACCTGTCGCGCTGGCTAACGTCTGAACGCCACACCACAATGGGCGTGCTCTACACCCAGCCAAGTTGCCAGTGCGGGCGTTCTACCCGCAGTGGTCGTGATCATGCGGTAAGTCGAGGAGTGAGGTTCGTGAAGGTTAAGCGCAGGCTGCAGGCGGGCGTTCTGCTATCAGCGTTATTGGGTTTTTGCAGTGCAGCCTTGGCCACGGAGCGACAGGAGCTGTTCAACTTTGTCCGGCCGCTAGACGCCGTACAGGTGACCACGCAGGACGCTGAGCTGCCCAATCGCATTGGCGAGCCGACCCCGCAAGGCGAGGTATTGCGCCGGGTAACCTTTCATCCGGCGGCGCAACCGAGCCTGCGCCTGACGCCGCAAAGCGGCAGCTGGGATTGGTCGCAGCAGACGTTGGTCAGCCTGCGGCTGCAAAATGCCATGGACTGGGCGCTGACCCTGGATGTTCGGGTTGAGAGCAGCGATGGCCAGCGCCTGAGCACGCGTATCGCGCTACCGGCTGGCCCGGCGCAAACCCTGCTGATTCCGCTCAAGGCCACTTCGCCGCGCGATCAGGGTATGCGTGCTGGTGTGCCGATGCCCTGGACACACAAGGGCCAGCGTCTGTTGCTGGCGGACACCGTCAGTGGTGCGTTGGACCTGAGCAAGGTCAGCGCGGTGAGCGTGTCGATTCCGCAGCCGAAAGCGGCGCAACAGATTCTGATCAGCCAATTTGCGGTGAGCAGCGAGCAGCTGTCGGCGGCAGCCTATGCCGGCATCGTCGACAGTTATGGCCAGTTCACCCGCGCCGACTGGCCGGGCAAGGTCAAGAACGATGAGCAATTGCAGCAGGCCATCGGCCAGGAGCAGAAGCAGCTGCAAGGCTGGTTGGCCGAGCGTCCAGCGCAGGACAAGTTTGCCGGCTGGACGGGCGGTCAGCCGTTCGAGGCCAGCGGTTTTTTCCGTACGGAAAAGCGTGACGGTCGTTGGTACCTGGTGACGCCCGAGGGCAACCCGTTCTACTCGCTGGGGGTGAACGCCGTGACCACCCAGCAGAGCGCGACTTATGTCGAGGGGCGTGAGGCGATGTTCAGCGCGCTGCCACAAACGGGCGACGCGCTGGCCGCTTACTCCGGCACTGCCGATAGCCGCAGTGATACCGGCGCCAATCAGGGCCGGGCTTACGCCAGCGGGCGCTGGTTCGACTTCTACAAGGCCAACCTGCACCGCAGCTACGGCCAGTTTGACCCTACCGCCTGGCGTTCGCGCAGCCAGGACCGCCTGCAGGCCTGGGGTTTCAACACGTTGGGGGGGTGGAGTGAGGCGGCTTTTGCGGGCGATGCGCGTATGCCGTTCACCCTCTCGCTGTCGATTCGTGGCGATTACGCCACCATCAGCACGGGTGTCGATTGGTGGGGCGCGATGCCGGATCCGTTTGATCCGCGTTTTGCCATGGCCACCGAGCGTGCGGTGGCGATTGCCTCGCGTGATCACCGTGACAATCCATGGTTGCTCGGTTATTTCGCCGACAACGAGCTGGCCTGGGCTGGCTCGGCGGATGATCCCCATGGCCGTTATGCCCTGGCATATGCCACGTTGCGCCTGACCACCGACGTGCCGGCCAAGCGCGCTTTCCTCAAGCAGCTGCGCGACAAGTACCGCAACCACAATGGCCTCTCGCGTGCATGGGGTATCGAGCTGCAAGCCTGGGAGCTGATGGAAGATCCAGGCTTCCAGGCACCGTTGCCGAGCGCCGAATTCCCAGCCATCGAAAAGGACATGCAGGCATTCCTGCGCCTGTATGCGCAAACCTACTTCAAAACCATTGCTGACTCGCTTGCCTGGCATGCGCCCAACCACTTGCTGCTGGGCGGTCGTTTTGCAAGCAGCATTCCCGAGGCGGTGCATGCCTGCGCCGAGTTCTGCGACGTACTGAGCTTCAACTTCTACACCCGCGAGCCGCAGCACGGTTATGACTTTGCGGCATTGCGGCAGCTGGATAAGCCTGTGCTGGTCAGCGAGTTCCACTTCGGCTCGCGTGACCGTGGGCCCTTCTGGGGCGGGGTGGCTGAGGTCTACAAAGAGCAAGAGCGTGGCCCGGCCTATGCGCACTTCCTCAGCAAGGCCCTGGAGGAGCGGCTGATCGTCGGTGTGCACTGGTTCCAGTACCTGGATCAGCCAGTTACCGGTCGCCTGCTGGATGGTGAAAATGGTCACCTTGGCCTGGTGGCCATCACCGACCGCCCTTGGCAGGGCTTTGTCAAAGCGGTGCGCAACGCCAACCTGGATGTGCCGAACGTTCTGCTCAAGTCCGTACCGGCCGGTGCGCCTGAAAAGCCGTAACGCCCCATTCGCCAGGCTGATAATGGGGTTGCCAATCTTGCGCCGGGTTCACCGCCGGCGTTGGAGCTGGAACAATCCGAGGCATTGAGCCAAGCATGAACGAGGAGAGGGTGGTGCAGATACAGGGTTATTTCGACCTCAAGTTCGAGGCGTTGCGTGACGGTTTTGCGGCGTTGTTCGAGGAGCCGCAAGAGCGCGGTATGGCGCTTTGTGTGCAGGTGGGCGGTGAAACCGTGGTCGATCTGTGGGCCGGTGTGGCCGACAAGGACGGCCAGCAGGCCTGGCACAGCGATACCATCCTCAACCTGTTTTCCTGCACCAAGACCTTCACTGCCGTTACCGCGTTGCAGTTGGTGGCCGAAGGCAAGCTGGAACTGGATGCGCCCGTGGTGCGCTACTGGCCGGAGTTTGCTGCAGCTGGCAAAGAGAAAATCACCCTGCGTCACTTGCTTAGCCACCAGGCCGGGCTGCCGGCCCTGCGTGAGATGTTACCGGCCGAAGCCCTGTACGACTGGCAGGCCATGACCACTGCGCTGGCCGCCGAACAACCCTGGTGGGCCTTGGGTGAGGGCCATGGCTATGCGCCGATTACCTACGGCTGGCTGGTGGGTGAAGTGCTGCGCCGAGTCGAGGGGCGCGGGCCGGGCGAATCCATCGTCGCGCGCACGGCCAAACTGCTGGGGCTGGATTTCCATGTTGGCCTGGCCGATGAAGAGTTCGACCGGGTGGCGACCATCTCCCGCGGCAAGGGCAACTTCGGCGATGCGGCAGCCCAGCGCTTGCTCAAGACCATGATGAGCGAGCCTGCGGCCATGAGCACGCGCGCCTTTACCAATCCGCCGTCGATCATGACCAGCACCAACAAGCCCGAGTGGCGGCGCATGCAGCAGCCGGCGGCGAACGGTCACGGCAATGCCCGTAGTCTGGCCGGTTTCTACAGCGGTCTGCTGGATGGTCAGTTGCTGGAAAGCGAGTTGCTGGCCGAGCTGACCCGTGAGCACGCGGTAGGCGAAGACAAGACCCTGCTGACCCGCACCCGTTTCGGCCTGGGTTGCATGCTCGACCAGCCCGATGTGGCCAACGCCACCTACGGCATGGGCCCGCGCGCCTTTGGCCACCCGGGAGCCGGTGGCTCCATTGGTTTTGCCGACCCGGAACGGGATGTGGCCTTCGGTTTTGTCACCAATAACCTGGGACCGTTCGTCTTGATGGACCCCCGTGCGCAGAAACTTGCGCGTCTATTGGCTGATTGTTTATAGCCAGCTCGGCTAAACTGCGGCGCAACATGGCATGGCTTGCCGTTTATGCAGGCCATGACCGGCTTCTTTATTTGCTCACGATGTGGATTCCCGATGCTCGCCAACAGAACTCTCGCCATTGCCCTGTGTGTCCTGCTTAGCGGCTGCAGCCTGTTCGAAAAGTCCGAAAAGCCTGCACCGAAAGTCGTCGCCATGCCGCCACCGGCAGTCACTCAGGCCTGGTTGGATGTGTATGAACCGAAGGTGCGCGAAGCCATCAAGGGCACCCACTTCGAGTTCGAGCGCCGGGAAAACCTGCTGGTGGTCACCGCGCCGGTGCAGGGTTCGTTCAACCCGGATCGTCCGCATATGATGTTGCCGACCACCCTCGGCCCGCTGAGCCGCATGGCCAAGCTGCTGGAGAGTGACGAAACCATCGGTGTACTGATTCTCGGCCATGCCGACAGCAGCGGTGAAGTAAGTGCTAACCGCGAGCTGAGCCACCAGCGTGCCCGTGCGTTCACCTCGATCTTCCGCCTCAGTGGTCTCAAACAGAATCGTCTGATGGTCAAGGGCCTGGGCTCGGACATGCCGCGTGCCGCCAACGACAGTCAGCAAGGCCGTGCGCTGAACCGCCGGGTAGAGATTCTCCTGACTTCGAAAGACACCCTTAACGCGCTGATCGCCAAGTACAGCCAGCCTGCTCCGGCCCCTGCCACTGCAGTTGCGGCGAGCAAGCCCGCAACTGACAAGAATGCGAAAACCGTAGCCAAGGCTGATAAGCCTGCTGCCGCGCAGTAACGCGAGCTACCCAGCGGCGCGTTGCCGCAGATCAAGCCAGATAGAGCGCTCGCGGGTAAGCTAGGCAACATCTGTTGAAGAGGATTTGCCGATGACTCAGACCCTGGCTGATATGCGCCGTGACTACACCCGCGATGGCTTAAGTGAGGCGCAAGCGCCGCTTGAGCCTTTTGCGTTATTTGAGCAATGGTTTGCCGATGCGGTGAAGACCGAGCAATTGCCGGTCGAACCGAATGCCATGACCCTGGCGACCGTCGATGCTGAAGGGCGCCCGCATTGCCGGGTGCTGCTGCTCAAGGGCCTGGATGCGCGTGGCTTTACCTTCTTCAGCAACTATGACAGCGCCAAAGGCCAGCATCTGGCCGTCAACCCCTTTGCCGCCATGACCTTCTTCTGGCCCAGCCTGGAGCGCCAGGTGCGCATTGAAGGACGCGTCGAGCGGGTCACTGCCGAAGAGTGCGATGCCTACTTTCAGGTGCGCCCGCTGGGCAGCCGTCTTGGTGCCTGGGCCTCACCGCAGAGTCGGGTGATTGCCGACCGTGCCGAGCTGGAAGGGTTGCTGGCCGAGACCGAGCAGCGTTTTCTCGATCGTGCGCCGCATTGCCCGCCGCATTGGGGTGGCTACCGCCTGCTGCCAGAACGCATCGAGTTCTGGCAAGGACGCTCCAGTCGTCTGCATGACCGCCTGAATTTCCGCCTGCAGGGTGCGAGCTGGCTGCGTGAGCGTCTGGCGCCCTGAATACGTTTCAGTCGCCGGGGTACTGCGTGGCGGCTTGCTCCAGCCAGGCGGGCAGGGCGCTGCGCTTGATGCCGGAGGACTGCGCCTCCGCCAGGCGAGCGAGCATATAGCTGCGCTTGGCCGCTGAGTCGCCGGCCAGCGACAGCGCCAGGTCGCGGTCCATCCAGCGCTTGATCCGTACATACAGCCACCAGTGGAAGTACAGCCCGGCAACACTGGTGATGACGACGATAAAGTAATCCATAAATCCCCCCAAACCTGGCGCTAGCTTAGGCTACGCGGTGCTTCGCTCTGAACGTGGCGCAATGTCGCGCCACGGCTCTGGTGTGTTGCCGGGGTAAAGTTTTGCCGCAGATTGGCGAGTGACATATAAGCTCAGCAGGCGTTCTAATGGATACCTGCCCAATTGGAGAACTGATCATGCGTAAACCCTTGCTGTTGCTTGCCTCGTTCGCTGCGCTGGCCCTGCTGGGTGGTTGTGCTTCCAGCCTGACTGGCGATACCTATTCGCGCGATGAGGCGCGTACCGTACAGACCGTGCGCATGGGCACCATCGAAGCGCTGCGTCCGGTGAAGATTGAAGGCACGAAAACCCCTATCGGCGCGGGTGCCGGTGCGGTGATCGGCGGTGTCGCCGGTAGCAGTGTTGGCGGCGGGCGTGGCAGCGCGGTGGCGGCAGTGATCGGTGCGGTGGCCGGTGGTCTGTTGGGCGCGATGACCGAAGAAGGCCTGACCCGCACCCAGGGTGTGGAAATCACCGTGCTGGAAGATGACGGCAGCATGCGTGCCTATGTGCAGGCGGTGGAAGAGAATCAGATCTTCCGTGTCGGTGAGCGTGTACGCATCATGACCGTGAATGGCACCAGCCGCGTTACTCACTGAGTGTCGAAGAGACCGGATCAGTCCTGACTGATCCGGTTTTTTATTGCCTTTTTTCCAGATAAACCAGATGTTCATCGGCGTTTCTCCGGTTTTTCAGGCAAGCTCGCGGAAATCACAGTGTTTAGTAATAATTCTATCCATGACGTCTGGACGATAGTTATGGATAATCGCAGACGCTTTTGTGCCAACGGGCTTTAGTTGTGCTGCAGTGCAATACTTTGGCTCTGGTGATACCTGCGTCTGCCTTCCAGCAAGCCGGTTAGGGAGTCAGCTGGGTACGTGCCGGGTTCGTATTAAGGGGTTTTTCTATGACGCTTGCGCTGATCATCGCCTTGCCATTTCTCGGCATCTTTCTGCCTTTGCTGGCCGAGCGCCTGGGCCGTTCCGCCTGCGCTGTGGCGACGGCATTGGCACCGCTGACGGCTTTGGTGCTGTTGTTCTCGCAGCAGTCTGCGGTATTTGCCGGTGAAGTGCTTAAGGTCAAGCTTGAGTGGTTACCGGCTCTGGGCCTGAATCTCAGCCTGCGCCTGGATGGCCTGGGCTTTCTGTTTGCCCTGCTGATTCTCGGTATCGGCCTGCTGGTCATTCTTTACGCGCGCTATTACCTGTCGAAGAAGGAGCCGATGGGCCGCTTCTTCGCCTTCCTGCTGCTGTTTATGGGCGCCATGCTCGGCGTGGTGCTCTCGGAAAACCTGCTGCTGATGCTGATGTTCTGGGAGCTGACCAGCCTGTCGTCGTTCCTCTTGATCGGCTTCTGGGGCGCCCGTTCAGATGCGCGCAAAGGCGCGCGCATGGCCCTGGCTGTGACGGGTGGTGGTGGCCTGGCACTGTTTGCCGGGATTCTGTTGGTCGGTCATATCGCCGGCAGTTTTGAACTGACACAGGTGCTGGCCGCCGGTGAGCAGATTCGCGGCCATGCGCTGTATCCGTTAGCGCTGATTCTGGTGCTGCTGGGGGTGTTCACCAAGTCGGCGCAGTTCCCGTTCCATTTCTGGCTGCCCCATGCCATGGCAGCCCCGACGCCGGTGTCGGCCTATCTGCACTCGGCGACCATGGTCAAGGCCGGGGTGTTTCTTCTGGCGCGTCTGTACCCGGCTTTGGCGGGGTCGGAGTGGTGGTTCTACCTGGTCAGCATCACCGGCCTGGTGACCTTGCTGGTCGGCGCCGGGATGGCGCTGTTTCAGCATGACCTCAAGGGCTTGCTTGCTTATTCGACCATCAGCCACCTGGGCCTGATCACCTTGCTGTTCGGTCTGGATACCCGCCTGGCGGCTGTGGCGGCAGTGTTTCACATCATCAACCACGCCACCTTCAAGGCCTCGCTGTTTATGGCGGCGGGGATCATCGACCATGAAACCGGCAGTCGCGATATGCGGCGGATCAACGGTATGTGGAAGTACATGCCGCATACGGCCGTGCTGGCGATGGTAGCGGCCTCGGCGATGGCCGGGGTGCCGCTGCTCAACGGCTTCCTGAGCAAGGAAATGTTCTTTACCGAGACACTCAACCAGCACCTGCTGGGCAGCTTTAACTGGGTGATCCCTGCAGCGGCAACCCTGGCTGGGGTGTTCTCGGTGGCGTATTCGCTGCGCTTTATCCACGACGTGTTCTTCAACGGCGAGCCGGTCGATCTGCCGAATTACCCGCCGCATGAGCCACCGCGCTATATGAAGGTGCCGGTGGAGATTCTGGTGTTCCTCTGCCTGCTGGTGGGTATCGTGCCGGCCTACACCGTGGCGCCGCTGCTGGCGACTGCCGCTTCGGCAACCTTGGGCGGTGATGTACCGAGTTACAGCCTGGCGATCTGGCACGGTTTCAACCTGCCACTGCTGATGAGCTTTATTGCCCTGTTCGGCGGGATTCTGGTGTACGTGTTCCGTCAGCCGTTGTTCCGCTGGTACGCCGGGTTGCCGAGTGTGGATGCCAAGTTGCTGTTTGAGCAGGCCGTGCAGGTACTGGTGAAGCTGTGTGCGGTGTTCACCCAGTGGCTGGAAAACGCTTCACTGCAGCGTTATCTGGCGTTGCTGTTGGCGGCGGCACTGTTGGCAGTGACGCAGGGGCTGAGCTCCTTGCCGCAGATCAGCGGGCCGGTGGCGATGACCGAAATTGACGGCATCACTGCTCTGGGGCTGGGCATCATGGCGTTTGCTGCGTTGGTAACGGTGGTGTTCCATCGCCAGCGTCTGGTGTCGCTGCTGATGCTTAGCGTGGTCGGGCTGATGGTGGCTCTGGCCTTTGCTCGCTATTCGGCGCCGGATCTGGCCCTGACCCAGCTCTCGGTAGAGGTGGTGACCATCATCCTGTTGATGCTTGCGCTGTTCTTCCTGCCGGCGCAGACGCGCATCGAGTCGAGCAGCCTACGCGGCCTGCGCGATTTCACCCTGGCGGTCGGCAGTGGGGTGATGGTGGCGATCCTGGTGTTCGCCGTGCTGACGCGGCCGTACGACAGCATTTCCGCATTCTTCCTGGAGAACAGTGTGCCGGGCGGTGGCGGCACCAACGTGGTCAACGTGATTCTGGTGGACTTCCGTGGCTTCGATACCTTGGGCGAGGTCACCGTGCTGGCGATTGCTGCCGTCGGCATCTTTGCGCTGCTTGATGGCTTACGCCTGTTCCAGCCCAAGGTCGATGCGCAGGGCCGCAGCTGGGCGCGAGATCGCCATCCGCTGATCCTCGCCACTCTGTCGCGGGTACTGCTGCCGATGGCGCTGTTGGTCTCGGTGTTTATCTTCCTGCGCGGGCACAACCTGCCGGGTGGCGGCTTTATCGCCGGTTTGGTGACGGCCGTGGCGCTGATCCTGCAATACGTCGCCAGCGGCGTGCAGTGGACGCAATCGCGCCTGCCGCTGAATTACCAAGGCATGGCCGGCCTCGGCGTGATGATTGCCGGCCTGACGGGTTTGGGCAGCTGGCTGTTTGATCGACCGTTCCTGACCTCGGCCTTTGGGCATTTCCATATCCCGCTGGTCGGAGAGATCGAACTGGCCACCGCCCTGTTGTTTGACCTGGGCGTGTACCTGACGGTGGTCGGCGCAACCCTGCTGATTCTCGCCAACCTGGGCAAGTTGACCCAGGAAAAAGCTGTAGAAGAGGTGCTTTGAAATGGAAGCCATATTTGCCGCAACCTTGGGCATTCTCACCGCCAGCGGTGTGTACCTGCTGCTGCGCGCGCGGACCTTTCCAGTTGTGCTGGGGCTGACGCTGATTTCCTATGCGGTCAACCTGTTCCTGTTTGCCATGGGCCGCTTGCAGAGCGGTGTGGTCACGGTGATTGGCAAGGGCAGCGCCTACGCGGACCCGTTGCCACAGGCGCTGGTGTTGACCGCCATCGTGATCGGCTTTGCCATGACCGCCTTCGTTGTGGTGCTGGCGCTGCGCAGCGTGGGCGAAACCCAGACCGACCATGTTGACGGTCAGGAGCCTGCACAATGAATCACAGCTTGATCCTGCCCATTCTGCTGCCGATGTTTGCCGGCAGCCTGTTGCTGCTCGGCGCTGGCTTGAGCTTGCGAGTCAAACGCAGCCTGTCGCTGCTGGCCACCTTGTTGCTGTTGCCATTGAGCGGCTATCTGCTTTGGCTGGCCGATCAGGGCGTGCTGCAGGTGTATGCCGCCGGTAACTGGGCGGCGCCGTTCGGCATCATCCTGCTGCTCGATCGGCTGAGCGCTTTGCTGCTGGTGGTTACGGCGGTACTCGGCAGCTTTGCCTTGCTCTATGCGATGCGTGGCGACGATGAACGTGGGCAGAGTTTCCATGCGCTTTTCCAGTTCCAGCTGATGGGCATTAATGGCGCCTTTCTCACCGGGGACCTGTTCAACCTGTTTGTGTTCTTCGAAATCTTGCTGATCGCCTCCTATGCGCTGCTGGTGCATGGCGGCGGGGCAGAGCGGGTGCGCGCAGGTTTGCATTACGTGGTGCTGAACCTGGTGGGCTCGGCGTTCTTCCTGCTTGCGGTCGGCGTGCTGTATGGCATCACCGGCACCCTGAACATGGCTGATATGGCCAGTCGGGTGGCCGCAGCCGGGCCGGATGATGCGGCGCTGCTCGGTGCTGCCGGGTTGTTGCTACTGGTGGTGTTCGGCCTCAAGGCGGCGTTTCTGCCGTTGTATTTCTGGCTGCCCAAGGCCTATGCCTCGGCCACTGCGCCGGTCGCTGCGCTGTTTGCGATCATGACCAAGGTCGGTCTGTATTCGATCATCCGCGTGTACACGCTGATCTTCGGTGACGATGCTGGCAGCCTGGCCAATATGGCCAACGACTGGCTCTGGCCGATTGCCCTGCTGACCCTGGCGCTGGGCGTGATCGGCGCCTTGGCGGCGGTCAGCCTGCAGGGCCTGTTGGCCTATCTGGTGGTGGTGTCGGTTGGCACCTTGCTCGCTGGTATTGCTATCGGCACTGAGCAAGCCTTGGCTGGTGCCCTGTATTACCTGGTGCACAGTACGTGGGTAGCCGGTGGGCTGTTCCTGCTGGCGGACCTGATTGCCCGTCAGCGCGGCGACAAGCAGGGGCTGCTGGTGCAGGGCCCGGCGCTGCAGAATCCGCACCTGCTCGGCGGTCTGTTCTTCTTCGGCGCGATTGCTGTGGCCGGCCTGCCACCGCTTTCCGGGTTTCTCGGCAAGCTGTTGCTGCTGCGCTCGCTGGAGCCGGGCGTGCAGGCGCTCATGCTGTGGCCCGTGGTGCTGGGCGGCGGTCTGCTCACCCTGATTGCCCTGAGCCGTGCCGGCAGCATGCTGTTCTGGCGTGTCGGCTTGAGCCAGCTGGACAGCGCCGAGCTGGATTACGGTCGGCTGCTGGCCTGCGCCGGCTTGCTGCTGCTCAGCCTGCTGCTGATGGTTGGCGCCGCGCCGCTGCTCAGTTACGTCGAGGCCACCGCCAGCCAGCTGCATGACCTGGCGTTGTACCGGCAAATCATCGAATCGGGAGCTGCACGATGAAAGCACGTCGCTGGTTACCCCATCCGCTGCTGAGCCTGTGTCTGCTGCTGGTCTGGCTGTTGTTGATGAATGACTTGAGCCTGGGCCACTGGCTGCTCGGGGCGCTGCTCGGCTGGGCGATTCCGCTGTTGACCCAGGTGTTCTGGATCAACCCGCCACGGGTGCACAAACCGTTCAAGCTGTGCCTGTTTCTGCTGCGTATCCTCGGCGATATCGTCACCGCCAACCTGCAGGTGGCCAAGCTGATCCTCGGGCCGACCACCAAGCTGCGCCCGGCGTTCGTGGAAATCCCCATGCTGCTGGAAGATGAACTGGCCCTGACCATGCTCACCAGCATCATCTCCCTGACCCCGGGCACGGTGTCTGCTGACCTCAGCGATGACCGCAAGATGCTCCTGGTGCACGGCCTGGACGTGCCGGACGCCGACGCCTTGGTCGCGGAAATCAAACAGCGTTACGAAGCCCCACTGCTGGAGGTGTTCACATGCTCGCCTACGTGATCCCGCTGTGCCTGGTGATCATCGGCCTGGCCCTGGTACTGACCATGGCGCGTCTGATCATCGGTCCGGATCTGCCCGACCGTATCCTCGCCCTGGATACCCTGTATATCAACGCGATCGCCATGCTGGTGCTGTTCGGCATCTGGCTGAGTTCGGACCTGTATTTTGAAGCGGCCCTGCTGATTGCGGTGATGGGCTTTATCGGCACGGTGGCAGTGGCCAAGTACCTGCTGCGCGGCGACATCATCGAATGAGAACGAGTTTACGATCTGCTGCGCATCGGCCCTGCTGCGTTAAGAACAGGCTCTGATTGCTCATTTACAGCTCGTAAACTCCGCATCCTCGCCTGTTCTTGCCTTGCATGGCTCTAGCTCGCGAGATCGTAAAAACGTTCAACGTTCTACGGAGACTGCTGAATGGATACCTGGATCGAAGCGCTGGTGGCGCTGTTTCTGCTGATCGGCAGCCTGTTCGCACTGATCGGCGCAATCGGCCTGTACCGCCTGCCGGACTTTTTTATGCGCCTGCACGGCCCGACCAAGGCCAGCACCCTGGGGGTGGGCGGCATGGTGATCGCCTCGCTGATCTACTTCAGCTTTCGCGGTGAGGGCGTCAGCCTGCATGAGCTGCTGATCGCCCTGTTTCTGTTTATCACCGCGCCGGTCAGCGCCCATATGCTGGCCAAGGCTGCGCTGCAGCAGAAGTTGCGAATCAACGAGCAAACTCGCGGTAAACCCTGGGAACAATAAGGTGCCGCTTGCGTCGCGCTTCCTGTGGGAGGGGCTTTAGCCGCGATGGCTGTCTCGTTTCGAATCACCCTGCACAGTTCGCGGCGCTGACTGTATCTGTCGGCGCCGCGCCAGCCTCTCTACACTGCAGCCTTTAGTCAGGGGCTTGGGTATGCGTGAGCAGGGAAGGGGCATCGCAGTGATCTGCCTGGTGATCGCCATGGCACTGTGGGGCAGTTCGTTTATTGCGCTGAAACTGGCCTTTGCCGAATTGCCGCCGCTGTG
This sequence comes from Pseudomonas cimarronensis, assembly GCF_049331905.1. GTDB lineage: Bacteria > Pseudomonadota > Gammaproteobacteria > Pseudomonadales > Pseudomonadaceae > Aquipseudomonas. The sequence continues at coordinate 3,225,819 of NZ_CP186283.1, read as the reverse complement.
GGTGATCTTCGGTCGTATGGCTCTCGGCAGCCTGGTGTTTCTGCTGGCCTGGCGCTGGCGCGGGCAGATGCACTACCGCACAGGTGACTGGAAGTACCTGCTGGGCCTGGCGGCCTGCGAACCCTGTTTGTATTTCCTCTTCGAAGCCTTGGCGCTGCAGCACACCAGCGCCGCCCAGGCCGGGATGGTTACTGCCTTGCTGCCGCTGCTGGTGGCGGTCGGCGCCTTTATCTTTCTACGTGAGCGGATCAGCCGCACGACGCTGGCGGGTTTTCTGCTCGCGGTGGTGGGGGCGGTGTGGCTAAGCCTGGCCGGCAGCGCCGATGAGCACGCCAGTAACCCGATTCTCGGCAACTTCTACGAGCTGCTGGCGATGCTCTGCGCCATGGGTTACACCTTGCTGCTCAAGCACCTGTCATCGCGCTATTCGCCCTTTCTGCTGACCGCCATGGTGGCTTTTGTCGGCACTGTTTTCTTTCTGCCCCTGGCACTGTTCAGTGCGCCGTTGCCAACCAGCGTCAGCCCCATGGGCCTGGGCGCGTTGGCGTATCTGGGGATTCTGGTCACGGTGGGCGCTTACGGGTTGTACAACTTCGGCGTCAGCCGCCTGCCGGCCAGCCAGGCGTCGGGCTTTACCAACCTGATTCCAGTGTTCACCCTGCTGTTCGCCATACTACTGCTGGGCGAAAGCCTGAATGCTATGCAGATGCTGGCAGCTGCCTTGGTGTTTGCCGGCGTATTGCTGAGTCAGTGGCGAGGCGCGCGCGTGGTGCCCGCTGGTGTTCTGGATTAGGGGATAAGGAATGAGCGATTCAAGAGGCTGGGCGCGCGAAGCGATCCGCATCATCGAGGCGGATTTTCAGCGCAGCGCCGACACCCACCTGATACCCCTGGCGCTGCCGGGATTGCCCGGCGTCGAGCTGTATTTCAAGGATGAATCCAGCCACCCGACTGGCAGCCTCAAACACCGGCTGGCGCGATCGTTGTTTCTTTATGCGCTGTGTAACGGCTGGCTCAAACCCGGCGCACCGGTGATCGAGGCGTCCAGTGGTTCCACGGCAATTTCCGAGGCCTATTTCGCCCGTTTGCTCGGCCTGCCGTTTATCGCGGTGATGCCGGCCAGCACCTCGAAGGAGAAGATCGCGCAGATCGCCTTCTACGGTGGCCAGAGCCATCTGGTGCAAGACCCGACGCAAATCTACGCCGAGTCCGAGCGCCTGGCGCGCGAGACCGGCGGGCATTTTATGGATCAGTTCACCTACGCCGAGCGCGCCACTGACTGGCGCGCCAACAACAATATCGCCGAGTCGATCTTCCAGCAGCTGCGTAGCGAACACTTCCCCGAGCCAACCTGGCTGGTCTCCAGCCCTGGCACCGGCGGCACCCTGGCCACCCTGGGGCGCTATGTGCGCTATCGCCGCCACAACACCCAGGTGCTCTGCGCCGATGCCGAGCGTTCGGTATTTTTCGACTATTACCGCACGGGCGATGCCAGCTTGAGCCTGGACTGTGGCTCGCGGATCGAAGGCATTGGCCGGCCGCGTGTCGAAGCGTCCTTTCTGCCGTCGGTGATCGACGCCATGTGCAAGGTGCCGGATGCCTTGTCACTGGCGGCCATGCATTACCTGGCGCAGCGTCTGGGGCGCAAAGTGGGCGGCTCCAGTGGCACTAACCTGATCGGCGCACTGCTGGTGGCGCAGCGCATGGTCGCAGCGGGGGAATCCGGCTCGGTGGTGGCGATTCTCTGCGATGGTGGCGAGCGCTATGCCGACACCTATTACGATCAGGGCTGGCTCAGCGCTCAAGGTTTCGAGTTGACTGAGCTAATCGCAGCCGTGGCCGACTGCGCCGAGCAGGGCACGCCATTGCCCGTCGACCTGCCCAGCACAGGGTTGTAGCGCAAAAAGAATGCGCCGCTTTGTGGGAGGCGCTTCAGCGGCGAGCTTTTGGGCATTTCGCGGCTAAAGCCCCTCCTTCGGATCAGGCTTCGGCAATCCCCAGCATGTCGCGAATCAGCGCTTCAGCCACACGAATGCCGTCAACCCCGGCGGAGAGAATGCCGCCGGCGTAACCAGCACCTTCCCCGGCGGGGTACAGGCCGCGCACGTTGAGGCTCTGCATATCTGCACCACGGGTGATGCGCAGTGGCGAAGAGGTGCGGGTCTCGATGCCGGTCAGCACCGCGTCATGCAGGTCGAAGCCCTTGATTTGCTTGCCGAAGGCCGGCAGCGCTTCGCGGATGGCTTCAATTGCAAAGTCCGGCAATGCCAGGGCCAGGTCGCCCAGTTTGATTCCCGGTTTGTACGACGGCTCGACACTACCCAGCGCGGTAGACGGCTTGCCGGCGATAAAATCGCCAACCAGTTGCCCTGGTGCTTCGTAGCTGCTGCCGCCGAGCAGATAGGCCTGAGACTCCAGACGTTCCTGCAGTTCAACACCAGCCAGCGGGCCGCCGGGGTAATCCTGCTCCGGAGTGATGCCAACGACGATGCCCGAGTTGGCGTTACGCTCGTTGCGCGAATACTGACTCATGCCGTTGGTCACCACGCGATTCGGCTCCGAGGTGGCCGCGACCACAGTGCCGCCCGGGCACATGCAGAAGCTGTAGACCGAGCGGCCGTTCTTGGCGTGGTGCACCAGTTTGTAATCCGCGGCACCGAGCTTGGAGTGGCCGGCATACTTGCCCAGGCGCGCGCGGTCGATCAGGCCTTGTGGGTGCTCGATACGGAAGCCCACCGAGAACGGCTTGGCCTCCATAAACACTTCACGCTTGTGCAGCATGCGGAAGGTGTCACGCGAGCTGTGGCCCAGGGCCAGGATCACCTGACGGCTGAGAATCTGCTCGCCGCTGTCGAGTACCACGCCCTTGAGCTGGCCGTCTTCGATCAGCACATCAGTGACGCGCTGCTGGAAGCGCACTTCGCCGCCCAGGGCCTTGATTTCCTCGCGCATCGTGGCAACCACGCCGGTGAGGCGGAAGGTGCCGATATGCGGCTTGCTGACATAGAGAATCTCGTCCGGCGCGCCGGCTTTGACGAACTCATGCAGCACCTTGCGTCCGTAATGCTTGGGATCCTTGATCTGGCTGTACAGCTTGCCGTCGGAGAAAGTGCCGGCACCGCCTTCACCAAACTGCACGTTGGATTCGGGGTTGAGCACCTTCTTGCGCCACAGGCCCCAGGTGTCCTTGGTGCGCTGGCGCACTTCGGTGCCGCGCTCCAGCACGATGGGTTTCAGGCCCGCCTGGGCGAGAATCAGCGCGGCGAAAATCCCGCAGGGGCCAAAGCCGACCACCAGCGGGCGTTCGGTGAGGTCGTGCGGGGCGTAGCCAACCGGTTTGTAGGCCGTGTCGGGGGCGATGCTGATATGCCGGTCATCGGCGAGCTTGCGCAGCAGCGCCGCTTCATCGCTGACCTGGCAATCGATGGTGTAGATAAAGTGCAGCTCGGTGGATTTCTTGCGCGCATCGTAGCTGCGCTTGAACAGGGTGAAATCGAGCAGCTCGCTGTCGGTGATGTCCAGGCGCTGGACGATGGCCGGGCGCAGGGCTTCTTCGGGATGGTCGAGGGGCAGCTTGAGTTCGGTGATACGAAGCATGAGGAACGATCCACTTTCAGGGCCGGAGGCAACCCGGCAGCTTTTAAAAGGCGGCGAGTATACGCCTGATCGGCGTCTAAAGGCCGCCGCCGATCACGGGCAGCGGCCTGACATGCTGAGTGTTAGCGTGTTTCAGGTTTGACCCAGGCGAGCATCACATCGAGCATGCGGTTGGCGAAGGCCCACTCATTGTCATACCAGGCCAAGACCTTGACCAGATCGCCCTGCACACGGGTGTGGCTGAGGTCTGCCACGCAGGACACGGGATGCCCGTTGAAGTCGCTGGAGACCAGCGGCAGCTCATTGCACTCCATCACGCCCGGCGGCAATTGCCGCGCGCCCTCCCGCAGCGCTGCGTTGATCGGTTCACGGCTGGTCGGGCGCTCGCAGGTAAAGGTCAGGTCGACTAGCGAGACGTTGGGCGTCGGTACACGGATCGACAGGCCATCCAGGCGGCCAGCCAGCTCCGGCATGACCAGACCGATGGCCTTGGCTGCACCGGTGCTGGTGGGAATCATCGACAGGGCGGCGGCACGGGCGCGGTAAAGATCGCTGTGGGTCTTGTCCAGCAGGTTCTGGTCATTGGTGTAGGAGTGGATGGTGTTGACCAGCCCCTGACGGATGCCCACGGCCTCATGCAGCACCTTGGCCAGCGGCGCCAGGCAATTGGTGGTACAGGAAGCATTGGAAACGATCTGCTGATCGCCCAGCAGCTGATGATTGACGCCATAGACCACGGTCAGGTCGGCGCTGTCCAGCGGGTGCGAGAGCAGCACGCGCGGGCTACCGGCGCTGATGTGCTGTTCGACTTGATCGCGTTTCTTCAGCTTGCCGGTGCATTCGAGCACCAGATCCACCGCATGCTCACGCCAAGGCAAGTTGCTCACTTCGCGCTCACGCAGCAGTTGGATCGGGTGGCCGTTTACCTGCAAGGTATCGCCGTCCAGGCTGATCTCCCCGGGAAAGCGGCCGAAGGTGGAGTCGAAGCGGGTGAGGTGGGCGAGGGTGCTTTGCTCACCCAGGTCGTTGATCGCGGTGAGGTGGATCTGTTGCTCCAGTTTGCGCTCGAACAACGCGCGCACCAGGCAGCGACCGATACGTCCATATCCATTGATGGCAATGCGCAGCATAGTGATCTTCCTTTGGCTGACTTCGTTGTCAGTTTAGGTCAATCACCAGGCAGGTCGCTGATCTATCTCAGTTCACTGCGCATTGCTGCGACTCAGTTAGTCGTTGCGCGCGCCGCCGAGGTAACCGCAGCCGCGCAGGACCTGATCGTTAAGACGCAGCTCGGCACTCAGGTGCTGGACGGCACCACTCATGCTGTCGACACAGCGTTGCTTGGCCACCCAGAGCTCAAGCCGTTGGCCATTGGCCTCGCTGCTCAAGTTGAGACGGCCTTCGGGCAATTGTTCTTCCAGATAGGGCAGTGCCTGTGGCTCCTGCCCCGGACGATGCAGGACCAGCCCCTGGTTGCTTACAGCAATGTTCCAGTCCGGTTCATGGCCGCTGGCACGCAGCAGCGTGCGGGCGAAGTTGATGTCGCCACAGCCAGGCCCTTCGGCTTGTAGGCGATACACCTGGCTGGGGATAAATTTGCCATCGACATTCTTCTGGGGGCTGGCTTGCAACTGCCCACGCATATCGACATACAGGCTGCCAGAGCTATCAGCCAGAAGGCCGGCAACATCACGGCTCAGTCCATTTGCGCCGGCATCCTCAACCACAAATTGGCGCTGCTCCTGGCAAGGGCGAAAGCGCAACTGTCCAGCGTTCAGGCTGAGTTCACCTTGCAGGCGACTTTGTGTGGGCGCGGTTTCAGTGGGTTTGTCGGTAAACACCTGGCAGCTGGCGAGCAGTGGCAGCAAGGCAACGCAAAAAGGACGGCTGAAACGCATCATGGCACTCCTGAAAAGTGCGCTCACGTTACCTAGGGCCCTGGTCGATCACAAGGGCATGCCGCCGCTGGCGACGGCATTTTCAGTAGCAATCAGAGCGGTAGAACCTGCTGACTGACGCGCCCTGAGTGTTAGTCAGTTTTGATGGTGGTCGTAGGGCCATTGGTCTTGACCGACTCAATACCGCCATCACGGCTGGCAGCCGCCTTGTACATCTGGCTGGTACCGATCACTTGATGATTGGCTGCCTTGAGGTTGAAGTAGAAGCGTCCATCACTGGCATCCTTGCGCTCGTAACGCTCATCGGAGGGAGAGTTCTTTTGCACCGAAGCAATGCCGCCTTCGGCAGCCGCGCGAGTTTCGTATTGTTCACTGCGCAAAATTACCTCGGCATTGCCTGCCTTCAGTACGAAAAAGAACTGGCCTTTATCGTTCTTCGAAAGTTCATACCAACCAGCCATGGCGGCCTCCATCAAATAAAGGGAAGGGGTAGAACAGCGATCAACGTAACCACAGGTGCGTGATCGACGGACAAAAGCATAGCAAGGCTGTGTAACGGTGTTCTGCAGGGAGCTGCTTAGGCAGAGCTTGAATGGGTTGCTTGCTCTGAGTTAATCGCCGGACAGATCCGACTCCTGGCCTGGATCGCCCAAGAGGAATGTGCCGCCATTGCTTGCAGTCAACGTAGCGGTACCCAAATTGCGGATAACCAAGTGCGATTGGCCGTAGCGGGTGTGCAATGTGCCGCGCGCAGTGCAGGGGCCGTAAAAGAAAAAGTCATGCTGCTGACGTGCGGAAATAAGCACCGCCCGCGTAAAGAAGCCCTGTTCCTGTATGTTAATTCTGGTGATTGCACCTATGGGTGATGCTGAGCAGATCAGCGGGAGCAATAACATTGATAACAGTAGGCGTTGAGTATTTATCGGACTTAAAGTTGCTCAGAAAATTATCGTACACGTTACTTTCCATGGATTGTATTAGCTAAGATTAAGGCTGTGCGAGTTACCTAACGTTTGGTTAAGGGGCCGGCTTTAGCCGGTCCCAGTGAGCGAAGCGAGCGATTTGAACCAGTTGTTAGGGAACTCCCCACTCAACATGTAGTGCTGAATTGACTTTCGTAATGTTGATGTCTGCACATTCGTGAATGTTGCCAAAGCATAAGAATCTTTTTTTCCGGTTAAATAATAAAGATCATCAGCTTCTGTCGCGTATTGAGCAGGTGGGATTGTTTGTTTTACCTGCTCGGAGCTGAGCTTTGCTTGCTGCATGATCTTTGCTGCGTCTTCGAAGCTTATAAGCTGCGGATCACTGGGTGTTCCATACGACCAGCCACAGAAGCCATTGTGTACGAAGTAGGCAGCCATTTGAGTACCCTAACGATAGGTTAAGGGGCGGGCTTTAGCCCGTCCTGAGTGAGCGAAGCGAACGACTTGAACCGCATGTTAGGGCGCGGACTTAAGTCGGGCAGTGTAAGTTAATGCGACACAGCAGCACTGCCTTTGCATTTATACCTAAAGCATTAAGGAATGGGGCGCAATTTACTGCGCTCCTTTACTTGGGCTGTTAGGGCGGCCGAACCATCTTTCGCAAAATAAACTGATAATATAAATAATTTCTAAAGCGGCAATGATCAACAAGAATTGTTTAAATGTTAATGCAAATACATATGCTGAAAAGATTGCTAGGTAGATGCCTGCGAAGCTTATGAATGTATTTAAGAAAAGATGATCGTGAATTTCTGGGTCTTCCTCCCTGTCAATGTTTCCAGACAGCATAGTATTGATTGCTGGGAGGGGTAAGGAGATAGCCATGGCGAATATAATCAATTTTAGAGTTTCTAGGGATTTAAATAATTCTATTTCAAATAGATATATTATAAGAAGCCCTGGCGCTATTACTGCTAAGAATATAATTACATAAGCTGCAAATTGCTCTGCTTTAATCTCTCTGATGTCTTGAAATATGCTCATGTTTTTCCCTAACGATTGGCTAAGGGGCTGGCTTTAGCCAGTCCCAGTGAGCGCAGCGAACGATTTGAGCCACTTGTTAGGCCTGGCCTGCAATGCGCGATACTGCGGGCAACACAAAGCGGAAAGGCCGACACCGCCGGACTCAAGTTCTTGCGCGATAAATTTAATGTTTTAAGGCCTGCCATCGTACTTCCATGTGTTTACAGCGGACTATGAGTTTTTAGCGCGACGTGGTGTTGCGGTTGAAGCTTTACCCCAAAACAAAAAGTACCGGAGGTGCCTAACGATTAAGCTAAGGGGCGGGCTTTAGCCCGTCCCAGCGAACGAAGTGAGCGATTTGAGCGCATTGTTAGCAGCGATGCGAGCGCGATTGCTAAGCGCATGGGCCGTACTCAACAGTTATAAGAAAGTTGCGCATGAACTCTGAGAAGCTTTCAGGGGTTGATGGATAGAACGTAGCAGCGACTGACTGTGAAGCCAAGAAGAGGACCAAGTAAATTATTGGAAATAGAAGCTTGGAGATTAAAGTGTTTAGCACTTGGTTCTTGATCGTGACGGAGCCAACAACAAATAGCAACGCAGAAATCCAGTAAGCTTGGATGTGCCAGTAGTAACCGCCGCATGAATATAGGCCGAAGAAAATACCGCCTAATGCTGCCAGTGCGAGCGTGAATAAAACTAGGATATTTGTAGGGCTGCTGATTTTTATAGGCATGGTTGCTAACGTTTGGTTAAGGGGCGGGCTTTAGCCCGTCCCAGCGAGCGGAGCGAGCGATTTGAACCGCTTGTTAGGCAAGCGGTTCGAAGGACGGAAAAAGGGCGCTGATGCGACGCTTTACCTGCCTTTGATTTTTGATGTGCCTTCATGCGTTCCTTCGCCTTTTCCTCTGGGATTTTGAGCGCCTCAGCGCTGGCATGATGTTGAAGCCAGTGTGATGACATTGCTCTCAGCGGACGCCCAGGCCGCCGACGACTTTATGGCCCGCGTGATGATATTGCTTCCACCGGATTTCGGTCCCGTCAGCGGTTTCAAGTACGCCGAATTCTTTTCTCGGACTGTGCACGGTGCTGGATTATTCATTCTGCAATTTCCGCTGTGTGCACGGCTTTGGGCTCTATATGCCTAACGTTTGGTTAAGGGGCGGGCTTTAGCCCGTCCCAGAGAGCGTAGCGAACGGTTTGAACCACTTGTTAGGTTTTTACGCAGCTCTATGTGCTGCGAAATTACTGATTGGAAAAGTACATTACTAAAGAGCCGAAGGCGAAAAATGCTTTCCAAGAAATCCAAGCAAAATTTATTGAAATTATGAATTTTGCGAGAAGCGCCCAATATTTTTTCATGGTGTTTATGGAACAGCGCCAGATAGAAATTGAACAAAACAAGAAATACATAATATAGACCACTACAATTGTAGTTACGGCCAGTACTAAAGTTGTCTCTGTTCGTAGATTTAAAATATGACTTGCTTGTAATAGTGCATGGCTTGCTGAGAGAAGTTTTATTATTACTACGGAAATGGCCGTGAAAGAAAGGCTACCTAGAACATACAAAACCCAGAATGCCTTCCATAGCGGTTGGCTCCCTCCGATGAAGCTCATTTTTTGGCGAGGAGATGAAGTTGGTGGTGCTTCCATGCTGTAGAACCTAACGTTTGGTTAAGGGGCGGGCTTTAGCCCGTCCCAGTGAGCGAAGCGAACGGTTTGAACCTATTGTTATGCGGTTGTTAAAGACCGTTGGCTAATGCCTGCTGGATTATTGGTGCTACTGATTCACGCGTAATTTGACGATCAACACAGTATTTTGAAAGAAGCCATTCGGATAGCTGTTTCTGCCCTTTGCTTGCGTTGCATGAACAGAAGCATAGAGCAATGTTTTCTCTGGTTATGATCTTCGCGTCATTTATGATGTGCTCCCAGCTAGCGCAAGTTTTCTTCGAAATCTTAGCGGTTGTAAAAGCAGTGCCGCAATAAACGCAATTCTTGTCCCGTGCGCGGACTTCTTTTTCAAGCCAGCTTGGAATATTCCAACTATTTGCCATGCTGACTCCTTCCTTGTTTACGCATAACGTTTGGTTAAGGGGCCGGCTTTAGCCGGTCCCGAGTGAGCGCAGCGAACGACTTGAACCATTTGTTAGGTTCTTTGCCAGACAATTTTTATTAGGCTAGGAAGCGCCCAAGCCATTAGAAGCAGAACAATAATCGCAGGGATTACGGGTCCTGTAAGCTTGCACATTAAGGACAGCGCCCAGCTTAGGGTTGCCCCTTTACTATGCACTAAAAAATCCGAGCATTCAGATGCTTGCCATAATTTATATGCTACTGGTAGAGCTGCCAAGCAAAGCCCAATTACAAGTATGCGTAAAAGAATTGCTTTAATTTTTGACTTTATAGGAAGCCAGATTTTTAGTGTATTTTGGCGTTTGCTTCCGTAAAAAATGTACATGAGTACATAGCCTGCGAGCATTATGCAGTTGAACATTATTAATGGCTTTTGACTTGCTTCGGTATTGTCACTCAGTAATGCAAGGTTCACGAAGGCTGTGAATATGGATACGAGTATGAAAACAACCCAATTCATGATGTGAACCTAACTATAATTAGACGACATCGCTGTCGCATAACATTCGAGTAAATGTCGGATAACGTTCCTTGTCGTTTTTCAAGTCTTTGTCTAGCTTGGAGTAGGTCGCGGCAAACGCGACATTACTCAGGGAGCAACACGACATGGATGACGGCAAGCCAAAATTGCTGGCGCAGGTGCGCCAGCAGATTCGTTTGAGAAACTATTCGATTCGTACCGAGGCTGTCTATGCCGAGTGGGTGAAGCGTTATATACGCTTTCATCGTTATCGGCATCCCGCTGAAATGGGGGCTGCGGAGATTGAGGCGTTTTTGAGTCATTTGGCTGTCGGCCGGAATGTATCAGGCTCCACGCAGAATCAGGCGTTGGCGGCGCTGTTGTTTCTTTATAAGCAGGTTTTGGGTGTTAACTTGCCTTGGCTGGATGACATTGTTCGCGCCAAGAAGCCCAAGCATCTACCCGTTGTGCTGACCCGTGATGAGGTGGCGCGGGTGTTGGATGAGTTGTCGGGTGTGCAGTGGCTGGTGGCCACTCTGCTTTATGGTGCCGGGCTGCGCTTGCTGGAGGCTTTGCGCTTGCGGGTCAAGGATATCGATTTTGCCCGGGGTGAATTGCTGGTGCGTGATGGCAAGGGACAGAAGGACCGGGTGACCATGTTACCGCAGCGTTTGATCTTGCCCTTGCAGGAGCATCTTCAGAAAGTCGCTGTGTTGCATCGCACGGATCTGGCGGAGGGTTTTGGTCGCGCCAACCTGCCATTTGCGTTGGCGCGTAAGTACCCGAATGCGGCGGCGGAGTGGGGCTGGCAGTTTGTCTTTCCGTCAGGTAACCGTTCGCAGGATCCGCGTTCCCAAGGCATCTTTCGCCATCATGTGCATGAGAAAACCATCCAGCGCGCGGTACGCGAGGCGGTAAGGCGCGCAGGTTTGATTAAACCTGCTACGCCTCACACCTTTCGCCATTCGTTTGCAACTCATCTGCTCGAGGCTGGCCAGGACATTCGTACCGTGCAGGAGTTGCTCGGCCACGCGGATGTAAAGACGACTCAAATTTATACCCATGTGCTCAATCGCGGCGCGTTGGGTGTGCTTAGCCCGCTTGATCGTGTTTAGGTCGGGAAAGTCGCTCTGTTAATGCGTGTTGAGCAGATAGCAAAAGCCCCGCACGAAGAGGGGCTTTTGGGGTTTACGTGCAGCTGCGTGACGTTTAAATCAGCTCAGCCCACATGTCGTATTCGTCGGCGTCGATGATACGTACGCGGACTTTGTCGCCTGGATTGACTTCTGTGCTGGCGATAAACACGCTGCCGTCGATCTCTGGTGCATCGGCGTAGCAGCGGGCGACGGCGCCCTGGTCGTCGACTTCATCGATCAGCACGTCCATTTCTTTACCGACCTTGAGTTGCAGGCGTGCGGTGCTGATGGCTTGCTGGTGGGCCATGAAGCGGTGCCAGCGATCCTGCTTGACGTCATCCGGTACCGGGTTGTCGAGCAGGTTGGCGGGCGCGCCTTCTACTGGCGAGTACTGGAAGCAGCCCACGCGGTCGAGTTGCGCTTCGGTCAGCCAGTCGAGCAGGTACTGGAAGTCTTCTTCGGTTTCGCCGGGGAAACCGACGATAAAGGTCGAGCGGATGGTCAGTTCCGGGCAGATCTCGCGCCAGGCTTTGATCCGCGCCAGGGTCTTGTCTTCGAAGGCCGGGCGCTTCATCAGTTTGAGTACGCGCGGGCTGGCGTGCTGGAAGGGAATATCCAGGTACGGCAAGAGCTTGCCTGCCGCCATCAGCGGGATCAGTTCGTCAACGTGCGGGTAGGGGTAGACGTAGTGCAGGCGCACCCATACGCCCATGCTGGAGAGCGCTTCGCAGAGTTCGGTCATGCGGGTTTTCACCGGCTGGCCGTTCCAGAAGTCGGTCTTGTACTTCATGTCCACGCCATAGGCGCTGGTGTCCTGGCTGATCACCAGCAGCTCTTTGACGCCGGCTTTAACCAGGCGCTCGGCTTCGCTGAGCACTTCGCCGACCGGGCGGCTCACCAGTTTGCCGCGCATCGACGGGATGATGCAGAAGCTGCAGCTGTGGTTGCAGCCCTCGGAAATCTTCAGGTAGGCATAGTGGCGCGGGGTGAGTTTGATGCCCTGTGGCGGTACCAGGTCGATCAGCGGGTTGTGATCCTGGCGCGGCGGCACGACTTCATGCACGGCGTTGACCACTTGCTCGTACTGCTGTGGGCCGGTCACCGAGAGCACGCTGGGGTGCACGTCACGGATGCTGCCTTCTTCCACGCCCATGCAGCCGGTGACGATCACCTTGCCGTTTTCCTTGATCGCTTCACCGATCACTTCCAGGGATTCGGCCTTGGCGCTGTCGATAAAGCCACAGGTGTTGACCACAACAACGTCGGCATCCTGATAGGTCGGTACGACCTCATAGCCTTCCATGCGCAACTGCGTGAGGATGCGCTCGGAGTCCACCAGGGCCTTGGGGCAGCCGAGTGAGACAAAGCCGACTTTCGGCGTGGCGGGGGTGGACATGGCGTTAACCTCAGGCGTGTACGGATGGATGCTGGGCGCTTGCTGCGCCTCTGATCAAAAAGTGCGCAATTCTAGCGGCAGACTTGCGCCATTGCCACCACTACGAAGTGGTCTTTTAGCCGAGCGCGTGGGAAAGCAGTGCGGCTGGGTGGTTGTTGCTAGGTATCGCTGCTGGGGTAGCCCTGAAGCGCAGCATTATCATGTTATGGCGTATCGGAATTAACGAGCGTGTACGCAGATGCATGATGGAGCTAGAGACTGAGGTCGGTATCTGAGGGCGGTGAAGTGTCTGGCTGATGGCTCTGGACAGGTTGGCGTGTCTGCCCCCCCACTCACACGCCTTTGTGGCGCGTGGGTGGGAGCAAGGGCTTTAGTTGCGTCCAGGCAGAATGCGGGTCAGGGTGTTGTCGCGCACGACAAAGTGATGCAGAAGGCCTGCAGCAGCATGCAGGCCAATCAGCCAATAGCCAGCGCTGCCTGCCAGCTCATGCCATTCCTTGATAGTGCCCGCCAGATCAGGGTCTTTGTTCACCAGAGCGGGTAACTCCAGGCCGAAGAACGGGATTGGCTTGCCTGCTGCGCTGAGGATTAACCAGCCCGCCAGTGGTGCACCGATCATCAGCACATAAAGTGCCAGGTGCATCAGTTTTGCCGGGACGGCTTGCCAGGCGGGCAGGGCCGGTACGATGGCGGGCGTCGGGCTGAGGCTGCGGGCCAGCAAGCGCAGCCAGACCAGGGCGAATACTGCCAGGCCGAGCATGAAGTGCCATTGCTTGAGTAACTCGCGGGTGTCACTGCCTTTAGGGAAGTTGCCTTTGAGTTCGATGCAGGCGTACACGGCAGCGATCAATATCAGCATCAGCCAGTGCAGGGCGATGGAGAGTTTTCCATAGCGCGTGGGGAGTGAGGGCTGGTTCATCACGGTTCCTTGCGGTTTCTCGTTGTGGGTACTGCGGCGCGGCGTAGGGTAGCCAATAAACCTTAACGGAGCATGAAGACAGGTCAATCATTGTGCTCGTATTGGCGGGTTGTCTGTCGGTGTTTGCCTGCCTGCGCCGCTAGATAGACGAGTAGAAAGGTTGCCAGCGCTGATGCATGTGGCCCTAGCAGGTAAGAGACGCTGATTGCAGTACTCCGATCAGGCAGGCTGATCAGCAGTGGCGGGCCGTTTATGCGCAGGCCGCGTGCGACTAAATTCCGGCCGTGCAGGAAACAATGTTTGTCATGAAGGCTGGGGAACTGGCTTTGGGGCGATAAACCAGCCAAAAAAAAAGGCCACTCGTTTGAGTGGCCTTTTTGAGTATCTGGTTGCGGGAGCTGGATTTGAACCAACGACCTTCGGGTTATGAGCCCGACGAGCTACCAGACTGCTCCATCCCGCGCCGGCCATTCTATATAGAAATTGTGATCTGTCAATAAAATAGTGTTTTTAATCAAATGCTTAGATTTTTTGCGAGGCAGAAACAGAAAAGGCCACTCGTTTGAGTGGCCTTTTCTCAGTATCTGGTTGCGGGAGCCGGATTTGAACCGACGACCTTCGGGTTATGAGCCCGACGAGCTACCAGGCTGCTCCATCCCGCGCCAGCCATTCTATACACCAATGGTCTTTTGTCAATTGATTAGTGGTTTTTAATCAATAACTTAAATAATTGCGGTGGAGAAACAAAAAAGGCCACTCGTTTGAGTGGCCTTTTTTGAGTATCTGGTTGCGGGAGCTGGATTTGAACCAACGACCTTCGGGTTATGAGCCCGACGAGCTACCAGACTGCTCCATCCCGCGGCGGCCATTATAGCGGCAAAAACCTACGTGTCAACCTAAAGATCGGCGGAAGTTGTTTTTATTCAGTTGCTTAGCCGTTTGGCCTTTTGCTGGGCCCTGAGTTAGAGCTGATCTGATTGTTCGTAAACGTTTCACCGTAGCCCGTAACCCGGCTGTTGGGCTAGAGTCCGTGGCCATTGAAGAGGAGCGACGCCATGAGTACTGAATGTAAAGCCTGTGGTGCCCAAGTGCCTGCAGATGCCAAGGCGTGCCCCAGCTGTGGCGCCGCGATGGTGAGTAAACCCAAGTTGTTGCCGCTGGCGGCTTTTATGTTGATCGTCATTCTGATCATCCAGTCCTATATCAGCAAATCTGACGAGAGCGAGACGCAGGCCCAACCCACGGCGCCCGTCAGCGCGGCCGAGCAGTAGCGGTCAGCGGGTTTGCTGATGTGACGATGAACAGTCGCAAAATCATCCACGTCGATTGCGACTGCTTTTACGCGGCAATCGAGATGCGTGATGACCCGAGCCTGGCCAGTAAACCCCTGGCAGTGGGTGGATCGGCGGATCGGCGAGGGGTGATCGCCACCTGTAACTATGAGGCGCGCAGTTATGGTGTACGCTCGGCGATGGCTTCGGGGCAGGCGCTGAAGCTGTGTCCGGAGCTGTTGATCGTCAAGCCGCGGATGGACGTCTACAAGGCGGTGTCGCGTGAGATTCAGGCGATCTTTCGCGATTACACCGAGCTGATCGAGCCGCTGTCGTTGGATGAGGCCTATCTGGACGTCACCGACAGCCCGCACTTTACCGGCAGTGCCACCCGTATCGCCCAGGATATTCGCCGGCGAGTCTCGCAGGAGCTGCATATCACCGTTTCTGCGGGGGTGGCGCCGAACAAGTTCCTGGCCAAGATTGCCAGCGACTGGAAAAAACCCAACGGCCTGTTTGTCATCACTCCCGATCAGGTCGAGGATTTCGTCGCGGCCTTGCCGGTGAGCAAGCTGCATGGTGTGGGCAAGGTTACGGCTGACAAGCTCGGTCGCCTGGGGATTCGCACCTGTGGTGACCTGCGCGAGTGGAACAAGCTGGCACTGGTCAAGGAATTTGGCAGTTTCGGCGAACGCCTCTGGGGATTAGCGCGTGGCATTGATGAGCGTGCGGTGCATAACGACAGTCGGCGGCAGTCCGTCAGCGTGGAAAATACCTTCGACAAGGATCTGCCTGACCTGGCCGCCTGCCTGGAGCAGTTACCTGCGCTGCTGGAACAACTGGCAACCCGTATGGCGCGGCTGGATGCGAGTTATCGGCCAGACAAACCCTTTGTCAAAATCAAGTTTCACGATTTCAGCCAGACCACCCTGGAGCAGGCCGGAGCACGGCAAGATCTGGACAGTTACGGGCGGCTGCTGAGTGCCGCCTACGCCCGAGGCAACAAGGCGGTGCGTCTGCTGGGTGTTGGTGTGCGCTTGCATGATGTACGTGGCCAGCACGAGCAGCTGGAGCTGTTTGCCCCCTGACAGGTTGTGGCCGGCAGCCTATAAAAAAGGCGAAGCCCTTGGGGGCTTCGCCTTTTTAGTCGCGCCTAGATCAGTGCTTGCGCGGTACCGGCTTGAGCAGCTCGTCCGGTGGCATTTCGCAGGCAATCTTGCGGCCCAACAAAGCTTCGATGGCGGGCAGGGCGTAGGCATCGTCTTCGCCGGCAAAGCTGATCGAGGTGCCACTGGTGCCGGCGCGGCCGGTGCGCCCGATGCGGTGCACATAGTCGTCCGGGGTTTCCGGCAGGGTGAAGTTGATTACGTGACTTATGCCATCGACATGAATCCCACGGCCGGCCACATCGGTGGCGACCATCACGCGGATCTTGCCTTCGCGGAAGCCTTCCAGGGCGCGGATGCGTTTGTGCTGCGGGACATCACCGGACATTTGCACGGCACTGATGCCGTCGCGGGTCAGGCGTTCCTCGATACGGCGCACTTCATCCTTGCGGTTGGCGAAGACCATTACCCGACTCCAGTCGTTCTGGCTGATCAGGTTGTACAGCAGCTTGTATTTGTCGCTGCCGGCAACGGCATAAACGTGCTGCTCGACGGTGTCGCTGGCGACGTTTTCCGGTTCGATCTCGACGATGGCCGGGTCGGTGGTCCACTGCTTGGCCAGATTCATCACATCGTCGGTGAAGGTGGCGGAGAACAGCAGGGTCTGGCGCTCGCCCTTCATTGGGGTCTGGCGAATGATCTGCCGTACCTGCGGGATAAAGCCCATGTCGAGCATGCGGTCGGCTTCGTCGAGCACCATCACCTCGACCATATCCAGGTGCACTTCGCCACGCTGATTGAAATCGAGCAGGCGCCCCGGGGTTGCCACCAGAATGTCGCAGAAGCGTGATTCGAGCTGCTTGAGCTGTTTGTCGAAATCCATACCGCCAACAAACTGCATGACGTTGAGGCCGGTGTACTTGGTCAGTTCGGCGGCATCCTTGGCGATCTGTACCACCAGTTCGCGGGTTGGCGCAATGATCAGCGCGCGCGGCTCGCCCATGTAGCGCTCTTTCGGTGCCGGGGTCTGTTGCAGCTGGGTGATGATCGAGATCAGGAAGGCTGCGGTTTTGCCGGTGCCGGTCTGGGCACGGCCAATCGCATCGCGGCCACTGAGGGTGAAGCCCAGCACCTGCGCCTGAATCGGCGTGCAGTAGGGGAAACCGAGGTCATGGATGGCGTGCATCAACTCGGGAGAGAGCTTGAAGTCGTGGAAACGGGTCTTGCCTTCGGCCGGTTCGACGGCGAAGTCTTCCAGTTTCCAGGTATCGACAGGCTTGGCCGGGCGCTCGCGACGCGGCTTGGCCGGCTTTTCCTGGCGCTGTGACGGTTTTTCAGCGGTTTCTGCGGCGCGCGGTTTGCTGTTGCGGCTGTCGTTATCCGCGTGGGCATCCTGCTTGGCGCGCGGTGTGCTGGGCGTTACGGGCGGGCTTGCTGGGCTGGGCTGCTCGCCCTCGGCTTTGCCGAATATTTTCTTGAGTGCTTTGAGCACGGTCATCTCATCAATTGGTTAAGGAGTGAACGGTCGCCAGTGTAAAGCAAGAAGCCGGCGCGGCGAAGTGCCACGCCGGATGGCAGCGTTTGACTGGTTTTTACTCAATCTGCAGGGAGGCTGGCAAGCAGCAGGCGCTGCACGTTGCCGCCCATGATGGCGGCAATTTCATCACGGTTGAAGCCAGCCTTGAGCAGGCCTTCGGTGAGCTGTGGCAAGCCGGTTACATCAAACGGGGCGTGAATGGTGCCGTTGAAATCCGAGCCGAGGGCCACATGCTGTACGCCGATCAAGTCAGCGGTATAGCGGATGGCCTGGACGATGGCCTCGACCGAGGTGGCGCAGACGGCGGCATCCCAGTAACCGATACCGATCACTCCGCCAGTAGCGGCAATGGCTTTCAGGTGTTTGTCGCTCAGATTGCGCGGGCCTTTGCAGGTGCCTTCCACGCCTGTGTGGGAAACCAGAACCGGGCGCGTGCTGATGGCCAGCACGTCATCGATCAGCGGGCGGGAGGCGTGGGCCAGGTCAATCAGCATGGCTTTTTCTTCCAGGCGCTTGATCACTTGCTTACCCAGCGGGGTCAGGCCGCCTTTTTCCAGGCCGTGGGCCGAGCCGCCGATTTCGTTATCGAAGAAGTGGGTCAGGCCGGTGATGCGAAAGCCTGCGTCATAGAGTGCGTCGACGTTCTCCAGTTTGCCTTCGATCGGCTGCAGGCCTTCGGTGGCGAGAATTGCCGCTACACGCTGTGGGTCTTTCTGCCAGGCGCTAACAAAATTGGCGAGGTCGTTACGGGTTTTGATCAGCACCAGGCGGCCGTCGCTGTTGGCGCTGGCCTCATTAAGCTTCTGTGCCTGGTACAGTGCGCGTTGCAGCAGGCTGGCCCAGGTTTCTTTGGGCCAGCGTTGGGCCATAGCCAGTAGGGTGATGTTGTCGGTCTCACCGCTGTTGCGCTCATAGTTGATGCCGCGCGGCGTCTTGGTCACGGTGGAGAACACCTGTAGCCCCACATGGCCTTCGAGCATGCGTGGCAGATCGGAGTGGCCGAAGTCGTAGCGCTTGAGCAGGTCGCGCTCCCACAGCAGCACGTCATCGTGTAGATCGGCGATAAACAGCTGTTGATGCAGCTGTTTGGCCGGCTCGCTGGCAGGGTAGGGTGCAGGGGATTCAACACTGTTCATCTTGCGGTCAAGCAGGGCGGGCAAGGCGAACACGCTGCCAGCAGCAATCAGCAGCACAATCAGGAGGGTCAGCAGAACTTTGCGCATAGTGGGTGCCATCCGGGCGTTGTTGTTATGCGCAGCACTCTAACAAGAGTGGGTAAAAAAGTGATTGCTAGCGAGTGAGTGGGCTTCGTACGCGTGCGCTTTTGCAGCCAGTTTACGATCTCGCGAGCTAGAGCCATGCAAGGCAAGAACAAGCAAGGGTTCGGAGTGTACTTTTGTACATGAGCAGGCCGGGCTTGTTATTAACGCAGCAGGGCCGATGCGCAGCAGATCGTAGAGGTCAGCCGCAGAGGCAGTCGCGGCCTTTCTGCTTGGCCCGATACAGCGCGCTGTCGGCGCGGGCGATCAGGCCCTGCAGGCTGTCCTTGGGCTGCATCTGCGCCAGGCCAATGGAAACGGTTACGCCCGGTAGCACGCCAATCGGTGAGTGGAACGAGCTGACGTGATGCAGTGCCTCGCGCAGGCGCTCGCCGATACTGCGTGCTTCATCAGTGCCGATTTCCGGCAGCAGGATGACGAACTCTTCACCGCCGTAGCGCGTCAGGCTGTCTTTGAGGCGCAGCTGGTTGCGCAGGGTGTGGGCGACCAGGCAAAGCGCGTAGTCGCCGGCGAGGTGGCCGTGCTGATCGTTGTAGGCTTTGAAGTGATCGACATCGAGCATCAGCATGCACAGCGGTTTTTCGTTGAAGGCGCTGCGGGTGCTTTCACGTTCGAAGATATGCTCCAGCCAGCGGCGGTTGTAGGCCCCAGTCAGGGCGTCGATGTTGGCGGTCTGTTCGCTGTCGAGAATGATCCGATTGCCTTTGCGTACTCGATCGCACAGCAGTTCCAGCAGGTTTTGCATCAGTTCGGGTGATTGCCGGAACAGGTTGAACAGCGATTCGCGGTGTAGCCGCAGCACGCAGCAAGGCTCGGTGGCCACCACGTAAGCCGATGGGTGTTCATTGTCGATAAAGCTGATTTCGCCGGCGCAGTCGCCGACTTTCAGGGTGCTCACTGGCTGGCTGTCGAGCGAGCCGAGGTAGACCTTGAGTTGGCCTTTAAGCAGCAAGTAGAGGTACTGATTGCGGTTGAAGGGCGAAAGTAGCACTTCGCCGGCGTCCAGATCGCAAGCGCGAAATTCCTTGAGCAGCTGGCTGATGCTGCTGGCGGCGACATTATTGAACAGTCGCAGGTGGCGGAGTTGGTGCAGGTCAGCCTGCCACTTGGCGTTTTTCATCGCAGTGGCAAGTAGGGTCTGGTCTTGTGCCGAGTGTGCATCGCTAACGCTCCCTGCATTAAGGGCGAACACCATGGCTGAACATATGCCGCTGTCTGTGGGCTGACAATCCTTGTGTGGGTTTTGGGCGACCAGTGGTCTTAAAGTTGAATGGTTGGTCACAAGTCTGGCGCGATCCTTGCGCCAGCCTGCTGTCAGGCGTCGTGGTGCAGTTGTATGCCAACGGCAAAGCCACTCAGGCGCTTGGCCACGGCATCGGCCAGCGCGGCTTTCCCGGCCGGCAGGTGAATGTGCGCCACCTGGCCGCGCTGGTCATCGCTGAGCACTTCCACGCGCAGCTGTTCGTCCAGTTCCGTCAGCGCGGCCTGGTAGACCCGAGCGATTGCGTCGAAACGCAGGGCTGGCTTGAAGGTCTTGCCCACGGCGGTCAGCGGAATGGCGTCGATGATCCAGGCGTCCTTGGGAATCGCCGCACGCTCGGGGATATGCTCGGCAGCATGGGCCAACAGCTCGGCTTCACTGACCTGTGCACCGGGTTTGAGCTGCACGTAGACCACCGGCAATTCACCGGCTTTTTCGTCTGGCTTGCCGACTGCGGCGGCCATGGCCACTGCGGGGTGTTTGTGCAGGGCTTCTTCGATCATTTGCGGGTCGATGTTGTGGCCGCCACGGATGATCAGGTCCTTGCTGCGGCCGGTCAGCCAGATATAGCCGTCTGCATCCACACGACCCAGGTCGCCAGTGTTGAACCAGTCGCCATCGACCCAGATGCCGGCATTCTTGCTGCTCTGCAGGTAGCCCTTGAATACCGTGACACCGCGGATGCACAGGTTGCCGATTTCATTGTTGGCCGCATTCCTTAAATAGTTGCCCTGTTCATCGAGCACCTTGATCGCCACCTCGCAGTAGGGCATCGGCAGGCCAATGGAGCCCGGGCGACGTTCGCCGGCTGGCGGGTTGGCGCAGCTGCCGCAGGTGCCTTCCGTGAGGCCGTAGCCTTCGATCAGGGTCAGCCCGGTTTTGCTTTCGAACTGGCGGATCAGCTCCACCGGCATCGGCGCCGCGCCACACAGGGCGTACTTCAACGAGCTGAGGTCATGGCCTTCGCTCGGCACCTGCAGCAGGCCGGCGTAGATGGTCGGTACGCCGCTGAAGAAGCTGACCTTGTAGCGCTCGATAATCTTCCAGAAATTACCGATCAGCGCAGTGTTGCGATAACCCTGCGGGGTAGCCAGCAGCACTTCGGCGCCGCCGATAAAGGCGGTCAGGCCGGTGACGATCACACCGTTGACGTGGAACAGCGGCAGGCCGCAGAGGGTGACATCACCCGGCTCGAAGCGAGTGACCAGGTTCATGCTGTAGGCCATCGTCACTTCATTAGCGTGGCTGTGCGGCGCCAGTTTCGGCGTGCCAGTGGTGCCGCCGGTGTGGAAGTAGCTGGCGATCTCATCGGACGATATCACCCGGCCGCTTTCCAGGTGATCGTCCGGGCACCCTGCGATCAGCTCGTCAAAGTCCAGCACGCCCTCCGGCAATGCCCCGCGCTGGGCTTTGAGGCCACTGCGCTGCGGCTCTGGCAGCAGATTGGCCATGTCGACGCAGATAATCGCCTTGAGGTTCGGCAACTGATCGCGCAGGCCTTCGACCTTGGCCCACAAGTCAGTGCCGGGGAAGGGGGCGAGGGTGACCAGCAGCTCCGAGTCCGAAGCCTGGATCAGCTCGGCGATATGTTCCGGGTCGAGCAGCGGGTTGATTGCGTTGACGATCCCGGCGGCTTCGCCACCCCAGATGGTGAAGTGGGTGTGCGGCAGGTTGGGCAGCAGAAACGACACCGCCTTGCCTGGACGCAGGCCCAGGCGGTGGAAGGCGTTGGCGGTCTGGGTGATCTTGCCCAGCAGTTGCCGGTAGCTCAGGCGGTAGACCGGCTCGTCCACATTGCCCTGCAGGATGAAGGACAGCGCTGGCGCGTCACCCTGCAACGCGGCACTGCGGCGGATCAGCTCATAGGTGCTGGTCGGCAGGTTGCGCTCGGTGAGCGGGGTTTGCTCTATTTGCTGAATGTCGCGCAGGGTCTTGATCGCAGGAATAGCAGGCATAAGTGGTTTCACTCGCAAGCAGTCAACTGTTGAACCGTCGCTCCAGCCAGTCGGCGATGTCGCGGATTTCCTCGTTTACCACTTCGTGGCCCATCGGGTAATCGCGCCATTGCACGCTGACGCCAGAGGCCTCCAGGTAGTCATGGGCTGCGCGGCCCATGGCCGGCAGAACGATGTCGTCGAATGTGCCATGCAAACACAGCACCGGCAGTTGTTTTTTTGTATCTGCCAGGGTGATTTCGTCGCTGAAAGTCGGTGCATAAGTTGACAGGGCCATGACCCCGCCCAGGGCAAACTGCCAGCGCAGGAACGCCGTATGCAGCACCACCGCACCGCCTTGGGAGAAACCGGCCAGAACGATACGGGCTGGATCAATGCCGCTGTCACGCTGCGCTTCGATCAGGGCGATCACCTGTTGCGCCGAGGCTTCCAGCTGCTCGCGGTTGATCGCGCGAGCCGGACTCATGGCCAGGATGTCGTACCAGCTGGGCATGGCGTAGCCGCCGTTGATGGTCACTGCCTGGGTCGGCGCTTGTGGCAGGACGAAGCGGGTGCTGGTCAGGCGTTTCTGCAGCATTTCGGCTACCGGCATAAAGTCGTAACGGTCGGCCCCCAGGCCGTGCAACCAAATGACGCACGAATCGGCGGCAAGTGTGGGCTGAAGAATCAAGGGTTCGCTCATCTGAGGCTCCGCTGTGGTGCGCACGCGCTGATTTAGTGCGCAGGAAAAATTAGAGGGTGGCGATTCTAGAAAGAAGTTGTCGCCAGGGTGCAAGTTTTGCTCTTGACCTCTCCGTATGGTGCTCAAAGCGCGGTGCTGGTACGGGCCTTGCTATACACCCTAGGGACTGATGACGTTGTTCGCCGGTGGTAACACTGCCACCCAAGCGGGCACGGAGCAGACTGAAATGCCTTGTAACAGGCTTTTCAACCAGTTCGCCAGGCGCTGCATGCTGTGCGACAAGTCACTTGCTATCTGTCTCTAGCCCATTCAAATAATGGGCGGGTGAGAGTCTATGGCCGCTGGAGCAATCGGCAACTAGACTCGAACTAAGGCCTGATCCCCGGCTGAGTGTGTTGCTGCCGACACAGTCAACGAGCCCCATAAGGGTACGGTGGTAGGGCCGAGACTCCAAACACAACAAAAGCAACTGGAGGTTTTAATGAAGATGGTGAAATCCACATTGGCAGTACTGACCACCGCCGCTGTTCTCGGTGTCAGCAGTTTTGCTCAAGCAGGCGCTACGCTGGACGCGATCCAGAAGAAAGGTTTTGTACAGTGCGGTATCAGCGATGGTCTGCCTGGCTTCTCCTACGCCGATGAGAAGGGTAACTACCTGGGTCTCGACGTTGACGTATGCCGCGCAGTGGCTGCTGCCGTATTCGGTGACGCGACCAAGGTCAAGTACAGCCCGCTGACCGCCAAGGAGCGCTTCACTGCGCTGCAATCCGGCGAAGTCGACATTCTCTCGCGTAACACCACCTGGACCAGCTCCCGTGATTCAGGCTTGGGTCTGAACTTTGCCGGCGTCAACTATTACGACGGTCAAGGCTTCCTGGTGAACAAGAAGCTTGGCGTTTCCAGCGCCAAGGAACTCGATGGCGCCACCGTGTGCATCCAGGCGGGTACCACCACCGAGCTGAACCTCTCCGACTACTTCCGCGCCAATGGCCTGAAGTACACCCCGATTACCTACGATACCTCCGACGAGAGCGCCAAATCGGTTGAAGCTGGCCGTTGTGACGTGCTGACTTCTGACCAGTCGCAGCTGTACGCACAGCGCATCAAACTGGCCGACCCGGACTCCTACGTGGTACTGCCGGAAGTGATCTCGAAAGAGCCACTGGGCCCGGTCGTACGCCAGGGTGACGAGGAGTGGTTCGACATCGTGCGCTGGTCGCTCTACGCGATGGTCAACGCTGAAGAGCTGGGCGTGACTTCGGCTAACGTTGAAGAGCAAGCCAAATCCACCAAGAACCCCGACGTGGCTCGTCTGCTCGGCGCTGAAGGTGAGTTCGGCAAAGACCTGAAACTGCCGAAAGACTGGGCGGTACAGATCGTCAAGCAAGTGGGCAACTACGGTGAGAGCTTCGAGCGCAACGTCGGTACCGGCAGCGAGCTGAAGATCGAGCGTGGCCTCAACGCCCTGTGGAACAAAGGTGGTCTGCAGTACGCACCGCCGGTGCGCTGACCGTCCGCTGCCAGCCGCTCGTCCTGAGTGGCTGGCATTGTTCTGACTGATGTGAACCTCATGCCCGCTGTTGCGGGCATGAGGGTTCCAAGAGGGCTCTTATGCAAACCACTGCAAATGTCCCGCGCCCGGGTGGATCGGTTTGGACCGACCCCAAGGTGCGTGCCTGGCTATTTCAAATTCTTGCCGTTATCGCCGTTGTGGCGCTCGGCTGGTTTCTGTTTGACAACACCCAGACCAACCTGGAAAAACGCGGAATCACCTCCGGCTTTTCCTTCCTTAACAACAGTGCCGGTTTCGGCATTGCCCAGCACCTGATCGACTACAACGAAAGCAACTCCTATGGGCGTGTTTTCGTGGTGGGTTTGCTCAACACCCTGCTGGTGTCGGTGATTGGTATCGTCCTGGCCACGTTGCTGGGATTTGTTCTTGGGGTGGCACGCTTGTCGCCCAACTGGCTGGTCAGCAAGCTGGCCGCCGTGTACATCGAAACCTTCCGCAATATCCCACCGCTGTTGCAGATATTCTTCTGGTACTTCGCCGTCATGCTCTCGCTGCCGGGACCGCGGCAGAGCCTGGGCGTTGGCGATACTTTCTTCCTCAACAGCCGTGGCCTGTATATGCCGGCCCCCAGCCCGACTGACAGCTTTGCGCTGTTTGCCGGTGCGCTGATTGTGGCAATTATCGGGGTGGTGCTGTTTTCGCGCTGGTCGAAGGCGCGTTTCGAGGCGACCGGCCAGCTGTTTCCGGTTTCTCTGGGCGCTATTCCGCTGCTGATCGGCCTGCCAGGGCTGGCGATTCTGCTGGGCGGCAATCCGTTGCAGTGGAGCGTGCCGGAGCTGACCGGCTTCAACTTCCGTGGCGGCTGGGTGCTGATTCCCGAGCTGATGGCGCTGACCCTGGCGCTGACCATCTACACCGCGGCCTTTATTGCCGAGAACGTGCGCTCCGGGATCATGGCCGTCAGTCACGGGCAGACCGAGGCGGCGCGCTCGTTGGGCCTGCCCGCTGGTAAGACCCTGCGTCTGGTGATCATTCCGCAGGCGCTGCGGGTGATCATTCCGCCGTTGACCAGCCAATACCTGAACCTGGCGAAAAACTCCTCGCTGGCCGCCGGTATCGGCTATCCGGACATGGTCTCGCTGTTCGCTGGCACGGTGCTCAATCAGACCGGTCAGGCCATCGAGGTGATTGCCATCACCATGAGCGTGTACCTGGCGATCAGCATCAGCATTTCCATGCTGATGAACTGGTACAACAAGCGCATTGCGCTGATCGAGCGGTAAGGAGCAGCCATGCAAACTCATACATTCAAACCTGATCTACCACCACCGGCGATGAGCGTCGGCGTGGTCGGCTGGCTGCGCAGTAATCTGTTCTCCAGCTGGTTCAACACACTGCTGACACTGTTCGCCGTCTACCTGGTTTGGCTGATGCTGCCACCGCTGATTCAGTGGGCTTTCATCAATGCCGACTGGACCGGCACCACCCGTGCTGACTGCACCAGCGGCGGAGCCTGCTGGGTGTTTGTGCAGCAACGTTTTGGCCAGTTCATGTACGGCTTCTACCCAACTGAGCTGCGCTGGCGGGTGGATACCACGCTGTGGTTGGCGATCATCGGTGCTGCACCGCTGTTCGTCTCGCTGATGCCGCGCAAGGCGCTGTATGGCCTCTGCTTTCTGGTGGTGTACCCGGTGCTGGCCTTCTGGCTGCTGCACGGTGGCTTCTTCGGCATGTCGACGGTGCCTACCAGCCAGTGGGGCGGCCTGATGCTGACTCTGGTGATCGCTGCTGTCGGCATCGCCGGTGCATTGCCGCTAGGCATCCTGCTGGCGCTGGGACGGCGCTCGGACATGCCGGCGATCCGCGTGATCTGCGTGACCTTCATCGAGTTCTGGCGTGGCGTACCGTTGATTACCGTGCTTTTCATGTCCTCGGTGATGCTGCCGCTGTTCCTGCCGGAAGGCCTGAGCTTCGACAAACTGATGCGCGCGCTGATCGGGGTGATCCTGTTCCAGTCGGCGTATATCGCTGAAGTGGTGCGCGGTGGTCTGCAAGCCATTCCCAAAGGCCAGTACGAAGCCGCAGCGGCCATGGGCCTGGGTTACTGGCGGATGATGGGCCTGGTGATCCTGCCGCAAGCCCTGAAGCTGGTTATCCCCGGCATCGTCAACACCTTTATTGCGCTGTTCAAGGACACCAGCCTGGTGATCATCATCGGCCTGTTCGACCTGCTCAACAGCATCAAGCAAGCCACCACCGATCCGGCCTGGTTGGGCATGGCCACTGAAGGCTATGTGTTCGCCGCGCTGATTTTCTGGATTTTCTGTTTTGGTATGTCCCGCTATTCCCAGAGTCTGGAGAGAAAGCTGGACACCGGCCACAAGCGTTAGGAGTGAATCATGAGTGAAGCAATCAAGCAGCCCAGCGCCGAGCCGATGATCCTGCTGCAAGGCGTGAACAAGTGGTACGGCCAGTTCCATGTGCTCAAGGACATCAACCTGAGCGTGCAGCAAGGTGAGCGTATCGTGCTGTGCGGGCCATCTGGCTCGGGCAAATCGACCACCATTCGCTGCATCAACCGTCTGGAAGAGCATCAGCAGGGGCGCATCATCGTTGATGGCACCGAGCTGACCCACGACCTCAAGCACATCGAAGCGGTACGTCGCGAAGTCGGCATGGTATTCCAGCACTTCAACTTGTTCCCGCACCTGACCGTGCTGCAGAACTGCACGCTGGCACCGATGTGGGTGCGCAAGATGCCCAAGCGCCAGGCCGAAGAAATTGCCATGCATTTTCTTGAGCGTGTACGTATTCCGGAGCAGGCGAACAAATACCCAGGCCAGCTTTCTGGTGGTCAGCAACAGCGTGTGGCGATTGCCCGTGCGCTGTGCATGAAACCAAAGATCATGCTGTTCGACGAGCCGACCTCGGCACTCGATCCGGAAATGGTCAAGGAAGTGCTGGATACCATGATCGGCCTGGCCGAAGACGGCATGACCATGCTCTGCGTAACCCACGAAATGGGCTTTGCCCGCACCGTGGCGAACCGGGTGATCTTTATGGACAAGGGCGAGATCGTTGAGCAGAACGATCCGGATACCTTCTTCACCAACCCGCAGAACGAACGCACCAAGCTGTTCCTCAGCCAGATCATTCACTGAGTTCAGCTGCAATAGATAAAGGGAGCCCTCGGGCTCCCTTTTTATCTGACGTAAATGCTTACTTATCTTCCGACCACAGGCGCAGCGGCTTGCCTTCGGCTGGCCACAGTTGCAGCTGTCCGGTGGGCGAGAAGTCCCAACGCTGCACCTGACTCAGGCTTTCGAGAAAGCGCGTTTCCTGTTCCATCAGCGCCGGTGCACACATTTTTCGGGTGCTGCCTGGCTGGCTGATGCTGAGTTTTTCGCCGTCCAGGCGGTAGTTGGCGAACCAGTGGTTGCAACCGGCATTGCCATAGGCCCGACCATCGTCAGCCAAGGTAATACTCAGGTAGCTACGGTCGATCAACGGACGCTCACCAATCCATTCCACCCGGTAGCTGTGCTCGGTTTCCAGTTGCGGGCCGGATGCGGCGCAGCCGGAAAGGCCCAAGGCCAGCAGGCTGATGGTCAGAAGTCGGTTCATATAGCCTCCTGGAGTGCGGCTTATTTTTGGCATTTAGGGCACAGGTGCTTGGCGTTATGCGACTGCCAGCCCAGCTCTTTAATGCGCGCCTCGGCCGCTGGGGCCTGGGCCTTCTTGCCGAGGGCGGCATCGACGGCAAACTCGAAATCGAGCTGGGCATTGCAGCTGTCGCAGTTGACCTGCCAATTGAAGATGGCCAGCTCCTTGAATGCCGGGCCGGTGGCAACGGCGACCCATTGGCCGCGCGGGTTAATCAGGTGGCGCACTTTGTCGGCCTGCAAGCGCATGGACAGCTCGCGGCTGCCCTTGAGGGTAACCAGCAGAGTGTCGCCGCTCTGGATCGAGCCACCATTGCCGGTGACCTGGTAAAGGCCTGGGGCCAGTGCGCGGCATTCGATCAGCGTGTGTTCAGGGTTGAGCAGGTTGTAGCGAAAGTCGTGTTCAGCCATAGATCCTCCAAATGTGCGCAAATGCTATCACGCACGGCCCGCAGGCTGTGTTCAGCGAGCGCTTCAGGCGCTGACTTGCGCCTCAAAGGCCAGCCGTTCAATGGCGGCATCCAGCTCATCCAGGGCTTGCTGGGCGGCCGGGTCGTTCTGTTTCAGCAGGGTTTCGCTGCGCTGACAGGCGGCGCGCAACTGCGGCACGCCGCAATAGCGTGTCGCTCCGTGCAGGCGGTGCACCCGTTCTATCAGGCTGTTGCGCTCGCCACTGGCGCGCGCCTGGCGAATGGCCTGGCGGTCGCCGGGCAGGCCGGCCAGCAGCATGCTCAGCATATCGGCGGCCAGGTCAGCCTTGCCGGCTGCCAGGCGCAGGCCTTCTTCAGCGTCCAGTACGCTCAGGCTGAGCTGCACCTTGCTGGCACTGGCTGGATCGATGCTCTGGTTGCGCAGGGCCAGGCCGGTCCACTTGAGCACCACCTGGGCCAGCTGGCGTTCGCTGATCGGCTTGGTCAGGTAGTCATCCAGGCCACTTTGCAGCAGGGCGCGTTTTTCGTTGGCCAAGGCGTGGGCGGTCAGGGCGACGATCGGCACCGGGCTGCGGCCGCTCTCGCTTTCCTGCAGGCGAATCGCTTCGGTGGCCTGGCGACCGTCCATGCCCGGCATCTGTACGTCCATAAATATCAGGTCAAAGGTCTGCTCGGCGGCTTTTTCCACGGCCTCATAGCCGCTGTTGGCGATGCTGACCTGGGCGCCCATGTCGTCGAGCAGGGTTTGCACCAGCAACAGGTTGGCCGGGTTGTCGTCGACACAGAGAATCAGCGGCGGGCGGCTCGGTGCGCTTTGTTGGTTTTCTGTACGGCTCTGCCGTGGACTGACCAGCTCGGCCAGACCGCGCTGCAGCTTGCGTGTGCAGGCGGGTTTGGCCTGCAGTTGGCTGTAGGCGTCTGGGAGCAGGCCTTGGTACAGCGTCTGTTCGGTGGTGGGGCACAGCAGCAGGGTTTTGCAGGCCAGGCGTTCGAGCTCCCAGATACGTTGGTCGAGGCGCTCTGGCGGCAAGGTCTGGGTGCTGACGCCGAGCACCGCCAGTTCGATTGGCTGGGCGCTATGTCGCGCCTCGGCCACGGCGCTGAGCAGGCTGTCGAGGTTATCGAAGCCGCTGACCTGCAGGCCGCAGTCTTCCAGTTGATGTTGCAGGGCCTGACGCGCCAGGTCGTGGTGTTCCAGGGCAGCCGCGCGGCGGCCGAGCAGCGGCGGCCGTGGCAGGTCTTCGGCGTCGTCACGGGCCTTGGGTAGGCTCAGGGTGATCCAGAATTCCGAGCCTTCTTCAGGCGTGCTGTCGACGCCGATTTCGCCGCCCATCTGCTCGATCAGGCGCTTGGAAATCACCAGGCCCAGCCCGGTGCCGCCAGCTTGACGGCTGAGCGAGTTATCGGCCTGGCTGAAGGCTTGGAACAGCTCGCGCAGGTCGTCATCGGACAGGCCGATGCCGGTGTCCTGCACGCTAATACGCAGCTGCGCGCGGTCGGCACTTTCGTCTTCGAGCATGGCGCGAATCACGATGGTGCCGGCGCGGGTGAACTTGATCGCGTTGCTTACCAGGTTGGTCAGCACCTGCTTGAGCCGCAGCGGGTCGCCGATCAGCGACAGCGGTGTGTCGCGGTAGACCAGGCTGAGCAGCTCCAGCTGTTTCTCATGAGCGGCCGGGGCGAGGATGGTCAGGGTTTCCTGCAGCAGGTCGCGCAGGTTGAACGGGATATTTTCCAGCACCAGTTTGCCGGCCTCGATCTTCGAGAAATCGAGAATCTCGTTGATGATCGCCAGCAGGCTGTCGGCGGATTTTTCGATGGTGCCCAGGTAATCCTGCTGGCGCGGGGTCAGCTCGCTTTTCTGCAGCAGGTTGGTGAAACCGAGGATGCCGTTGAGTGGAGTGCGGATTTCATGGCTCATATTGGCGAGAAATTCCGATTTTATGCGGCTGGCTTCCAGGGCTTCCTTACGGGCCAGATCCAGCTCGATGTTCTGGATTTCGATGGTTTCCAGATTCTGTCGCACGTCTTCGGTGGCCTGGTCGACGCTGTGTTGCAGTTCTTCCTGGGCGTTCTGCAGTGACTCGGCCATGCGGTTGATGCCCGAGGCCAGCTCGTCCAGCTCATGGCTGCCAAGTGGCGGCAGACGGGTTTCCAGGTGGCCGTCCTTGAGCTGGGCAACGCTCTGTTTGATCTGCCGCAGCGGGTCGTTGATGGTGCGGCTCATGCGCACGGCGAGCAGGGCGGTGACCATCAGCCCGGTGGCAATCAGCAGCAGGCTGGCCAGCAGGCTGCGGTAGCCGCTGAGCAGGGTGCTGTGGTGCGACAGCTCCAGCTCGACCCAGCCGAGCAACTGGGTGCCGGGTTCGCTGAATAAACTGCCGGTCAGGCTCAGGTGTTGCTGATACACCGGCATCAGAAAGCGCGTGGCGTCCTGGTTGCTGCTCTGCGCGGGTTGTAACTCTGCGGCGATGGGTGAGGGCGTCAGCATGCGTGGGCCGGCATGGGCCAGGGGGCTGCGTTCCGGGGCAAGGAAGCTCACCGCACGTACGTCCGGTTGCTCCAGCGCCTGGGTGGCGATGCGTTGCAGCAGCTGCGCATCACCGGCCTGCAAGGCGGGGGCCGCCAGGGGCGCGAGCTGTTCGCTGATCATCTGGCCGCGTTGCAGCAGTTGCCCCTGCAAGCCGGACAGCTGCACCCAGGTGAAGTAACCCCCCAGAACCAACGCCAACAGGCTGGTGGGCAGCAGGGTGAGCATAAGCACACGGCCTTTGATGCCTAGATCCTTTAACACGCGACGCCTCCTGGGGTGATATGTCGGCAGTGTAGCGATTCAGCGAGCGAGAATCTGTAGGTGAGTGCGGAACGAATAGTAGGTAGAATTATTCTCATTTGATCGGGTGCTAATCCGTGCTCTCCTGCCATTTTCCTGCCGCACGCATTCTTCTGGTTGAAGATGATCCCCTGTTGGCCAGTCATATGCAGGGCAACCTGCAGGCACGCGGCTATAACGTCAGCCTTAGCCAGAATGGTCGTGAGGGTTTGCGTCTGGCCAGCAGCGGAGCGTTTGATCTGGTGCTGCTGGATATCCTGCTACCTGGCATCAGCGGTCTGCAGGCGTTGCAACATCTGCGCGAGCGCCTGGGGGTGCCGGTGATTTTGATCTCGGCATTGGGCGGCGAGCAGGATCGCATTGCCGGTTTCAGCCAGGGCGCGGATGACTACCTGGCCAAACCCTTCAGCATGGATGAGCTGCAGGTGCGAATCGCCGCGGTGTTGCGTCGCGTGGCCTATGAGCGACGCGAGCTGATGCAGGCCAGTCTTGACCCGCAATTGCAGTTCGATGAGGCGCGCATGGATGTGTCGCTGCAGGGCCAATGGGCCGAGCTGACCCATACCGAATTTCGCCTGCTTGAACTGTTCGTGCGCCATCCGGAAGGGCTGATGAGCAAGGCCTTCCTTTATCAGCAGGTTTTGCGCCGCGCCTATTCGCGCCATGACCGTAGTCTGGACATGCATATCAGCCATGTACGGCGCAAGTTGCAGGCGCTCGGCTATACCGCCGGGCGTCTGGAAACCGTGTGGGGTAAGGGCTATCTGTTCACCCGTGAGGGCGTCTGAATCATGCCGGGACGTCACTCGCTGTTCTGGCGCCTGGCTTTGCTGGTCATGGCCTTCTGTCTGCTGATTATCTGGGTCAGTTGGTCCTGGGGTGGGCGCATCGAATTTCGCGGTTATCTGCTCAGCGAGGCGGCGCAGCAGCAACTGCTTGGCTATGCCGCTGAAGCCGAGCAAGCCTGGCGCAGCGGCGGTGCCGTAGGGGTTGAGCGTTGGCAGGCGCAGATGCAGCAGCACGAGTCAGTCTGGCTGACGGTTGTTGGGCGTGATTTGCGCGCGCTGGGTACAAAGGCCCTGAACCTTGAGGAAACCGAGCGACTGACAGCCATGCGCCG
Organism: Pseudomonas cimarronensis; assembly: GCF_049331905.1. Classification (GTDB taxonomy): domain Bacteria; phylum Pseudomonadota; class Gammaproteobacteria; order Pseudomonadales; family Pseudomonadaceae; genus Aquipseudomonas. The sequence continues at coordinate 3,193,674 of NZ_CP186283.1, read as the reverse complement.
CATTGACTGGCCGATGAGCAAGCGCGCCAGTGGCCTGCCGGTGCTTGCCTTGCCGTTTCCGCAACAGCCCCTGGATGGCCAGTTGGTGATCGAGTTGCCGGAGCGTTTTCTGCCGGAAGGTTTTACCTGGCATGCCCAGTTGCTGGTGCACGGCCTGCTGCCCTGTGGGCTGGCGCTGCTGCTCTGTGCCTTGCTCTATCGCTTACTGATAACCCCGCTGCAGCACCTGCGTGAGCAGGCCAATGCCCTGCGTGATGAGCAGCTGAGTGTGCGCACGGCCAGTCAGATCAGTACCCGTCAGGATGAGCTGGGCGAGCTGGGCCGCGCCTTCGACCATATGGCCGAGCGCCTGCAGGGCATGCTCAGCTTGCAGCGTCAGCTGTTGCGCGATCTTTCCCATGAATTGCGTACACCCTTGAGCCGCCTGCGGGTGGCCTGTGAGAGTGGCCTGGATGCCGAGCTACTGCGCCAGCGCCTGGAGCGTGAAGTTGGCGGTATGCAGCGCTTGGTGGATGACACCCTGGAGCTGATCTGGCTGGGGACCGAGCGTCCGCAACCTGAGCTGGAGCCGATCAGCCTGCCTTCGCTGTGGGCCTTATTGGCCGAGGATGCCTGTTTTGAAAGTGGCTGGCCGCAGGCCCAGCTGCGTTGCCTGTTACCTGAGCACTGCTGCGTGCGCGGGCACCTCAATGGCCTGGCGCAGGCGCTGGAAAACGGTTTGCGCAATGCCATCCGGCATTCCCCCCCTGACGCAATGATCAGCCTGGATGGGCGCCTGGAGCAGGGCGAGTGGCTGTTCTGGCTGGAGGATCAGGGTGGTGGCGTGGCGGCTGCGCAGCTGGAGCAGATGTTCCTGCCGTTTATTCGTTTGTCAGCGGCTCGCCCCGGCGGTGATGGCTTTGGCCTGGGCCTGGCGATTGCCCGCAGCGCCATGCAGATGCAGGGCGGGGCGATGTGGGCTGAAAACACGGGTGAAGGTTTGCGCCTGAAGTTCCGGCTGAAAAGTGTATAGATTGTAAATGAACTTTACTCACAAATAAGAATCAGTAGCATCTGCGCCGTTCCCGCGTACCGGTCGGGCTGGCGTAGCGTTTGACTGCCTGCCCTTGAGCCTGGATGCGGACCATTCGCCACAGGAGAGGGTGTTCATGCAGTCGCGATTCAAACTCAGTCATCTGTCGTTGGCCATCGTTGCGGCCAGTCTTTCCCCCTGCACGCTGTTTGCCGCCGAGGTGGTAGATGCCGAGGTCGATGCCCTGAGTGCAGCCGCCGAACCTACTGATGCGATCACGCTCAAGGATGCTGTGGTCACCGCCAAGCAGGAGCTCAAGCAGGCGCCGGGTGTGTCGATCATCACCGCCGAGGACATCAAGAAGCGTCCGCCAGCCAATGACCTCTCCGATGTGATCCGCCGCGAGCCGGGGGTCAACCTGACCGGCAACAGCACCAGTGGCAGCCGTGGCAACAACCGCCAGATCGACCTGCGCGGCATGGGCCCGGAAAACACCCTGATTCTGATCGATGGCCGTCCGTCCAGCTCGCGCAACGCCGTACGCTATGGCTGGACCGGTGACCGTGACACCCGCGGCGAAACCAACTGGGTGCCGGCTGAAGAAGTCGAGCGCATCGAAATCCTCCGCGGCCCGGCCGCCGCCCGCTATGGCTCGGGGGCCATGGGCGGGGTGGTGAATATCATCACCAAGCGGCCGACCGAGGAGCTGCGTGGCTCGGTCACCCTGTATGCAATCCAGCCGGAAGACGATGCCGAGGGCGCCGGCCAACGCGCCAACTTCAACCTCAGTGGTGCGCTGAACGACAGCCTGGCTTTCCGCCTGTATGGCGGTGCCAACAAGACCAACGCCGACGATGCCGACATCAACGCCGAGCGTCAGGTGGGTGCCGATACCCTGGTGGCGGGACGGGAAGGCGTGCGCAACAAGGACATCAGCGGCCTGCTCAGCTGGCAGATAAACCCCGACCACAGCCTGGATCTGGAGGCCACCTACAGCCGTCAGGGCAACATCTACGCCGGCGACACCATGCTTAACGGCGGTGGTGCATTCGTGAACCAGCTGTATGGCAAGGAAACCAACATCATCCAGCGCAGCAGCTACGCGCTGACCCACAACGGCAGTTACGACTGGGGCAGCTCCACTGCCTCGCTGGCTTACGACTACACCCGGAACGAGCGCCTCAACGAAGGCCTGGCGGGTGGTGGTGAGGGCGCGCCGGCGGAAGGGGCCGGGGTGTTTATGTCGCGCCTGCGTAACACCCGCGCCAATGCCGAGGTCAACTTGCCGCTGGAGATGGGCGCGCCGCAGGTGCTGACCCTGGGCGGCGAATACCTGTACGAGAGCCTCAATGACCCAGGCTCCATGCGCGCGCAAACCTGGGACCCGGGTGTCGGCGGTGTGCCGGCGATTCCGGGTTTTGACCGCAGCCAGACCAAGACCACCGCGCACAGCTTTGCCCTGTTTGCCGAGGACAATATCGAGGTAGGCGAGCGCACCATCGTTACCCCGGGGCTTCGCTATGACGACCATGAAGAGTTTGGCGGTAACTGGAGCCCGAGCCTTAACGCCTCCCATGAACTGACCGATGAGCTGACCCTCAAAGGCGGTATCGCGCGGGCCTACAAGACCCCCAACCTGTATCAGTCCAACCCCAACTACCTGCTTTACAGCATGGGCTTTGGTTGTAACGCGGCAGAAGCCAACGCCGGTGGCTGCTACCTGATCGGGAACCCGGACCTGGAGCCGGAAACCAGCATCAACAAGGAAATCGGCCTGGCCTTTGATAAAGGCACCTGGCGTACCAGCGCGACCTACTTCCGCAACGACTACAAGAACAAGATCGTTTCCAGCAACACGGCGGAGTTCCGCCTGGCGAACGGTCGTCGTGTGCAGAACTGGGAAAACTCCGGCAAGGCGGTGGTCGAGGGGGTTGAAGGCAATCTGTTCGTCACCCTCAGCCCGACGCTGGAGTGGAACACCAACTTCACCTACATGATCGAGTCCAAGGACAAGGACAGCGGCGAGCCGCTGAGCATCATCCCCGAGTACACCCTCAACACCGGCCTGGACTGGGCTGCCACCGAGAAGCTGTCGCTGCAGGTCAGCGGCACCTACTACGGCACTCAGGAGTCGCCAAGCTACAACGCCCGACGCAACGTGGCCATCGACAGCCAGGCACAGAAGGACATCGATCCTTACGGCCTGATGGGCGTCAGCGCCGGTTATGCCTTCAATGAGCAGTACAGCGTGCGCATGGGCATCAACAACCTGTTCGACAAGCGCATCTACCGAGAAGGCAACGCCACCGAAGCCGGGGCCAACACCTACAACGAAGCCGGGCGTGCCTACTTCGCCTCGGTCACCGCATCCTTCTAGGTCATCGTGCTCCTTACCCGCTGCTACGGCGGGTTTCGGCTCCGCCAGGTGTGCCCTGGCGGAGCCTTTTCAGTGCAGGAAAACGCTTAATGCAAGTGTGGAATCAGGGGTATCTGGCCGAGTTGCCCTATCCCCATCATGTTCAACCGCAGTTGGCGCCCAGCTGGCTGATGGCGCTGCAGACGGCCCTCGGTCAGCGCGCTGGCAACCTGCAAGCGGGCTTTCGCTACTGCGAGCTGGGCTGCGGACAGGGCCTGAACAGCCTGCTGTTGGCGGCCAGCAATCCGGCTGGGCAGTTCGTGGCGGTGGACTTCAACCCGCAGCACATTGAGCATGGCCGGCGTCTGGCGGCGGCTGCGCAGTTGAGCAATATCGAGTTTGTGCAGGCCGAGTTCACCGAGCTGCTCGAGCAGCCGGGCGAGGGCTACGACTTTATCGTCGCCCATGGCGTGTACAGCTGGGTGGCACCCGCGCAGCGTGCGGCCATCCGTGGCTTTGTCGAGCAGCGCCTCAACGCCAATGGACTGCTGTGCCTGGGTTATATGTGTCAGCCCGGCATGGCGCCGTTGGCAGCGGCTCAGCGGTTTATCTGGCAACACGCGCAACACAGCGAATGTTCACCGTCGCAGCGTGTGCAGGCGGCTCTGGAGGCATTGCAGGCCTTGCAACAGGGCGGCGCCGGCTATTTTGTCGAGCAGCCTGAGATGGCCCGGCTGCTGGCGCGCAGTGCCGAACAGGGGCTGGATTACCTGGCCCATGAACTACTGTGCGAACACTGGCAACCGTTGCCGGTGGCCGATGTCATGGCAGATTTTGCTCGTCTTGGCTGTCAACTGATCGGCAGCGCCATTCCACTGGAAAACATCGATGCACTGTCGTTGCCCGGTAACTGCCTGGCCGCGATTCAGGGCCTGAGTGACCCGGCGCTGCGGGAAACCGCCAAGGACCTGGCACGCAACCAGGCTCAGCGCAGTGACCTGTACCAACGCGGCGATCAGGCCCTGTCGGCCACGGCGCATCGGCAAGCCTTGCTGGACAGCTGCTGGGCACTGTTGCCCGCCGCGCCGGCACCGGGCGCGGTGGAGTTTTCAACGCGCATCGGCCCGCTGCAGGGCGCTGCCGAGTTGTATCAGCCACTGCTGCAGGCCCTTGGCGAGGGGCCGCAGAGCTTTGCCGAACTGGCGCAGCGACCCACCCTGGCGGCGCAGGTTGGCCAGCTTAGTGGCGCCTTGCAGCTGCTGACCTGGGCGGGCTATGCCCATCCGTTGCTGCACGCGCCGGTGGATGTCACTCGCTGTCAGGCGCTTAACCGTCTGCTGGCTGAGGGGGCGTTGCAGGGCGTCGGTTACGCACACCTGGCCGCGCCAAGCCTGGGCGCGAGTGTGTCGGCAGACATGCTGGAAATGGCCGCCGCCCGCGTGCTGCTGGAGCATCCGCAGTTACGCGGCAGCTTGCTGAGTGAAACCATTCAGGCGCTGTTGCGTCGTCACGGCGTTGCCGTGCAGCAGGCTGCCGAGCGCCTGCAGCACTTCGAACAGCGCATCTTGCCCAGCTGGCAAGTGCTGGGGGTCGTGCCATGAAGCGCTGCTGGTTGTGGTTGTTCTGCCTGCCCTGGCTGAGCGTGGCGAGCGCTGCTGACTATCCCGGTTACCAACAGCTTGCGCCGTTCCAGGTGCAGTCGGCAGATGCCCAGCGCAGCTATGAGGTGCAGTTGCTGGTACCGGCGCGTGCGGCACCGGCCAGCGGTTTCCCGGTGCTTTACCTGCTTGATGGCCATGCCGCGCTGGCGGCGCTGAAGGCGCAATGGCTGGCCGAACTGGAGGCGGGCACGCCGCCGCTGCTGGTGTTTATCGGGCATGCCGGTGAGCGGCCCTTCAATGTGCCGGCGCGCACCCTCGACTACACCCCGGCGCGCCGCGATGGTCAGCCGATGCAGGCATTCAATGGGGTACAGGGTGGCGGTGCTGCGGCCTTTCTGGCGTTGCTGGAGCAGCGCATCAAGCCGCAGGTGGCCGCGCTGCAACCGGTTGATCCGGCGCAACAGGCGCTCTGGGGGCATTCGTTCGGCGGGCTGTTCGTGCTCAATACCTTGTTCACCCAGCCGGCCAGCTTTAGCCGTTATATCGCCGCCAGCCCGTCGCTGTGGTGGCAATCCGGGTTGTTGCTGGAGACTGAGCATGACTTTGCCGGTGCCACTGCCCAGCTGTTGATCGTGCGCGGCAGTGATGAAGGTCTGCCCGGCAATGCCCGACCCGGCGTCGATCCGGCGCTGCTGGAGCAACGACGCAAGGCCATGGCCGCGGTTCCGGCCGACGTCGCGCGGCAGATGGCCGAACGCCTGGCACGCTGGCCGGGTATGCAGGTGCAGTATCAGGAATTTTCCGGCTTGGGCCATGGGCCGATGCTGGCCGCGTCCTTGCGGCCGGCATTGCGCATGGCGGCTGGCTTGGCGCAGGAGGGACGCAATGAGTAAGGCCGCAGGAACAACCCAGGCATGGCCGATCTGTTCACGGGTGCTGGCCGGGCTGCTGGGCGGCTATGTGTTCACCTACGCATTGACCGCCGCCCTGGCGCAGCTGTTGCCGCTGGACCGGGTGGACGCGCTGCTGATCGCCAGCCTGCTGTCATTCAGCTTCTACACCCTGGCGATTCTCTGGGCGTTTGCCGCACGCAGCGCCTGGCGCGCCTGGGCGGTATTGCCGGTCGCTGCGCCGCTGGCGCTGATCGGCTTCTGGCCTCATCTGCTGGAGCGCCTGGCATGAAGCAGACCCTGACCCAATCCATGGCCTGGCTGCACACCTGGGGCGGCCTGCTGTTCGGCTGGCTGTTGTTCGCCATCTTTCTCACCGGCAGTCTGGCGGTATTCGATCAGGAGATTGATCACTGGATGCAGCCGGAGATCAAACAGACGTCGGTCAGCAACGCTCAGGCTGTCGAGCATGCGGTGGCTTACCTGCAACGCCAGCATGCCGATGCCAGCGCCTGGAACATCAGCCTGCCCAGCGAGCGTATGCCTGCCCTGCGGGTGACAGCGGGCGACCGGCGTTCGGGCATCAGCACGTACCTGGACCCACTCACCGGTGAGCCCTTGGTGGTGCGCGACACGGCCGGCGGGACATTTTTCTTTCGTTTTCACTACAGCCTGAGCATGCCACGCAACCCGGGTATCTGGATTGTCGGGTTGGCGGGGATGGCCATGCTGGTGGCGCTGATCAGCGGCATCATTATTCACAAGAAGTTCTTCAAGGAGTTTTTCACCTTCCGCCCGAACAAGGGCCAGCGTTCCTGGCTCGATGCACACAATGCCAGTGCAGTGTTGCTGTTGCCGTTTCACCTGATGATCACCTACACCGGCTTGTTGATCTTTGCCCTGATCTATATGCCGGCGGCGCTGGACAGCCTCTACAAAGGTGATTTCGCGGCGTTTTACCGCGAACACATCGACGTCATGGAAGAGCCGCATCAGGCGCCGACTCACCCGGCGCCGCTGACGGCGATGGCCCCGCTACTGGCTCAGGCCGAAGCACGCATGGGGCCGCTGAGCGGTGTGGTGATCGAGCACCCCGGGCGCAGTGATGCGCATATCGAAATGCGCCGGGTGCTGGGTAACCGCATTGCCCTGACCAAGGGCCACAATATGGTCTTCGATGGGGTTACCGGTGAGCTGCTGGCCGGGCCGCCAGAACTACGCCCCAGTGTGCTGGTACAGCGGGTGATGTTTGGCCTGCACTTTGCGCAGTTCGGTGGCTACCCGATGCGCTGGTTGTATTTCGTATGCGGCTTGCTCAGCAGCGCCATGATCGCCACCGGGCTGGTGCTGTTTACCGTCAAGCGGCGGCGTAAATACGACAGTGAAAGTGCGCTGGGGCAACAGCTCTATCGCCTGGTGGAAAGCCTCAACGTGGCGACAATTGCTGGCCTGGCTGTGGCCTGTATCGGCCTGTTGTGGCTTAACCGCCTATTGCCGCAGGAGCTGGCCCAGCGTGGTGGATGGGAACTGCGTGGCTTCTTTGCGCTCTGGCTGCTGAGTCTGCTGCACGCCTGGCTGCGTCCGCGCCTGCAGGCCTGGCGTGAACAACTGAGCCTGGCGGCGCTGCTGTGTCTGGGCTTGCCGCTGCTCAGTGCAATCAGTGACGGTCATACCTGGGACGACAGCATGCGCCTGTGGCTGGAGGTGACGGTGGTGGCGCTGGGGCTGCTGCTGGCCTGGAGTGTCTGGCGTTTGCGTCAGCCGCAGGTGCAACACAGCGAGCGGCGGGTGCGGCCCGCACAGGCGCAGGTGAATTGAGATGATGACGGCATTCTTGGGCAGTTTCTTGCTGGCTTACAGCAGCATGCTGGCGCTGTGTCAGGGCCTGGAGCGGCACTACAAACAGGTCTGGGGCAGGGTACCGACGCCGCTGCAACGTCGCGTTCTGCGTGGCGGTGGCTGGTTGCTGCTGGTGGCCAGCCTGTGGGGTTGTGCGCAAGCCTGGGGCTGGGCGATGGGCCCGGTGGGCTGGTTCGGCATGCTGTCGCTGAGCGGCTTTGCTCTGGCGCTGTTGTTGCCCTATGCACCGCGCCTGGCGGTGTACGCGCCGGTGCTGGGGCTGCCGTGCTGGCTGTTGCTGTACGCCCTGGCGGGGTAATTTTGCTGCCGTGTAGTGGTGTTCGCTGATATGGCCGAGCGCAGTTTGCCGTTATCATGGCGGCCTTCTTTGCTTCTGGATCATCTCGTTCGCCATGAGCCTGCATTACCCAACCATCGCCGATTGCGTCGGCAACACCCCATTGGTGCGCCTGCAGCGCCTGCCGGGCAACACCAGCAACACCTTGCTGTTGAAGCTGGAAGGCAACAACCCGGCCGGTTCGGTAAAGGATCGTCCGGCGTTGTCGATGATTACCCGCGCCGAATTGCGCGGCGATATCCAGCCCGGTGATGTGCTGATTGAAGCCACCAGCGGCAACACCGGTATCGCCCTGGCCATGGCGGCGGCGATCAAGGGTTACCGCATGGTGCTGATCATGCCGGACAACTCCACCGCCGAACGCAAGGCCGCGATGACCGCTTACGGCGCGCAGCTGATTCTGGTCGGCGGTATGGAGGAAGCCCGCGACCTGGCCCTGCAGATGCAGGCTGACGGCAAGGGCAAGGTGCTCGACCAGTTCGCCAACGGTGACAACCCGATTGCTCACTACACCAGCACCGGCCCGGAAATCTGGCAGCAGACGGGCGGGCAGATCACCCATTTCGTCAGCTCGATGGGCACCACTGGGACCATCATGGGCGTCTCGCGCTTTCTGAAAGAGCAGAAGCCCGAGGTGCAGATTGTCGGTCTGCAGCCGATGGAAGGCGCGGCGATTCCTGGTATTCGCCGCTGGCCGCAGGAGTACCTGCCGAAGATTTATCAGGCCGAGCGGGTGGACCGCATCATCGACATGGGCCAGCAGGAAGCCGAAGACGTGATGCGCCGCCTGGCGCGCGAAGAAGGCATCTTCTGCGGGGTGTCTTCCGGCGGTTCGGTGGCGGCGATGCTGCGCCTGTCCCAGGAAGTCGAGAACGCGGTGATGGTGGCGATCATCTGTGACCGTGGCGACCGTTACCTGTCCAGCGGCGTTTACGACGCCCCCGTTACGGATGGCCAGAGCAACTGATGGCCAAGAAAGACGGCGGTCTGCGCTTTCAACCCAGCGGTGGTTCCCGCACGCCGCAGGTGCCAGTAGGCAAAAAGCAGAAACTGGCTATCGAGCGCCTGGCCAACGACGGCCGCGGCATCGCGTTCAGCGAGGGGCGCACCTGGTTTGTCAGCGGCGCACTGGCCGGCGAGCAGATCGAAGCGCGGGTGCTCGGTGCCCACGGCAAGGTGGTCGAGGCGCGGGTTGAGCGCATTCTCACCGCCAGTGCCGAGCGGCGTAGCGAGGCTTGCGTGCATGCCAAAGTCTGCGGTGGCTGCAGCCTGCAACATATGCCCCATGCCGATCAGCTTGCCCTGAAACAGCGCATGCTCGCCGAACAACTCAGCCGCTTGGCCAATCTTGAGCCGCAAGAGTGGGCTGCGCCATTGGTCGGCCCTGAGCTGGGCTATCGCCGTCGCGCGCGCATCGCTGTGCGCTGGGACAACAAGGCCAAGCGCCTGGACGTGGGTTTTCGCGCAGCGGCCAGCCAGGACATCATCGCCATTAGCGATTGCCCGGTGCTGGTACAACCCTTGCAACCGATCCTGCGCGCGCTACCTCAGGTGTTGCGTGCGTTGGACAAACCTCAGGCCATTGGTCATGTCGAGTTGTTCAGCGGCAGCTCCAGTGCTGTGCTGATACGACATACCGCTGCGTTGAGCGAAGCGGACCTGGCCCGTTTGCAGGCCTTCTGCACTGAGCAGAAGGCGCAGCTGTGGTTGCACGGCACGGCTGAGCCGCAGCCGTTTGAGCCAGCGCAGCCACTGAGTTATCGCCTGGATGCGTTTGACCTCGACCTGACGTATCGGCCCGGTGATTTTGTCCAGGTCAACCAGCCGGTGAATGACGCCATGGTTGCGCAGGCGCTGGACTGGCTGGCGCCGCAGGCCGATGAGCGGGTGCTGGATCTGTTCTGCGGTCTGGGCAATTTCGCCTTGCCCTTGGCCCAGCGGGTGCGCGAGCTGGTGGCGGTGGAGGGCGTGCAAACCATGGTTGAGCGCGCCGCTGAAAATGCTGCGAGCAATGGCCTGGGCAACGCGCACTTTTTCCAGGCCGACCTGTCCAACCCGCTGGCCGATGCCAGCTGGGCGCAGGGCGGTTTTGCTGCCGTGCTGCTGGACCCACCGCGTGACGGTGCGCTGCAGGCGGTACAGCAGATGTCGGCGCTGGGTGCCAAACGGGTGTTGTATGTGTCGTGCAACCCGACGACTTTGGCCCGTGACAGCGCCGAATTGCTGGCGCAGGGGTATCGGCTGGAACGTGCCGGTATCCTCGATATGTTTCCGCAAACCGCGCACGTCGAAGCGATGGCGTTGTTTGTTCGCCCCCAGGCTTGATACCTGGGGTAAGGCTTTACCGGGGCAATAGCCCAGTGAGTGGTAACGGGGCGCACAGGGATTGCGCTTTCAAGCGGTTCAACCGACCGGCTCATAGAAGCTGGCGACTATTCGGCAGGCTCTGCTCTGCCGTAGGGAAGGTAGCAAGATGGTTCAGGTCAGAGCGCATCAGCCGATCAACGATGACGGCAGCATCAACCTTGAAGCCTGGCTCGGGCATGTACTGAGTGTCGATCCGGCGTTGGATCGTGACGCCCTGCGTGATGCCTGCGAGTTCGCCCGTGAGGCCGAGCAGCAGGCCAATGCCGCGCAGAACCTGTGGACCGAGGGCGCATCGAGTTTCCGCGCAGGTCTGGAGATCGCCGAAATCCTCGCCGATCTCAAGCTCGACCAGGATTCCCTGGTCGCTGCCGTGATCTACCGCTGCGTGCGTGAGGGTAAGGTGCCGTTGGCGCTGGTGCATCAGCGCTTTGGCCCGGTGGTGGCCAAGCTGGTGGAAGGCGTGCTGCGCATGGCGGCGATCAGCGCCTCAATGAACCCGCGTGATTCCCTGGTGCTCGGCTCCCAGGCCCAGGTGGAAAACCTGCGCAAGATGCTCGTGGCGATGGTCGATGACGTGCGCGTGGCGTTGATCAAACTGGCCGAGCGCACCTGTGCGATCCGTGCGGTGAAGGGCGCTGACGACGAGAAGCGCCAGCGCGTGGCCCGTGAGGTGTTCGATATCTATGCACCGTTGGCCCACCGCCTGGGCATCGGTCATATCAAGTGGGAGCTGGAGGACCTGTCCTTCCGCTACCTGGAGCCCGAGCAGTACAAGCAGATTGCCAAGCTGCTGCACGAGCGCCGGCTGGACCGTGAGCACTACATCAATGAAGTGATGGACCAGTTGCGCAGCGAGCTGGAAGCCACCGGGATCAAAGCCGACATCAGTGGTCGGGCCAAACACATCTACTCGATCTGGCGCAAAATGCAGCGCAAGGGCCTGCAGTTCAGCCAGATCTACGACGTGCGCGCGGTGCGCGTGCTGGTGCCGCAGGTGCGCGATTGCTACACCGCCCTCGGTATCGTCCACACCCTGTGGCGGCACATTCCCAAAGAGTTTGACGACTACATCGCCAACCCCAAGGAAAACGGCTACCGCTCGTTGCACACCGCCGTGCTCGGCCCGGAAGGTAAGGTGCTGGAGGTGCAGATCCGCACCCAGTCGATGCACGAAGAAGCCGAATTGGGCGTGTGCGCGCACTGGCGCTACAAGGGCACCGACGTCAAAGCCAGCTCCAACCATTACGAGGAGAAGATTTCCTGGCTGCGTCAGGTGCTTGAATGGCATGAAGAACTGGGCGATATCGGCGGTCTGGCCGAACAGCTGCGCGTGGATATTGAGCCGGACCGGGTCTATGTTTTCACCCCGGACGGTCATGCCATTGACCTGCCCAAGGGCGCCACGCCGCTGGATTTTGCCTACCGCGTGCACACCGAGATCGGCCATAACTGCCGTGGTGCGAAGATCAACGGGCGCATCGTGCCGCTCAACTACAGCCTGCAGACCGGCGAGCAGGTGGAGATCATCACCAGCAAGCACGGCACGCCGAGCCGCGACTGGTTGAACTCCAACCTCGGTTACGTCACCACCAGCCGGGCACGGGCGAAGATCGTCCACTGGTTCAAGCTGCAAGACCGCGACCAGAACGTTGCCGCCGGCAAGCAGCAGCTTGAGCGCGAACTGCTGCGTTTAGGCCTGCCGCATGTGGACTTCGACAAACTGGCTGAGAAGGCCAACCTGAAAACCAGCGAGGATCTGTTTGCTTCCCTCGGCGCCGGTGATCTGCGTCTGGTGCAACTGGTCAACCTGGCGCAGCAACTGGTCGAGCCGGATCGGGTCAACGAGCAGCTCGAACTGATCCCGCGCAAGGCCTTGGGCTTCAAGCCGGGCAAGCGCGGCGATATCCAGATTCAGGGGGTCGGCAACCTGCTGACGCAGATGGCCGGCTGCTGCCAGCCGCTGCCGGGTGACCCGATTGTCGGTTACATCACCCAGGGCCGTGGCGTGAGCATTCACCGCCAGGACTGTGCCTCGGTGCTGCAACTGGCCGGGCGCGAGCCGGAGCGGATCATCCAGGTCAGCTGGGGCCCGGTGCCGGTGCAGACCTATCCTGTCGACATCATCATCAAGGCCTACGACCGTTCCGGTCTGCTGCGTGACGTGACCCAGGTGCTGCTCAACGAGAAGCTCAATGTGCTGGCGGTGAATACCCGCTCGAACAAGGACGACAACACCGCGTCCATGTCGATTACCGTGGAGATTCCTGGGCTGGATGCATTGGGCCGGCTGCTGGGGCGGATTTCTCAGCTGCCGAACATTATTGAGGCGCGTCGCCACCGGGTCAGTTAAGTCTCAATACCGTAGCCCGGATGCAATCCGGGGAATTGCGTACAGGCATTCCCGGATTGCATCCGGGCTACGTAGGTAAAGGAATCTTATGTACCAACTCGACGATCTGCTGCACCTGATGGCCCGGCTGCGCGACCCGCAGCATGGCTGTCCCTGGGACCTCAAGCAGAGTTACGCGACTATCGTGCCGCACACCCTCGAAGAGGCCTACGAAGTGGCCGATGCCATCGAGCGTGGCGACTTCGATCATCTGCCCGGTGAGCTGGGCGACCTGCTGTTTCAGGTGGTGTATTACAGCCAGTTGGCCCGTGAAGAAGGCCGCTTCGAATTTGCCCAGGTGGTGGATGGCATTACCCGCAAGCTGATTCGCCGCCACCCTCATGTGTTCCCCGATGGCGATCTGTACGGCGCTGTGGACGTGGCCAAGCTGGAGGAGGCTGCGGTCAAACAGCGTTGGGAGGAGATCAAGGCTGAAGAGCGCGCCGAGAAGGCTAATGCCCCTGAGCAGCTCTCACTGCTTGACGATGTGCCCACGGCGCTGCCGTCGCTAAGCCGGGCAATCAAGTTGCAGAAGCGCGCCGCTCAGATCGGCTTCGACTGGCCCGAGGCCTTGCCGGTGGTCGACAAGGTGCGCGAAGAGCTGGATGAAGTGCTCGAAGCCATGAGCGAGAACGACCCCGAGGCGATTGGTGAAGAAATCGGCGATCTGCTGTTTGTGGTCAGCAACCTGGCCCGGCACCTGAAGGTTGATCCGGAAACGGCGCTGCGGGCGGCCAACGCCAAGTTCGAACGGCGTTTTCGTTTTATTGAGCAGGCATTGCGCGAAGCGGGGCGCAGCATGGAAGATTGCGCCCTGGATGAATTGGACGCGCTCTGGGGCGAAGCCAAGAAACTGGAAAAGCAGACCCCGAGCTGCTGAGCCCATAGGGTGGATGGCGCGTCACGATTGCGCTGGGTACGCCCACTTAATATTGAAGGTTGGAAAGGTAGGTTATGGCTCTCTCACTACGCGATCAGTTGCTTAAAGCCGGGCTGGTCAACGAAAAGCAGGCCAAGCAGGCCGGCAAACAGCAGCAGAAACAGCAGCGCCTGGTGAATAAAGGTCAGGCCGAGAAGGACGAATCGCAAAAGCTCGCCGCCCAGCAGGCCATGGCTGAAAAGGCCGCGCGCGATCAGGAGCTGAACCGCCAGCAACAGGAAAAAGCCGAGCAGAAGGCTCGTGCCGCGCAGATCAAGCAGCTGATCGAAGTCTCGCGTCTGCCCAAGCTGACTACCGAGGATTACTACAACTTCGTTGACGACAAGAAGGTCAAGCGTCTGTCGGTCAATAGCCTGATGCGCAACAAGCTCAGCAGCGGCTCGCTGGCCATCGTCCGTCACGGCGGTGGCTATGAAGTGATCCCGCGTGAAGCCGCGCTGAAGATTCAGGAACGTGATGCTCAGCGCGTGGTGCTACTCAACACTCCGACCGAAGCGCCGGATGCCGATGATCCTTATGCGGCCTATCAGGTGCCGGATGATCTGATGTGGTGATGGCGCAGGGCCTTGCCCGCAGACACCCGCCCATAAAAAAGCCGAGCACTTAGCTCGGCTTTTTTATTCGCTATAACTCAGTCCTGGCGACCTTCAACGGCTTTGCCGTCGACAGTGCCGTCCTTGAGCATGATCTGGTATTCCTTGCCGTCTTTCTCGACCTGATGCAGGCGCACCAGCAGGAAGTCCCAGTCCTTGGCAAACCAGAGGATGGTCTTGCGGCTGCTTTGTGTCGGGTCACGCACGCGTTCGACCTTGATCGCATCGATCAGGCCGGCCTTGGTACGCACGGTTTCTTCACCCAGCACGCGGAAATCGTAAGTTTCCACTTCGTCGCCATCGACCACCTGGTAGCTCATGCTCTTGGTGCCAGCGGCCACGTCATATTGCAGGGCCAACTGGTAGGTCGATTTGTCCAGCAGGCCACGGTTCAGTGGCAGGCGCACCGGCGTGTCGCGATCACTGCCGATAACCTGTTTGGCACTCCAGTCGAAGTCGTGCTCGATCTTCTTGCCCTTGCCCAGGCCGTTGCGTTCATACAGGTAAGTCTGCGGCAGGAAGACTTCTTTATCCACGCGCAGGGTGCTTTGTTCGGTCAGGCTGGCGACCAGCATGGAGGCTTCGAAGTTCAGCTTCCACACGCCGTTATCCAGCGCTTCAAGGCTGCGTTCGGCGCTGCCGCTGACGGGCAGTTGCTTCCAGTCGGCGGTGTAGCTGGCGGAGAAGGGTTTCAGCTCGACGGCCAGTGCCGGCAGGCTCAGAAGCGTTAGTGCGAACAGTAAGGCGCGACCCATGGTGTCTCCTAAGTTCGAATAAGGTGTCCGGTACTCGGTAACAGTTGCTCGTCCAACATCGCCCTCTGCGCGGCCAGCTGTAAACGGCCTTCGGCAAACCAGCGCACGGCCAGCGGGTAAATCACGTGTTCCTGCTCGTGCACGCGCTGCGCCAGGCTGCTGGGCGAGTCATCCGACTGTACCGGTACCACTGCCTGTACGACCAGTGGTCCGCCATCGAGTTCCTCGCTGACGAAGTGCACGCTGCAACCATGCTCGCTGTCGCCGGCGTCCAACGCCCGCTGATGGGTGTGCAGGCCTTTGTATTTCGGCAGCAAAGACGGGTGGATATTCAGCAGGCGGCCGGCGTAGTGACGAACGAAACCGGGGGTGAGGATGCGCATAAAGCCGGCCAGCACTACCAGCTGCGGATCAAACGCATCAATGGCCTCGACCAGTGCAGCATCAAAGGCCTCGCGGCCATCGAACTGCTTGTGGTCGAGCACGGCGGTGGCGATGCCGGCCTGTTTGGCGCGCTCCAGGCCGTAGGCATCGGCGCGGTTGGAAATCACCGCGCTGATACGTGCCGGATTGCCGTCATGGGCGATGCTGTCGATCAGCGCCTGCAGGTTGCTGCCGGAGCCGGAGATCAGCACCACCACATTGCACTGTGCTGGCATCAGTGCTGTTTCAGGTTGTTCAATACGACCTGTGCAGCGCCTTCGGCGGCTTCACCGATCTGGCCGATCACCCAAGGCTGCTCGCCTGCGGCGGTCAGGGTTTGCAGGGTGACTTCGACCTGATCCTGCGCCACGCAGATCACCATGCCGACGCCGCAGTTGAGTACGCGGTGCATCTCGTGCTCATCCACATTGCCTTTTTCCTGCAGCCAGTCGAAGACCGCCGGGCGTGTCCAGCTGGCCACGTCGACCACGGCTTGTGCGCCTTTTGGCAGTACGCGTGGGATGTTGTCGAGCAGGCCGCCGCCGGTGATGTGGGCCATGGCTTTGACGGCGCCAGTGTCCTTGATCAGCTTGAGCAGCGGTTTGACGTAGATGCGGGTCGGCGCCATCAGCAGGTCGGTCAGCGGCTTGCCATCGACCTGAGTGGTTTCGATGTCTGCACCGGAGACTTCGATGATCTTGCGGATCAGCGAGTAGCCGTTGGAGTGCGGGCCGGAGGACGGCAGGGCGATCAGCGCGTCACCGGTGGCGACTTTCGAACCGTCGATGATTTCGGCTTTCTCCACCACGCCAACGCAGAAGCCGGCCAGGTCGTAGTCTTCGCCTTCGTACATACCGGGCATTTCAGCGGTTTCACCGCCAACCAGGGAGCAGCCAGCCAGTTCGCAACCGGCGCCGATGCCGGTGACTACGGTGGCGGCCACGTCAACGTTGAGCTTGCCGGTGGCGTAGTAGTCGAGGAAGAACAGCGGCTCGGCGCCGCACACCACCAGGTCGTTGACGCACATGGCAACCAGGTCCTGGCCGATGCTGTCGTGCTTGTTCAGGTTCAGCGCCAGGCGCAGCTTGGTGCCTACGCCGTCAGTGCCGGAGACCAGCACCGGTTGCTTGTAGCCGGCCGGGATCTCGCACAGCGCGCCGAAGCCGCCCAGCCCACCCATGACTTCCGGACGCGCGGTGCGCTTGGCCACGCCTTTGATGCGCTCGACCAGGGCTTCGCCCGCGTCGATGTCTACACCTGCGTCCTTGTAGCTGATGGAGGGTTGCTTGCTCATAGATCCAGGCCTTTAGGGGAAATTCGGATAGGCACCGGCGCTTGTGGCGGCCGGTCTGCGAAGGCGCGCGATTTTATCAGGCTTGCCCGGCAGCGGCCACCCGCTAAGGTTGCGGCAGTTGGGGCGGCTGTTTAAGGTAGCCAGCGGCTGTATATGGAGCGTTACTGCCGGCTGGGCGGTGAAAATGGCTTTGGAATGCGCCCTGACAGCCCTAAACTCACGCTTGTGTCCTCTGCCTGCTGCGCTGTTGGCAGGGGCGAGTATTTTTCAACCCGGCCTGCGCGCCACTTTCCGTCCGTCGAGAATCCATCCATGCGTTTGACCGCTCGCCTGTTTCTTGTCTGTGTGTCGCTGTTCGGCCTGCCAGCTTTTGCTGCCCCCGTGACTGACCTGTACCAAGTGCGTGAAACGGTCAGCAGCCAGCAGCCGGAAGAGCGCGCGGCCGCTCTAAGCCGGGCGCTGGATACCCTGGTGTTGCGCCTTACCGGCAAGGTCGATGCGGCGCAGAACCCGGCCCTGGTGGCGCTGTACAAGGATCCGCAGCAGATCGTCAGCCAATATGGCTATGAAGACGACAAACTGCTGGTCGACTTTGACCCACAGAGTACCGACCGCAGCCTGCGGCAGGCCGGTCTGGCGCTGTGGGGCGCCAATCGCCCGAGCATCCTGCTGTGGTGGTTGAGTGATGCCAGCGATGGCAGTCGTCTGCTTGGTGATGGCCAGGCTGCTGCTGCGCCGCTCAATCAGGCTGCGCAGCACCGTGGTCTGCCGCTGCGCTTGCCACTGGCCGATCTTTCCGAGCAACTGGTGGCGGTTGCGGAAAACCTCACTGCGAATGATCCGGCTGCCTTGCGTGAAGCCTCCGAGCGCTACGCCGCCGATGCCTTGCTGGCGGTCGTCGCGCGCGAGGCCAATGGTCAGTGGCAGGCCGAGTGGCGCTTGTGGCTGGGTGATGAGCGCGAGCAGGGCACCGTGCAGGGCGCTGACCAGGCGGCGTTGGCCGATGCCATCCTGCTGGCTGTCAATCAGCGTTTGGCACCACGCTTTATTGTCGCCCCTGGTGCGGCCACGGCCCTGACCGTGCAGGTGCAAGGCGTTGACCTGGCGCGCTATGCCGAGTTGCAGCGCATTCTTGAGCCCTTTGCCGCGCAGTTGCGCAAGGTTCAGGGCGATACGCTGACCTTTGCGGTGAATGCCAATACTGAACAGTTGCGCGCACAACTGGCGTTGGCGCGTTTGCAGGAAGTGCCGGCCGAGGCGGCGGTGGATGCCGGGCAGTCGCTCACGCCACCAGCTGCGGCTGCTGAGCCTGCTGCGGCAGCGCCGGAAAATGTGTTGAAGTTTCGCTGGTAGACTGCGGGCATAGCGCCTTCTCAAGTTGAAAACCGCAGCTCATAGCTGCGGTTTTCATATGAGCTGAGGTACAGCTCGGGCAGATTTCTGGATAGCAGTGGGCATATGGAGCGCAGGGCATGATCGATTCGCATCGTTGGATATGGATAGTTGCGGCATTGCTGCTGGGGGGGCTGCTGTACCTGCTGGCACCGATTCTTTCGCCGTTTCTGATCGGCATTCTGCTGGCCTACATGGGTGATCCACTGGTTGACCGTCTGGAACGCTGGAAACTGTCACGGACCTGGGGCGTGGTGGTGGTGTTTGCCCTGATCACGCTGATCATGGCCATTCTGCTGCTGGTCTTGGTGCCCATGCTGGGCAAACAGCTGGTGCGCTTGTACGAACTGGCGCCGCAAATGCTTGATTGGCTTCAGCACCAGGCGTTGCCGTGGATTCAGCTCAAGCTCGGGCTGAACGAGGGTTTCTGGCGTTTTGATCAGCTGAAAACTGCATTCTCCGGACAGTTGGGCAAAACCACCGATATCGTTGGTGCGCTGCTGTCCACGGCCACGGCCTCGGGCATGGCACTGCTGGCCTGGCTGGCCAACCTGCTGCTGATTCCGGTGGTGAGTTTTTACCTGATGCGTGACTGGGACCTGATGGTCGCCAAGCTGCGCAGCTTGCTGCCGCGTGGTCGCGAGGGGCTGATCGTGCAGCTGTTTGGCGAATGCCATGAAGTGCTGGGGGCTTTCCTGCGTGGTCAGTTGCTAGTGATGCTGGCGTTGGGCGTGCTGTATGCCACCGGCCTGATGGTGATTGGCCTGGAGCTTGGCTTGCTGATCGGTGTGCTGGCTGGCTTGGCCAGCATCGTGCCGTACCTCGGTGTGGTGGTGGGTATCGGCGCGGCGCTGACGGCGGGGCTGTTCCAGTTTGGTCTGGATTTCTACCCGCTGCTGGGTATCGCGGCAGTCTTTATCGTTGGGCAAATGCTTGAAGGCATGCTGCTGACGCCGATGCTGGTGGGCGATCGCATCGGCTTGCATCCAGTCGCGGTGATCTTCGCCATCATGGCCGGCGGCCAACTGTTTGGCTTTACCGGCATCCTCCTGGCCCTGCCGGTAGCAGCGGTGATCATGGTTTTAGTGCGTCATCTGCATGATTTATATAAACTTTCCGATCTTTACGGTGAGCCAGCCAGCGGTTCCGACGAGCCGCCCAACCCAGCATGACACCCATACAACTGCCTTTAGGTGTGCGTCTGCGTGATGACGCCACTTTCGCCAACTATTACCCCGGCGCCAATGCGGCGGCCCTCGGCTATGTCGAGCGGCTGTGTGAGGCCGATGCTGGCTGGACCGAAAGCCTGATCTACCTGTGGGGTGGTGAGGGCGTTGGGCGCAGTCATCTGTTGCAGGCGGCGTGTCTGCGTTTTGAGCAGCGTGGCGAACCAGCGGTGTATCTGCCGTTGGCCGAGGTGGTCGAGTATGGCCCGGCGCTGCTGGATAACCTTGAACAGTGTGAGCTGGTCTGTCTGGATGATCTGGATGCCGTGGCTGGCAACAGTGAGTGGGAAGAGGCGCTCTTTCACCTGTTCAATCGTCTGCGTGACAGCGGTCGACGTTTGCTGTTGGCGGCGGGTACTTCGCCGCGTGAGCTGCCAATCAAGTTGGCGGATCTGCAATCGCGTCTGACCCTGGCGCTGGTGTTTCAACTGCAGTCGCTGTCCGATGAGGACAAGTTGCGCGCCCTGCAACTGCGCGCTTCGCGCCGTGGCCTGCACCTCAGTGATGAGGTTGGGCGCTTTATTCTGACCCGCGGTGAGCGCAGCATGAGTGCGCTGTTCGAATTGCTCGAGCGCCTCGATCAGGCCTCGTTGCAGGCTCAGCGCAAGCTGACCATTCCCTTCCTCAAGGAAACCCTGGGCTGGTAACTGCCCACCTCAAAGCAACGGCACTTGCAGGTGTTGCTTTGAGGTTAGGGATGCGCCGTTATTCCCCCGCCAGCTTGCGTTCGTACTGAAAGCGCCAGCGGGTGTACATCAACGCTGCGCAGAACAGGCTGAAACTGAGCAGGGTGAGCAGCCAGCCATACAGCGCTTTGCTTGGGTCGAAAGCAGCGAGCACGCCCTGGATAAAGTACAGGTTGACCACGAAGCAGGCCCAGGCATGCGCACGCGCGTTGCCCAGCAGCAGGCCTGGGGCGAGCAGCAGCAGCGGGGTTAGCTGCAAGCCAAGGATGACCCACAGCAGTTTGCCGGGGATGTTGGCGTAGTGCAGATTCCACACCAGCAGCAGGGCGGTCAGGCTAAAGAAACTCAGCAGGCTGGCGACGCGGCTGATGTTCAGGCGCGGTTGCAGCCATTCCAGGCTGGGCAGCGGTTTGACGATTCTAGCCACGGACACTCTCCAGTTTGATTGCGGTGTGTGCCAGGCGCTGGCCGAGCGCGCGGCACAGGGCTGTTTCGTGTTCATCCAGGGCGCGTTTGCCATCGGCGCCGGCATGGTGGCTGGCGCCATAAGGCGTGCCGCCGCCACGGGTTTCCAGCAGTGCGGCTTCGCTGTAGGGCAGGCCAGTGATCAGCATGCCGTGGTGCAGCAGCGGTAACAGCATCGACAGCAGGGTGCTTTCCTGGCCGCCATGCAGGCTGGCCGTGGAGGTGAATACACCTGCCGGTTTGCCGACCAGGCCGCCGGTCAACCACAGGCCGCTGGTGCCATCGAGAAAATACTTCAGTGGTGCGGCCATGTTGCCGAAGCGGGTCGGGCTGCCGAGCGCCAGGCCGGCGCAGTTCTTCAGGTCATCCAGGCTGGCGTACAGCGCGCCCTCCGGCGGAATCGCAGGGGCAGTGGCTTCGCATTCGGCGGAAATAGCCGGCACTGTACGCAGGCGCGCCTCCAGGCCGCCCATTTCGACGCCGCGGGCAATCTGCCGGGCCATTTCGGCGGTGGCGCCATGGCGGCTGTAATACAGCACCAGAATGTAGGGCGCGCTCACGGCAGGATCTCCAGAATGCTTTCCGGTGGCCGGCCAACCACGGCTTTGTCGCCTGCAACCAGAATGGGGCGCTCGATCAGTTTGGGTTGGCTGACCATGGCGGCGATCAACTGCTCATCCGTCAATTCTGGGTCGTTCAGACCGAGGGCTTTGTACTCATCCTCACCGGTACGCAGCAACTGGCGGGCGCGAATGCCCAGCTTGCGCAGCAGTTCGTGCAGTTCTGCGGCGCTCAGCGGTGTTTCCAGGTAGCGCACAATGTTGGGGTTGAGTCCGCGTTCTTCGAGCAGTTGCAGGGCGCTGCGCGATTTCGAGCAGCGCGGGTTATGGTAAAGCGTCAGATTGGTCATGTTCGGGTCGCCTGTGGCCATCGATGGCGGCTATTCTACCCGCTAACGGCATTTACGCCTGCGTCCATGGCAGGTTGCTGAGCGCGGGTGGCTAAGGAGAGTGCATGCGGCAGCGTGTTATTAACCTGTTGGAGTTCTGGCGTTTCCTGTTGCAGCGGTTTATCGCTGATCAAGGTACCAACAATGCGGCGGCGCTGACCTACACCACCCTGTTTGCGGTGGTGCCGATGATGACCGTGACGTTTTCCATGTTGTCGGCCATCCCGGCATTCCAGGATACCGGCGAGCAAATCCAGAGTTTTATCTTCCGCAACTTCGTGCCCTCGGCTGGTGAAACCCTGCAGCAATACCTGCGTGATTTCACCACCCAGGCGCGCCAGCTGACCTGGGTGGGCGTGGTGGTGTTGGCGGCTACGGCGTTCTGGATGCTGGTTACCATCGAGAAAACCTTCAACACCATCTGGCGCGTGCGCCAGCCGCGCCGGGGTGTTTCCAGCTTTCTGCTGTACTGGGCGATTCTTAGCCTGGGGCCGTTGCTGCTGGGCGGTGGCTTTGCCATCAGCACCTATATCACCTCGCTGTCGCTGATCTCCGGGCCGGATGCCCTGCTTGGCATGCAGGCGCTGCTGAAATTCATGCCGCTGCTGTTCAGCGTGGCAGCCTTCACCTTGCTGTATGCCACGGTGCCGAATGCCCAGGTGCCGCTAAAACATGCGTTATTGGGCGGCTTGTTTGCCGCCACCTTGTTTGAAGTGGCGAAGATGCTGTTTGGCCTGTATGTGCGTCTGTTTCCCGGCTATCAACTGATCTATGGCGCCTTTGCCACGGTGCCGCTGTTTCTGCTGTGGATCTATCTGTCCTGGCTGATCGTGCTGTTCGGCGCGGAGTTGGTGTGCAACCTGGGGATTTCCCAGCAATGGCGCAGGCGTGCCATGCCGCGCTTGCTGACAGTCTTCGGCGTGCTACGGGTGTTTTATGAGCGCCAGCAAGCAGGCCTTAAGGTGCGTTTACGTGACGTACAGCGCCAAGGCTGGCAATTGGCCGAGCACGAGTGGGAAGAGATTCTGGCATTCCTCGAACAGCAGAAATTGATTGCCTCGACCGGTCCCGGTGCGTGGGTGTTGAGCCGCGATCTCAGTCATTACCCGGTGCAACAACTACTGAGCCATAGCCCGTGGCCGTTACCTCGGGTGGAGAACCTGCCTGAGCAACTTGAGGAACCCTGGTATCCGTCGCTGCGCAGCGGGTTGCAGCGTTTGCAGGACGAGCAGACGCAACTGTTTGCGGCAGACCTTGCGCAGTGGCTGCAGCCTCAGGCTGACGCTGCCGAGTGACGTAAAACGTCAGTTTGCGGCGCTGCACTGATGGCGCATGATGGCACCGGTGACCATGAGGGTCACCAAACACGCTTTAAAGGGAGGCTGGCACGTTTCTGGCTATCGCAACTGCAGATAGCGATCAGGTTGCCAGCAGGGCAGGGATTAGCGGAGTGTGAAGGCGTTATGACAGCCAGCAAAGGCAAAGTGATTCATCTGTATCAGCGCAATCCTCAGGAGGCCCTTGAGCGCCTCAATCGTATTACCGGGCTGCGTTTCAGCAGCTGGCCACAATCTCTGGTCAATACCGCTACGCCTTCCGGCGAGCCCTCAGCTGTAGCGCTGCCTGAGGCACCGTCCAGCAAAACGCCCAGTGGTGTGGTCTCGGGTTGAATGCAAAACCCCGCGACAGTGCGCGGGGTTTTGGGTTGCTTCGCAGTGGCTTAAGCGAGTGCTTGGCGGCTGTCGGCTTGTGCCAGTTCCACGGCCTGCACAAACAACTCTTCGACGATCAGGCTGTTTGCCGATACGGCCGAGCGCAGGCGCACCTGCATGTCTTCGATTTTCTGTTTGACCGGCAGGCGTGCCACACCGGAAAGCAGAATCTTGCTGTGTTGATTGACCTTGCCGTGGTCGACCATCACTTCGCGCAGGTTGCCGCCGTCACGGTAGCTGATCAGCAAAGACACCGGCAGGTTGGCCAGCCCGGGCAAGTGCAACCAGGCGGCTACATTGAACTCGGCGACACGCCCTTCGTACGGGGTGACCTGTAAGCGGGCGAGGTTGACGATGGCAGCAGGTACTGGGCCGACCAACTTGTCGAGGGCTTGGGTCATGGTTGTGTTCCAGGGTAATAACAGATCGCATCATGCGTGAGTGCGATCAATTATAAGTGGAGCCTTCCCGATGAAACTGTGCGCTTGGCCGATGTTCGGCGTGACCTTTCTCGCAGTTTTAGCGTAAGGGTAAATCTATCTAGGCCAACTGCATTGGGTAGCGGGTGACCGAGGCCGTCATCAGGTTGGCGGCAGGCAGCGGCAGAATGGCCTGATTGTGTGCGCTGGCCAGTTGCAACCAGACGTTTTCCCCTTCGACGAACTGCCCATTGGGCAGCCACAACCCGTGGTGCCAGCCATTACCCGGTGCCGGTGTGCTTTGCAGCACACCGGGATGGGTTTGTGCACTGGGCGCACGGCGCAACCACACGGGGCGTGGCAGGCCTTTCAAATAGCGCAGACCGAGGTGCAGACCTTCACTGTTCAGATGGCGCCAGCGCACCAGGGCCAGGGTCGGGGTGTCGCTGCCGGTGAGCAGCAGCACCAGTTGACCAACCGACAGTTGAACGGCTTGGTCGGCATTGCACAGCAGGCGGGCGCCACCGGGGCTGGCGTCGAGCATCTGTGCGGCAGTGCGGGCAGGTCGTTGTTCCAGCAGCTGGGCATGGATGCCCGTCAGCCCAACCACCAGCTCGCATGTGGAACTGTGGTCGGCGCGGGCGTGGCGACGTTGCTGACGTCCCAGCCAGTGTTGCTGTACACGTTCCAGTGCCTGGCGCTCAGCCTGACTTTGCAGTGGCGCAGGTTCGTGCAGGGCGACCAGCAGAGCACCCAGCTCAAAACGGCGTAAATAGGCCGGACTGCCTTCGGCAACCTGGTCATAACTCAAGCAGGGTTGAGACTCGGTCAGGTCGATTGTCGGGCCTTCGATGTCTTCGTCTTCATCCCAAGGCAGCAGGCGAGCCAGGCCGGATAGAGGGGAGAGGGCGCCAAACAGCAGGGCGCATTCACCATTAGCCAGATGGAACGGGTTACTCAATGCCAGTAGCAGCATCTGTTGGTAGATGCCGCGCAGGGTGCTGGCGGGTTGCGGCAGGAATGCGGCGGCAACCGGTTCATCCAGGCAATCCTGGTGTTCGCCGATCCAGTACAGCAGGTGGCTGTCGCGCCACAGGCTGGGCGGTGGTTCCTGATAAAGCTGGTAGTGCCGCAACAGGCTCTGTGCCAGGAAGTGCTGGGCCATGTACAGGCACCAGGCCAGATGTGGGCGTGACGGCTGGCGACCCTGAAGAATCTGCAGCAACAGGCGCTTGAAGCCGACCGCCAGTTCGCCGCACAGATGAACAAACAGTGCGCTGGGCGGTGTCTCGTCCTGATAGGCCTTGCTGTAGTGGCGGTATTGATCGCTGAAGCTTTGCAGTGCGCGCTGCCTTTCGAGTAAGGTCATGGCGCTGCGGTTCAGCCTGAAGAGCAGGCTCAATACCTGTTGCAGAGCCTGTTCTGCTGGCTGCAGGCGCGCTTGGGCCAGTTGCTCGTTGAGATCGGCCAGCGGCGCGACGTCGTTCTCGAGGATGTCTGGCACTTCCAGGCGCAAGGCATCTAATGTCATATCAACCTTATCGAATCAGGGAGCGAATGCATGGGAATGCGTTTCCAGGCGATCATTCGTGCTGTGGCAGGCGTCGGCATAGGTCTGATTCTGGCTGGGTGCGCGGAAGACATAGGCGTCGATCAACATGGACGAAAGGTAGCGGTTGAGCGCCTGGAAGGCCAGTGGTTAGTGATTAATTACTGGGCGCAGTGGTGTGCGCCATGCCGCACCGAGATTCCCGAGCTTAACGCCCTGGAGAAACAGCTCAAGGCACAATCGGTGCAGGTGCTCGGGGTGAATTTCGATGGGCTGCTGGATGAGAAATTGAGCCAGGCCTCGCAGGATATGGGCATTTCCTTCACGGTACTGGCGCAGGACCCGGCCGAACGTTATCAGTTGCCACGCGCAGAGGTACTGCCCGTGACCTATATCGTCGATCCTCAGGGGCGGATGCGCGAGCGTTTGTTGGGCGAGCAGACGGCAGCCGGCTTAACAGCACGTCTGGCCGCGCTCAAGGCACAGGAGTAGGTCATGGCGCATATTTGCATGCATGGTTATGTCAGTGGGCGTGTGCAGGGTGTGCGCTTTCGGCAGACGACAGCGGAGCAGGCTGAACGCCTTGAGCTGAGTGGCTGGGTGCGCAACCTGGCTGATGGTCGGGTTGAGGTGCTGTTTGAGGGGGATGAGGCCGCTGTGAGCGAATTGGCCAGTTGGTTGCAGGCTGGCCCGCAAGCCGCTCAGGTCACCGCTCTTGAATTGCAGGAGCAGGCTGTACAGGGAATTGCCGGGTTTATTGTGCGGCGCTGAGTCGTTGATGGCTTATGCGGCGCGCAGGGTTCGCCGTTATGTGCGCCTTGTACTTTGCGCCGCTCACCCATCCTAGGGTTTGACGTACCAGAAGTCGTGCCAGAAACCGACCACCTTGGCCGGATAGGCATGCTTGCCGAGGCTGCCGTTATAGCGTGCCAGCGCGCGATTCAGATCGCCGTTTTCCTTGCGCAGATAGAAACTGAGGATGGTGCAGCCGTAGCGCAGGTTGGTGGCATTGTCGGTGAGGTTGTCATGCGGTCGCCCCAACTCCGCTTTCCAGAACGGCATCACCTGCATCATGCCTTGAGCGCCGACCGAAGAAATGGCGAAGCGGTCGAAATGGCTCTCGGCATGAATCAGGGCAATCACCAGATCAGGACGCAAACCTGCCTTGCTGGCTTCGCGATGTACGAGCCGTAACAGGCTCAGACGTTCCTCTGCGTCTGGAATGTAGCGACGCATGCGCGTGGACATATCCAACAGCCAGACTTCGGCATCAAAACGATCCTGAAAGCTATCAGCCTGAGCCACTGTTTGTTGGAGTAGGGCGCGCAGTTCCGGTTCCGGTGCCTGACGTATGTCTGCCTGGCTCGTGCCCCACCACAGCAGGCCCAGCAGGGTGCAGGTCAGGCGCGGCCACATACTGTGTCAGTCGTGGCCAGGGTCAGCAACCAGGCGTCCTGCGTCCCTGGTCAGGGCCAGCAGGAAGATCTTCTGCAGTTCGGGGTCGTTGCGCGTCAGCTCGATCAGGCTCTGTTCCAGCTCGCTGGCTTCTTCCTCAAGGCCGAGCTCCGACAAGCGCTTGACCCTGTGTACCCACTGGGCCACGTCATCCCCTTCAAGGTCGGCGTAGATCAGTTCATGGGCTTCCTGCAGCTTGCCACGCAAGGTGCGGCTGACCAGCAGGGAGGCGTCGGCACGGGCCGAGCCCTGGTCATCTTCAACGGTCAGCAGCAGGGTGCTGATACGTGTCACATCCTGCTCGGCAAATGGGCTGTCGAGCAGGTTCAGACGCAGGATGCCGTTGCGATCGGTGAGCAGTTCATGGGTCTGTTCGCCTGCCTTGACCTGCACCGGGCGCTCGGCCCAGGGCAGGCTGGAGTATTCCATGCGCGCATCCTGACGACGTTCTTCCAAGCTGGCGAGGTTCTGCTGCGAACGACCGTTGGACTCGACGTTCATCGCCGGATTGATACCGGCAAAGCCGTAACTGATCCAGTCTTTGGTTACGGTATCCGGCAGGCTGCCGAGCAGCACCACATTCATCACGTTTGCGCCAATACCGCCGACAATCGCCAGTGCCCCGAGTGGTACTTCATACAGCTCGCGCCAGGGTTGGTAAGGTGTGTAGCGGTCGTAACGGCGTGTCACGTCGAAGGCTGTAACTTCGAAGGTCTTCTGTTCATGCACGCGTACGCGGCGCTGTGGCAGCTCCAGTACGCGCGGCTCCCCCACATCGATCTGCAGGCTGTGATCGAGCAGTTTGCGCTCGATACGCTCCTCATGCTCGCTGCGTTGCGGCAAATGATTGGCGCAACCGCTAAGTAGCAGGGTGCCACCCAGAAGGGTGGCAGTGAGGCTGAGGGTGTTTCGCTTGAACATGACGACTCTTGCTAAAAGGGCTGAAATCAGTGGCGGATACGGGCCTGGATAAAGCTCATGATGTCGGCCACAGGCACGGCCTGGGCTTCGGTTTCCTGACGGCTCTTGTATTCCAGGTTGCCTTCGGCCAGACCGCGGTCGCTGACGACAATGCGGTGCGGGATACCGATCAGCTCCATATCCGCGAATTTGATGCCCGGGCTGGTTTTTTTGTCACGGTCGTCCAGTAGTACTTCGAAACCGGCGGCAGTGAGTTCGGCATACAGCTTGTCGGTGGCTTCGCGCACCGCATCGGTTTCGTAACGCAGCGGCACCAGGGCGATATGGAAGGGTGCGAGTGCATCATTCCAGAGGATGCCGCGTTCGTCGTTGTTCTGCTCGATGGCGGCTGCCACTACGCGAGAAACACCGATGCCGTAGCAGCCCATGGTCAGAATCACTGGCTTACCGTTTTCGCCGAGTACCTGGCAGTTCAGTGCCTGGCTGTACTTGGTGCCGAGTTGGAAAATATGTCCGACTTCGATGCCGCGTTTGATTTCCAGGGTGCCTTTGCCATCCGGACTCGGGTCGCCGGCCAGCACATTGCGCAGATCGGCAACTTCCGGCAGGGGCAGGTCACGCTCCCAGTTAACGCCGAAGTAGTGTTTGTCATCGATATTGGCGCCAGAGGCGAAGTCGCTCATCAGGGCGACCGAGCGATCAATGATGCAAGTGATCGGTAGATTCACCGGGCCGAGCGAGCCTGGGCCTGCGCCGACAGCTGCACGGATCTCGGCTTCATTGGCAAACACCAGCGGGCTGGCAACCTGTTCCAGGTTGGCGGCCTTGATTTCATTGAGCTCGTGGTCGCCGCGGACAATCAGGGCGACCAGAGTGCCTTCTTTGGCGCCATGGACGATCAGGGTTTTGATGGTTTTTTCGATGGCCAGACCGAAGCCCTGCACCAGTGCATCGATGGTCTTGGTGTCTGGGGTTTCAACCATGCGCATGCTTTCAGTCGCAGCGCCACGGCTGCTTTCACGCGGAATGGCTTCGGCTTTTTCAATGTTGGCGGCGTAATCGGAGCTATCGCTAAAGGCAATATCGTCTTCGCCGGAGTCGGCCAGTACATGGAATTCGTGGGAGCCAGTGCCGCCGATGGAGCCGGTATCCGCCTGCACAGGGCGGAAGTTCAGGCCCAGGCGGGTGAACACATTGCAGTAGGCCTGGTGCATGCGGTCATAGGTTTCTTGCAGCGAAGCCTGGTCAACGTGGAAGGAGTAAGCGTCCTTCATGATGAACTCGCGGCCACGCATCAGGCCGAAGCGCGGACGAATCTCGTCGCGGAACTTGGTCTGGATCTGATACATATTGATCGGCAGCTGCTTGTAGCTGTTCAGCTCGTTGCGCGCCAGGTCGGTGATCACTTCTTCGTGAGTCGGGCCCGCGCAGAAGTCACGGCCGTGGCGATCCTTCATGCGTAGCAGTTCCGGGCCGTACTGCTCCCAACGCCCGGATTCCTGCCACAGTTCAGCGGGTTGAATACCAGGCATCAGTACTTCCAGTGCGCCGGCCGCGTTCATTTCCTCACGTACAACGTTCTCAACCTTGCGCAGCACGCGCAGACCCATGGGCAGCCAGGTGTAGAGGCCGGAAGCGAGCTTGCGAATCATGCCGGCACGCAGCATCAGTTGATGGCTGATCACTACGGCATCGGACGGGGTTTCTTTGAGAGTCGAGAGCAGGAACTGGCTAGTACGCATATTTGGCTGTTCTGTCGGTTGCAAGAGATTTTCAATGGCCCGCATTGTACGGTGCCTGTACAGATGCGTACAGGATGCTGGCGTGTGCTTATAAAAGGAGGGGAGTGTGTCGATATTGACGGCGGAACAGGTGCAGGCGCTGATTCGTGCAGGGTTGCCGATGGCGGAAGACATCAACTTGTGTATTGATCGTCTGGACGGCGAGGGAGCACTGGCGCGCGTGCCATTTCACAGCAGACTGGTGCGTCCAGGTGGCACTTTGTCCGGCCCGACCATCATGGCCTTGGCCGATGCGGCCATGTACGCCGTTGTATTGGGTCGCCTCGGGCGGGTCGAGATGGCGGTAACGTCAAACCTGAATATCAACTTCTTGGTCAAGCCCAAGCCAGTTGATCTATTGGCAGAAGCGCGGATATTGAGATTGAGTCGCAGGCAGGCGGTTTGCGAAGTTTCGGTCTATTCATTGGGTAATGAAGATGAGTTGGTGGCGCATGTAACGGGGACTTATGCGTTACCGTTATAAGTTTTTGCAGGAAATAAAAAAAGCCCGACCTAGGTCGGGCTTTTTTTACCGGCTAAACGCTCTGAATTACAGAACGCTCAGTGGGTATTCGATGTAGGCACGTACTTCGTTTGTGTCGGTGCCGACTTCGGAGTTGCTGCGTAGTACTGAAGAGCGAACGCGGAACGAAAGATCTTTCGCAGCGCCTTCCTGGACTACGTATTTAACTTGGTTGAAGAACTCATGTTCTTTGCCGTCATCGCCTGCACCGGTTGCAATGTTGTCAGACCAGATATAGGCAGTTTTGAAGCTGAGGCCCGGTACGCCAAACGTAGCCATGTCCAATTCATAGCTAGCCTGCCAGGAGCGCTGATCTTCAAGGTTGAAGTCAGAAAGGAAGCTGTTGGCTACGAAAATAGAACCGCCACCATCGCCGTAGCCATAATCAAAGCCACGATCACCAGTGTTACGCTGGTGCGCGAAAATAAAGCCGTGAGCACCAGTGGTATATTTTGCTGCTAGACTCCAGATGGTGTTGTCGCCACCACCAAACTGGCGATCATAGTCGCTTTTGTAAATGTTAAAGTCAAAATTCAGAGACTGCTCTTCAGCAAGAGACAGGTTGTAATTCAGGTTCGCATACTTACGCTCGTAGAAGTCTTCAAGGTCGCTCCAGTACAGTGCTGCACTGAAGTCATCGCTGAAAGCATAGGAACCACCAGCTACATCGATAGATTTGAGGCCAAAGCTATCGCTGCCAGACTGATTCATTGAATTTTGTGCAGTGAAGCGACCAGCATTGAGTTCAAGACCTTCGATCTCTGTGCTGGTGATCATGGTGCCTTCAAAGGTTTCTGGCAGCAGGCGGCCATCATCGGCGGCCAATACCGGAAGCCCGGGCATTTGAGAGCCGTAGGTCAGTACTGTGTTGGAGATGCGGGCTTTGACCGCAGCGTTTGCGATGGTCAGGTCTTTCCCTTCGTTTTCTGGGAACATGCCGAGGCCGCGGCGGCCGCTGCCTGTATCCAGCTGGAACAGGGTGCCAGCATAAGCATTTACACCAACGCCTACGGTGCCTTGGGTGAAGCCGGATTCAAAAATTGCACGGGCGCTACCGCCCCACTCTTCCGAATATCCAACACGTTTTCCGTTAACAACTCCGCGATCAGCGCCGTTGCGAGCATCGCGGTTGTAATACATGCTGCGCGCGAGAAGCGACAGGCTGCTGTCTTCGACAAAGCCTTTGGATTCTGATTGGTCAGAGGCCATGGCGATTTGGGTGGTGCCCGCTGCTACTGCGAGGGCGATTACGCTCCACTTCATCACTTGCATCGTGATTGCTCCTTTGGTTTAGAAAAGTTGCGCCGTCCGGCTGGTTGTTATATGGACGGCTCTTTCTTTTTGTGTCGGCGGTAACTTATAGCACGCTGCCAATGTTGGCGATAGTTGCAATCTATTCATTACGATTTCTTCACGCTCGTGTCGCAAAAGCTTATGAATCATGTCGCAATTTTGTAGAAGCAGCTGGCGTGCTGCGAGTCAATACTGACGGATTTTTGCCCCTGCTCGCTGGTGGCCCAGGGCTGCCAAACGGTGCAGTGCGTTTTGTCAGGGTTTGTTTAGCAATAGTCGTGCTCAAAATCGAAAAAATTGGAATTTTCTTGTGTGATAGTGGTCGGTGCCCAGTGTTATTGGGCTTTGCGCCGGTTTTCGCTCAACTTTTCAGGGGTTATTTCTGTTTTTTAGTGTTCAGACAGGCTTTTCTATGTGGTGTTTTTCGCTGGGGCTTGGCCTTGACTTGTGGGGAGGCTGGTCTGCCATCTGCGGTATGTTGCGAGGGATTACCGAAGGGAACAATTTTGGTGCGCATCTCTGTGGTGCACGTGGGGGTGTGCTGCCTCTTGGTGCGTGATGGTTTTGCTGGGGCAGGTGTTGGTTATGGCGCTTCCGCGTATCCTTTGTGTAACGGCTGGAATATGGCGGCAGACGGTTGTTCGCAATTTGCTCTGCTTCCATTCCTGAGCAACGAAAGTTGAGCGGTTTATGCGGCTAAAGTGATGGCAGCACCAATACTTTGAGTTTGTAGCAAGGGAAATGATTATGTTTGCACTCGATGCGCGCTTGCAGCAGGACACTATCTGGTTGGGCGACTACCCACTGAGCCGTTTGTTGCTGATGAATGATGTGCAGTACCCCTGGTTTATCCTGGTGCCGCAACGTGAGGATGTCAGTGAGTTGTTTCAGCTGGATGCAGAAGATCAGTTGCAGCTCTGGCGTGAAACCACTGGGCTGGCTGAGGTGCTCAAGGATTGTTTTGCAGCGGACAAGATGAATGTGGCGACCCTGGGGAATGTGGTCAGTCAGCTACACATGCATGTCATTGTGCGTCGGCGTGAAGACATTGCCTGGCCGGCGCCAGTGTGGGGGCGGCATCCTGCGCAGGCCTACAGTGCTGAGCAGTTGGCAGTATTAAAAGCACGCTTACGGTTGGTGCTGACTGGCGATTTCAATTTTGTTGAGAGTTGATTGGTGAACATAGACGAGCGTATCAATGAGCTGGAAAGCCGCCTGGCTTTTCAGGACGACACGATTCAGGCACTCAATGATGAATTGGTGGTGCAGCAGCGCTTGATAGAGCGTTTACAGATGCAGGTTGCGGCGCTGGCCAAGCGGCAGGATGAGGTGAGTTCGCAGTTTGGGCTGGCCGA
Organism: Pseudomonas cimarronensis; assembly: GCF_049331905.1. Taxonomy (GTDB): domain Bacteria; phylum Pseudomonadota; class Gammaproteobacteria; order Pseudomonadales; family Pseudomonadaceae; genus Aquipseudomonas. The sequence goes on along the minus strand of NZ_CP186283.1, from coordinate 3,161,131 downwards.
GAGTGAGGCCCCGCCACCGCATTATTGAGTCAATTAAATGAAAAAGGCCCGCACTGTGCGGGCCTTTTTCATTAATAGATTTAGCGACGTGTTGGTAATGCGGCGATTACGTCTTCGGCTTGTAGGCCCTTGTCGCGCTGCATAACTGCGAATTCAACACGTTGGCCTTCAACCAGAACGCGATGCCCTTCGCCGCGGATGGCGCGGAAGTGAACAAAGATATCGTCACCCGAGTCGCGGGAGATAAAGCCGAAACCCTTGGAGGTGTTGAACCATTTGACGGTGCCAGTTTCGCGGTCGCCCAGGTCTTGCGTGCTCGAGGTGCTGCGTGATTTCAGACGCAGGTTAGTGGCCAGGTGTACGGCAATAGCGGCGGCAATGATGATCAGGCTGAACAGGCTGGCGGGTTGGTTGGCAATAAGTGGCAGTGGCGCAAGCAGGATCAGTGCTTGTAGCAGTGTGCCAAGTACCAGCAGTGCGGAAACCAGGTTTTGTGCCTGATGGCGCAGGCCGGCATGCCAGATTGGCAGTTGTGGGGCAAACAGCAGGTTGAGGAGGCCGAACAGGGCAAGGCATAGAGCCTCGGGTTGTTGCAGCAATGATTCAGGTGTGTCGCGTAAGGAGGGGGCAAAAGAAAGCAGTAGGGCTAGTGCGCCGGTCAGAAGGTGGACAATTTTCAACATGTTTGATGGGCTCGCTTAATTCAAATAATCATCAGGAAGAGCTGGTTGCGCGTAGTTGCTGTTGCGGGAGGGAGTAGAGCGCGTGAAGCCAGCCTATGCGCCGAACCATAGAGATGGCCCGGCGGCACGGGGCGTATTTAACAGTAAAGAGGTGGGGTTCTCAATCAGGCGCTGAGTGCTGTTTGGCTGGGGGGGGGATTTACCTGGTTACGGCCGTCGCGTTTGGCTTGATAGAGCGCATCATCAGCGCGGGTCAGCAGGGTCTCCAGCGTGTCACCAGGGATTGCCAGGGCATAGCCGAAAGAGGCGGTAATGCTGTCGAGTACTTCGTCAGTGCGGCGCACCTTGATGCGCAATGACTGGATTTTTAGGCGCAGTTGTTCGGCAAAGCTGTGCACGGTTGCCGCATCAAAGCAGTCGCGCAGGATGATGCAGAACTCTTCGCCGCCATAACGCGCGGCAATTGCGCGGGCCGGGAGCATATCGCGTAGCAACTGGCCAACATGCTGTAGCACGCGATCACCCAGGGGGTGGCCGTACTGGTCGTTGAATTGTTTGAAGTGGTCGATATCCAGCATGACCAGAGCGACGCCATCGTGTTCGCTGCTCAAGGTCTGCTCCAGCAAGCGGCTGAAGGCGTTGCGGTTGAAGACCTGGGTCAGGCTGTCCAGTGTCGCAGCGATGTGCGCGCGCTCCAGCTGGCTGCGCAGACTTTTGATTTCCTGTTGCGCGGCGTTGAGGCGGTAGAGGAATTTGTCCTGCTGATCCTGCATCAGCTGGGTGCTTTGCTGCAGTTCGTTGAGCACATTGGGCAGGTCATCAATGATTGGTTCCTGCAGGGCGGCGAGGCCGTGTTCCAGGCTGACTTGGTAGTTGCGACTGCCCAGAATGCTGCGTGACACATTGCCTTCGATATCGTCGACCAGTTCGATGACCTGTTGTTGGCCGGCGCGGGCTTCTTCAAGTTCGCCATGGATGATGTAGTCACGAAACAGCTTGGCCGCAGTTTCCGGGGGGAAGCTGTCAAAGTCGGCGACGGTTTTGTCCAGGCGGCGGTTGAGTTCGGGCTCCAGCCCCTTGCTGTAGGTGTACCAGAGGGCGTAATGCACCGGGTTTGGTGGAATGTCGTGGCGCATCATCAGGGGGACTGCTTTCTTCAGAAGTGCCGCTGCATCGCGGGTTTCTTCTGGAAACAGTTCCAGGACGCTGGGGGCTTTTGCGGGTTTGTTCATGCACGTCACTGTGGCCAAGTTGCAATTGACCAAAGCATAGAACAGCTGCCGCTCAAGCGCCTAGCAAAAGGCCCGTAGAAACGGGCCTTTTACGTGATTTACCTACGCCGCCAGCAGGCTACGCAGCATCCAGGCGGTTTTTTCATGGACTTGCATGCGTTGAGTCAGCAAATCTGCTGTCGGTTCGTCGCTGACCTTGTCCAGTAGCGGGAAAATACCGCGTGCGGTGCGTACGACCGCTTCCTGACCTTGTACCAGCTGTTTGATCATATCTTGGGCCGCTGGTACGCCTTCTTCCTCTTTGATGGAGGAGAGGCGGGCGTAGGCCGCGTAAGTGCCAGGTGCCGGAAAGCCCAGGGCGCGAATACGCTCGGCGATCTGGTCGACGGCCAGCGACAGTTCGGTGTACTGACCTTCAAACATCAGGTGCAGGGTGTTGAACATCGGGCCGGTGACGTTCCAGTGAAAGTTGTGGGTTTTCAGGTACAGGGTGTAGGTGTCGGCAAGCAGGCGTGACAGGCCTTCGGCGATGGCGGCGCGGTCTTGCTCGGCAATTCCGATATTGATTTCCATACCATTTCTCCTCTCAGGTGGCTCGGGGCTTGGCTGCCCGCTAATGGGCAGAGACTACCATGGGCTTTACCGAGCTTTAATGTGGTTTATATCAATGAAAGTGATGGTTGGAGGCTATTGCTCGGCATGGGTTCAATTTTTCTGGGGCTTAGCGATGCGCCAACTCTGGGTGTTGTTGCAGCGTCTGGTTGAACAGCTCGACCCAGTGTGCGCTGAACTGCCGGCCGGCGAGGTTGTTGATTTCCAGGATGGCGCGTAGCAGCGGGCGCTTGTTCAAGGTTTGATGAGCACGTTCATGGGTACGGGCGTCAAATGTATCGACGATGCTGATGATTAAAGCGCCTGGACTGATCTCGATTTCTTTCAGCCCTTTTGGATAGCCTTTGCCGTCGGCCTGTTCCTGATGCTGCAGGGTGATTTCTGCGGCGGCGTCCCAGCGTGGCATGCGTTTGAGCAGTTCGTAGGCCAAACGCGGGTGTGACTGCATCTGTCGGCGTTCTTCACGGTTGAAGTGTGCCTCCTTGTGCAGCATGTCCAGTGGCAGAAAGGCCATGCCGAGATCATGCAGGCAGATGGCTGCGGCCATTTGTGCGGGGTGTTCGGGGCTGCCGCCGCGTTGGTTGATCGCCAGGCCCAGGTCAAGCTGACGCAGGCCGCGTCCTTGCCAGAAGTGCGAGCGACGTTCGCTGGCTTGCATTAGGTCGACAAAGAACAGCAGGTCGGCGTCTGGCTCGATGCCGTAGCGCCTGAGCAATTCGGCGGCTTCCGGTTCGGCGGTCGCGATACTGGCAGGTGGGCGTGAGCTGGGGTCGAGTTGCTGCAATAGGGCGCTGCGAATGCCGGTTTGTTGAGTGTCTGGTGCTAGCGCCAGGGCGCTGAGCGCCTGCGTGAGGGCCTTGCTCTGTGCTGGACTGAGCTGCGGTTCGGCGCCGCCAAGGGCGTGGCGGATCTGCTCTTTGAGGTGGTCAAGGGTCAGCAGCAGGATGTCGCCGAGCAAACTGTCGAAATTGAGCTGCGCTTCGCGCAGGCGTGCGAGCACATCCTCCATGGCTTGTGGCACCTTCATCAGCGCGTCCAGACCGATATAACCGAGGTTGCCCTTGAGCGTGTGCACCAGGCGGAACAGCTCGCGCAAGCGTTCGCTGTCGCCGGGCGTGTGTTCCAGTTCGATCAGCAATTGCTCGCAGCGCTGGAACTGTTCGCTGGATTCCAGGCGAAAATCGGCCAGTAAATCGCTGGGTATTTCTGCCAGATTCGGCGTGGCCATAAGCCTTTTCCTATCTCGATGGTCAGGGTGCTGCACGTCTGAGTATAGAAAGCACTGGCAAAAGCGCGTGGGGCGGCGGCTGCAAGTGGCGGCTTAACCATATATAATCCCGCGCTTTGCCGCGTTTTGTCGGGCGAACAGTCGGCTGCGTATGCAGCGCTGAATCGTTTCGCGCCCCTTAAAGGCAGCACAATTGCGGAAAATGGCGCCTGCGCCAGCCGGTCATCCGGCCAACGAGCGTCGCAGTTATTGCGACCCAACGAATTCAAGACTCAAGAGAAGCGACCACCACCATGATGCGCAGCCATTATTGCGGCCAACTGAACGAGAGCCTGGACGGCCAGGAAGTCACCCTTTGCGGTTGGGTACATCGCCGTCGTGACCATGGCGGAGTGATTTTCCTCGACATTCGTGACCGTGAAGGTCTGGCCCAGGTGGTATTTGACCCGGATCGCGCCGAGACTTTCGCCGCAGCCGACAAGGTGCGCAGTGAATATGTGGTGAAAATCACCGGTAAGGTGCGTCTGCGTCCGGCCGGTGCTGGCAACGCCAACATGGCCTCCGGCGCAATCGAAGTACTGGGTTACGAGCTGCAAGTGCTGAACGAAGCGGAAACCCCGCCGTTCCCGCTCAACGAATACACCGATGTGGGCGAGGAAACCCGTCTGCGCTATCGCTTTATCGACCTGCGTCGCCCGGAAATGGCGGCCAAGCTGAAACTGCGTTCGAGCATCACCAGCAGCATCCGTCGTTACCTGGATGACAACGGTTTCCTCGATGTGGAAACGCCGATCCTTACCCGTGCCACCCCTGAAGGCGCGCGTGACTACCTGGTACCGAGCCGTACCCACGCCGGCAGCTTCTTCGCGCTGCCGCAGTCGCCGCAGCTGTTCAAGCAGTTGCTGATGGTCGCTGGCTTCGATCGCTACTACCAGATCGCCAAGTGCTTCCGCGACGAAGACCTGCGTGCTGACCGCCAGCCGGAATTCACTCAGATCGACATCGAAACCAGCTTCCTCGATGAAGCCGACATCATGGCCATCACCGAGAAGATGATTCGTCAGTTGTTCAAGGAAGTGCTCAACGTTGAGTTTGGCGAGCTGCCGCACATGACCCTGGCTGAAGCCATGCGTCGTTACGGTTCGGACAAGCCGGACCTGCGCAACCCACTGGAGCTGGTGGATGTTGCCGATCAGCTCAAATATGTTGATTTCAAAGTCTTCGCTGGCCCAGCCAACGACCCGAAATGCCGCGTCACCGCGCTGCGCGTACCGGGCGGGGCGAGCATGCCGCGCAGCAAGATCGATGAGTACACCAAGTTCGTCGGCATCTACGGCGCCAAGGGTCTGGCCTATATCAAGGTCAACGAGCGCGCCAATGGCGTCGAAGGCCTGCAGTCGCCAATCGTCAAGAACATCCCGCTGGACAACATCAATGTGATCCTCGATCGCGTCGGCGCAGTGGATGGCGACATCGTGTTCTTCGGTGCGGATAAAGCCAAGATCGTCAGCGAAGCTCTGGGTGCTCTGCGCATCAAGCTGGGTCACGATCTCAACCTGCTGACCTGCGAGTGGGCGCCGCTGTGGGTTGTCGACTTCCCGATGTTCGAAGAGAACGATGACGGTAGCCTGACCGCCATGCACCACCCGTTCACCGCGCCGAAGTGCACCCCGGCTGAGCTGGAAGCTAACCCGGCTGCGGCGCTGTCGCGTGCCTACGACATGGTGCTGAACGGCACCGAGTTGGGTGGCGGTTCGATCCGTATCCACGACAAAGCCATGCAGCAGACCGTGTTCCGTGTGCTGGGCATCAGCGAAGATGAGCAGCAGGAGAAGTTTGGCTTCCTCCTCGACGCCCTGAAGTTCGGTGCACCGCCTCATGGTGGCCTGGCCTTCGGCCTGGATCGCCTGGTGATGCTGATGACCGGTGCGCAGTCGATCCGCGAAGTGATTGCCTTCCCGAAAACCCAGAGTGCGGCCTGTGTGATGACTCAGGCGCCGGGTGAGGTGGATAACAAGTCGCTGCGTGAACTGCACATTCGCCTGCGCGAGCAGCCGAAAGCGGAGTAAAGCGTCACAAGAAGCCTGGTTTACCAGGCTTCTTCTTTATTACTGCATAAAAATCGATATTGAATCTGTAACAACCGGAGTGAGTTATGGCTGGTCATTCCAAGTGGGCCAACATCAAGCACCGCAAAGGGCGTCAGGACGCCAAGCGCGGCAAGATATTCACCAAACTGATTCGCGAACTGACAGTCGCCTCCAAGCACGGCGGTCCGATCCCGGCGGACAACCCACGCCTGCGCCTGGCGGTGGACAAGGCGCTGACCAACAACATGTCGCGCGATGTAATCGACCGCGCCATCGCCCGTGGTGCCGGTAATAATGAGGCCGACAACGTTGCCGAGCTGAGCTACGAAGGCTATGCGCCGGGCGGTGTGGCAATCATCGTTGAAGCCATGACCGACAACCGCAATCGCACCGCAGCCGAAGTGCGTCACGCCTTTAGCAAGTGTGGCGGTAACCTCGGTACCGATGGTTCGGTGGCCTATATGTTCGACCGCAAAGGGCAGATCAGCTTTGCTTCAGGCGTGAGCGAAGATGCCTTGATGGAAGCCGCGCTGGAGTCCGGTGCTGATGATGTCGAGATGGCTGAAGATGGCTCGGCGCTGGTCTCCACCAGCTTTGCTGATTTCCATGGGGTCAACGAGGCGCTCAGTGCGGCTGGCTTCAAGGCGGCAGAGGCGGAAATCGCCATGATCCCGTCGATCAGTGCACCGATTACCGACCTGGAAACGGCGCAGAAAGTCATCAAGCTGATCGACATGCTCGAAGACCTCGATGATGTGCAGGAGGTCTATCACAACGCCGAGATTCCTGACGAGATTATGGAACAGCTTGGCTGAGTGGTTGCGGGTAAAGCAGAGCCGGAGGTATTCAGGTCATTGGCCTGAGCGCTCCGGCTTTTTTATGGCTGGCTTGCCAGGTTGCTGAGTATTAGGTCGCCTTGATCGGGCCTGAATGATGCGCGGTCACTTTTTATAGCCTGTGCCTGGATGACGTGGGCGCGGGCGGGCTCTATACTCGCGAGCTGGATAAATAGACAGTGTGCCGGCTAAGTGGCTGGTGCCTTGAGTGGGCGGAAGGCATGACCTTGATTCTTGGCATCGACCCCGGTTCGCGCATCACCGGTTACGGTGTGGTGCGTGATACCGGTCGCAACTGCGAATATGTCGCCTCGGGCTGCATCCGCACCGGCGACGGCCCGTTGCCCGAGCGCCTGCAGATCGTCTTTCGCGGCGTCAGCGAGGTGATTCGCCTGCACGGACCGGTGACCATGGGCATCGAGCAGGTGTTTATGGCGCGCAACCCGGACTCCGCGCTCAAGCTCGGGCAGGCGCGTGGTGTGGCCATCGTTGCGGGTATCGAAGCGGGGTTGGATATTGCCGAATACACCGCCACCCAGGTCAAGCAGGCGATTGCCGGCACGGGCGGGGCGGATAAGGAGCAGGTGCAGCTGATGGTTATGCACCTGCTCAAGCTGGTGCAGAAGCCACAGATCGATGCCTCCGATGCCCTGGCGATTGCCCTGTGTCATGCCCATCATCGGCAGAGTCTGATTCCCCATGGTCTGGTCGGTGCCAAGCGGCGCGCCGGTCGCCTTCGTTTGTAACGTGATCTTTAAGGAAAGCAGCGGTGATCGGACGTTTGCGTGGCACCCTGGCGGAAAAGCAGCCGCCGCATGTGATTATTGACATAAATGGTTTGGGTTATGAGCTGGAAGTGCCCATGACCACCCTGTACCGTTTGCCCGCAGTGGGTGAGCCGCTGACCCTGCACACCCATCTGGTGGTGCGCGAGGATGCGCATCTGCTGTATGGCTTCTTCGAGAAGCGTGAGCGTGAGCTGTTTCGTGAGTTGATTAGGCTCAATGGCGTAGGCCCAAAGCTGGCGCTGGCATTGATGTCCGGCCTTGAGGTCGATGAGTTGGTGCGTTGTGTGCAAGCTCAGGACACCTCGGTGCTGGTGAAGATCCCCGGGGTTGGCAAGAAAACCGCCGAACGCCTGCTGGTTGAACTGAAAGACCGCTTCAAGGCCTGGGAAACCGTACCGGGCATGTCGACCCTGGTGGTGGAACCTCGCGGTGCTAGTGCAGTCACAAACGCGGAGAATGATGCCGTCAGTGCACTTATTTCGCTCGGCTACAAACCCCAGGAAGCCAGTCGCGCCGTCTCAGCTATTAAAGAAGACGGTTTGAGCAGTGAAGATATGATTCGTCGAGCCCTGAAGGGAATGGTCTAAGTGCTAGAAGCTGATCGCCTGATTACCGCCACCAGTCGTGACCGCGACGAGCAGGTTGACCGCGCCATTCGCCCGCTGAAACTGGCCGAATACATCGGCCAGCCGAGTGTGCGCGAGCAGATGGAGCTGTTTATCCAGGCTGCTCGTGGCCGCAGTGAAGCGCTTGATCACACCTTGATCTTTGGGCCGCCCGGCCTGGGCAAGACCACTCTGGCCAATATCATCGCCCAGGAAATGAATGTTTCGATCAAGAGCACCTCGGGGCCGGTGCTGGAGCGGCCGGGGGATCTGGCGGCGCTGCTGACCAATCTTGAACCGGGCGATGTGCTGTTTATCGATGAAATCCATCGTTTGTCGCCGATTGTCGAAGAAGTGCTGTATCCGGCCATGGAAGACTTCCAGCTCGACATCATGATCGGCGAAGGCCCGGCCGCACGCTCGATCAAGCTCGACCTGCCGCCTTTTACCCTGGTCGGTGCCACTACGCGCGCCGGTATGCTCACCAATCCCTTGCGTGATCGTTTCGGCATTGTCCAGCGCCTGGAGTTCTATAACACCGACGATCTGGCGACTATCGTCATGCGTTCGGCTGGAATTCTCGGTCTGCCGATCGAGCCCCACGGTGCCTTCGAAATTGCCCGTCGCGCGCGCGGTACACCGCGGATTGCCAACCGTTTGCTGCGCCGTGTGCGTGATTTTGCCGAGGTGCGCGGGCAGGGCGACATTACCCGGCCAATTGCCGATCTGGCGCTGAATCTGCTGGACGTCGACGAGCGTGGCTTCGACCACCAGGACCGGCGTCTACTGCTGACCATGATCGAGAAGTTCGACGGTGGCCCGGTGGGTATCGATAACCTGGCTGCGGCGATCAGTGAAGAGCGTCACACCATTGAGGATGTGCTCGAACCCTATCTGATTCAGCAGGGCTATATCATGCGCACCCCGCGCGGCCGCGTGGTCACTCGGCATGCCTATTTGCACTTTGGCCTGAATGTGCCCAAACGCATGGGCGAACTGCCCACGGCGGACTTGTTTGGCCGCGATGATGATTGAGAAAAAATACTTGTGAAGACGATTGGCAAGACCAGGAGCTGGCACTAGAGTATGCGCGCGCAAAACGGAGTTCAGCCGTTCACCCTTCGTTGTCGGGTTTATTTCGAAGACACCGATGCGGGCGGCATCGTCTACTACGTCAATTACCTCAAATTTATGGAACGGGCTCGCACCGAGCGCCTGCGTGATCTGGGTTTTCTCCAGTCGACGCTGGCCGAGGAGGGCCTGTTGTTCGTTGTGCATTCGGCCGCGGCGCGCTATCACGCACCGGCCAGGCTTGATGATGAGTTGCTGGTAAGCGCTGAAGTAGTCGAGTTGAACCGTGCCAGCCTGCGTTTTCGTCAACAGGTCAGGCGGGCGGCGGATGATGTGCTGCTGTGTGAAGGGCAGTTTATGGTGGCCTGTGTGCGCGCCGACAATTTGAAACCCCGGGCCATTCCCCAAACTCTGCATGCGGCCTTTGCCGGGCAGGGCGGCGCGGGTACATCTAGAGCAGGAGAGTAAGCGTGGAAGCAACAGCCAACGCCGTTGACCATATGTCGATGTGGAGTCTGATCAGCAACGCCAGCCTGGTGGTGCAATTGGTAATGCTGACGCTGGTGGCCGCATCGGTCATGTCGTGGGTCATGATCTTTCAGCGCACGGCACTGCTACGCGCAGCCAAGCGTGCGCTGGATAATTTCGAAGAGCGTTTCTGGTCGGGCATTGACCTGTCCAAACTCTATCGCCAGGCAGGTAGCAATCCGGATCCGGACTCTGGTCTGGAGCAAATTTTCCGTGCCGGCTTCAAGGAATTTTCCCGTCTGCGCCAGCAGGCCGGGGTCGATCCGGATGCGGTGATGGATGCTGTATCGCGTGCCATGCGCGTGGCTATCTCCCGTGAAGAAGAGAAGCTTGAGCAAAGCCTGCCGTTCCTCGCCACCGTCGGCTCGACCAGCCCGTATATCGGCCTGTTCGGTACCGTGTGGGGCATCATGAACTCCTTCCGCGGCCTGGCCCAGGTGCAGCAAGCGACCCTGGCCACCGTGGCGCCGGGTATTGCCGAGGCGCTGATTGCCACCGCCATTGGTCTGTTCGCTGCGATTCCTGCGGTGATTGCCTACAACCGCTTCTCGGCGCGCGGGGAAATGCTGATCGGTCGTTATTACACCTTTGCCGATGAGTTCCAGGCGATCCTGCACCGCAAAGTCCACACCAGCGACGACTAAGCCTTAGGCATTCTCATTACAGGTTTTTCAAGCCATGGCCAGAATTCGCAACAGACGCAAGCCCGTCGCCGAGATGAACGTGGTGCCCTACATCGACGTGATGTTGGTACTGCTGGTGATCTTTATGGTGACCGCGCCCATGCTCAATCAGGGGGTCAAGGTCGATCTGCCGAAAGTCAGCAGTGAAGCCCTGCCGCAGGACAACAACGCCCAGGTGCTGACCATCTCGATCAAGGCCGACAAGACCTATTTCTGGAATATGGGCACCGAAGTCGATGTCGACACCGTGCAGGACAAGGCACTAACACTGGAAGAAATGACCCGCGCGGTCACTGCAATCATCAATCAGAGCCGGGCAACCGGTAAGCAGGTGCAGGTGTTCGTGCGTGGCGACAAGACCGTCGACTACGGCACCATCATGGCGGCCATGGGCGGCCTGCAACAGGCTGACGTCGGTAACGTCGGGCTGATTACCGAGGCCCCCTGATGTACGACCAGCGCGAGCGTTCGCCCTCGGAAAGCCTGTTCTGGCCTGTGGTCTGGGCTGTGGGTCTGCACGTCATCATGTTTGCCATGCTGTTCGTCAGTTTCGCCTTTGCTCCGGAGCTACCGCCGGCCAAACCGGTGGTGCAGGCGACCCTGTACAAGCTGCAGTCGCAGAGCCAGGCCACCACCCAGACCAATCAGAAGATCGCCGGTGAGACCAAGAAGACCACTGCGCCGGTTTATGAGACCGAGCAGCTTGAACAGAAAAAAGCCGAGCAGGAAAAAGTAGCGGCCAAGGCAGCGGAACAAAAGAAAGCCCAGGAAGCTCAGAAAGCAGAAGCTGCAAAAAAGGCGGAAGCTGACAAGAAAGCCGCAGAGCAGAAAAAACTCGCGGATGTCGCCAAGAAGAAAGCGGCAGATGAGGCGGCAAAGAAAAAGGCCGCTGAAGACGCCAAGAAAAAAGCTGCAGAAGAAGCGAAGAAGAAAGCTGCCGCCGAAGCGGCGAAGAAAAAGGCTGCCGATGACGCCAAGAAAAAGGCCGCAGAGGCAGCCCAGCGTAAGGCAGTAGAAGACAAGAAGGCTGCTGCGTTGGCTGAGTTGCTGTCTGAGGATGTGGGTCGTCAGCAGGCAATCGCTGATACGGTCGGTGATGAAGTGGCCGGCAGCCTGGATGATCTGATTGTTATGCTGGTCAGCCAGCAATGGCGGCGACCGCCATCAGCGCGTAATGGCATGAGCGTAGAAGTGCTGATCGAAATGCTGCCCGATGGCACCATTACCAATGCCAGTGTGACGCGCTCCAGCGGTGATTCGCCATTTGATAACTCGGCCGTGCAAGCGGTGCGTAACGTCGGACGTATCGCTGAAATGCAACAACTGGACCGCGCTACTTTTGATCGCCTTTACCGGCAGCGTCGCGCTGTCTTCAAACCGGAGGATTTAGGTCTGTGAATACCCTGATGCGTATTGTTCTGCTCGGTCTGGCCATGCTGGTCGGTACCGTTCAGGCTGCTGATCCGTTGGTGATCAGCAGTGGCACTGATCGTGCCACGCCCATCGCCGTGGTGCCGTTTGGCTGGCAGGGCGGCAATGTGCTGCCTGAAGACATGGCAGACATTATCGGCAGCGACCTGCGCAACTCCGGCGTATTCGAGCCAATTCCTCGGCAGAATATGATCAGCCTGCCAACTCAGGCGGCTGAAGTGATCTACCGCGATTGGCAGGCTCTGGGCGCGCAATACGTGCTGGTGGGCAGCATTGTGCCTAATGCCGGTCGTCTGCAGGTGCAGTTTGCCCTGTTCAACGTCACCACCCAGCAGCAGGTTATGACTGGCAGCGTAGGCGGCGGCGTTGATCAACTGCGTGATATGGCGCACCACATTGCTGACCAGTCCTTCGAGAAGCTCACCGGCGTCAAGGGTGCGTTTTCCACGCGCATGCTCTATGTGACGGCTGAGCGTTTCGGCGTTAACAACACGCGCTACACCTTGCAGCGCTCCGACTATGACGGCGCGCGCGCAGTAACCCTGCTGCAGTCGCGTGAGCCGATTCTGTCGCCGTCCTTTGCCCCCGATGGCCGTCGCATTGCCTACGTTTCGTTCGAGCAGAAGCGTCCGCGTATTTTCGTGCAGCACATCGATACTGGTCGCCGCGAGCAGATCACCAACTTCGAAGGCCTCAATGGCGCGCCAGCCTGGTCGCCGGACGGTAACCGCCTGGCGTTCGTGCTGTCGCGTGACGGCAACCCGGAAATCTACGTGATGGACATGGGCACTCGCCAGCTGCGCCGTGTCACCAATCAGCCATCGATCGATACCGAACCATTCTGGGGTAAGGACGGTCAGACCCTGTACTTCACCTCGGATCGTTCCGGTAAGCCGCAGATCTATAAAACCAACATCAATGGTGGTTCGGCAGAGCGTGTGACCTTTATCGGTAACTACAACGCTAACCCGAAACTTTCCGCTGATGAAAAGACCCTGGTCATGATCCATCGCCAGGATGGTTACACCGTGTTCAAGGTGGCGGCACAAGACCTGCAGCGCGGCAATTTGCGGATACTTTCAGACACCAGTCTGGATGAGTCGCCCACTGTTGCGCCCAATGGCACCATGGTAATCTACGCCACCCGCCAGCAGGGTCGGGGAGTCTTGGTATTAGCGTCCACCAATGGTCGCGTCAGGCTCCCTCTTCCTACCGCTCAAGGCGAAGTTCGAGAGCCTTCTTGGTCCCCTTACCTGAACTGATGCGGCGCTACACCGTTGTTGTTTGAAATACTGCTTAACACACTGGGGTTCATTAGGAGTTACATGATGGAAATGCTGAAATTCGGTAAGTTTGCTGCCCTGAGCCTGGCTCTGGCCGTCGCAGTTGGTTGCTCCTCGAAAGGCGGCGACGCTGCTGGCGAAGGCGCTGTTGATCCTAACGCTGGTTACGGTGCCAACACTGGCGCTGTTGATGGTAGCCTGAGCGAAGAAGCTGCTCTGCGCGCTATCACCACCTTCTACTTCGAATACGACAGCTCCGACCTGAAGCCAGAGGCCATGCGCGCTCTGGACGTGCACGCCCGTGACCTGCAAGGCAACGGCGCTCGCGTAGTTCTGGAAGGCCACGCTGACGAGCGCGGTACCCGTGAGTACAACATGGCTCTGGGCGAGCGTCGCGCCAAAGCTGTACAGCGTTACCTGGTACTGCAGGGCGTTTCCCCGGCTCAACTGGAACTGGTTTCCTATGGTGAAGAGCGTCCGGTTGCCACTGGCAACGACGAGTCTTCCTGGGCTCAAAACCGTCGCGTCGAACTGCGTAAGTAATTCGATATGCGTACGTGCCGTCGTGCTTTAACCGTTTTGGCGCTCAGCCTGCCGCTTGCGGCTGTGGCTGAGGTTCCCGTGGTGGATAACAATGCCGGTTACGGCAGCAGTTACCCGCCAGCTGGTTATGGTACGTCCGGCACCTACGCCGGGGCAGGGGCTGCGGCTCCTGTCTCGGCGCAGGGCATGCTGTTCAACCAGTTGCAGCAGATGCAGGAAGAGATCGCGCAACTGCGCGGTACGCTGGAAGAGCAACAGAACGAGATTCAGCGTCTTAAACAAGAAAGCCTGGAGCGTTATCAGGATCTTGATAAGCGTCTGAGTGGTGGTGCAGCAGGTGCTGCAGTCAACCCGAATTCTTCAACCGCTGGCGTGATCAATGCCAACGGTACGCCGACCCCTCCGGTGACGGGTCAGGCACAAGCGCCGGCCAGCAGCGAGCCTGCCGATCCGGCCAAGGAAAAGCTGTTCTACGAAGCTGCCTTTGATTTGATCAAGGCCAAGGACTTCGATAAAGCCAGCCAGGCTTTTGCAGCCTTCCTGCGTAAATACCCCAACAGTCAGTACGCCGGTAATGCGCAGTACTGGCTGGGTGAGGTGAATCTGGCGCAGGGCGATCTGCAGGGGGCAGGCCAGGCTTTTGCACGGGTCAGCCAGACCTATCCTAGCCACGCCAAGGTACCGGACTCGCTGTTCAAGCTGGCGGACGTTGAGCAGCGACTGGGCAATAGCGACAAGGCCAAGGGTATTCTGCAGCAGGTTATTGCGCAGTACCCAGGCAGTTCGGCTGCGCAACTGGCGCAGCGCGATTTACAGCGCTTGCCGTAAGCTGAGTTGCCGTCAAGAAACCCGCGCCTGGCGCGGGTTTTTTATTGCTGCTTTTTCTGACAGCAACCCTGTAGCTGCTGCTGTGCGACAAGTTTTTTATGGCCAGCCATCCCTGGCGGCCACCCTGCGGGCCGTTGCTGCGCAACGTTAAAAATTTCTCCCGGAAATTTTTTCGTATACAATCCGCGCCCCTTTTCCCGCAACGGAGGCGGACAGCCTGTTTAGCTGTCACGCCCGTGGCTGATATGCAAGAAACCCTGCGCATTACCGAGATTTTCTACTCGCTGCAGGGCGAGACGCGCACCGCCGGCTTGCCGACGGTGTTCGTTCGCCTGACCGGCTGTCCTCTGCGTTGCCAATACTGCGACACCGCTTATGCCTTTAGCGGCGGCGAAATCATGTCGCTGGATGCCATTGTCGATCAGGTGGCCGGCTACAAGCCGCGCTATGTCTGCGTGACGGGCGGCGAACCATTGGCGCAACCCAATTGCATCGCCCTGCTCAAGCGTCTGTGTGATGCCGGCTATGAGGTGTCGCTGGAAACCAGCGGGGCTCTGGATGTGTCGTCGGTCGACGCGCGGGTGAGCAAGGTGCTCGACCTGAAGACTCCGGGTTCGGCTGAAGTGGCGCGCAATCGCTACGAGAACATCGAGCTGCTTACGCCGAACGATCAGGTCAAGTTTGTTATCTGCTCGCGTGAGGACTATGACTGGGCGGTGAGCAAGCTGATCCAGTACCGCCTGGATGCGCGTGTCAGCGAAGTGCTGATGTCGCCCAGTCACCATGAGCTGGATGCGCGCTCGCTGGCCGAGTGGATCATTGCCGACAACCTGCCCGTACGCCTGCAGATGCAGCTGCACAAGATTCTCTGGAACGATGAGCCGGGACACTGATATGAGCACGAAAAAAGCAGTCATTCTTCTTTCAGGAGGCCTTGACTCGGCCACTGTGGTGGCCCTGGCCAAAGCCGAGGGTTACAGCTGTTACACCATGAGCTTTGATTATGGCCAGCGCCATCGCTCCGAGCTGCAGGCGGCCGAACTGGTGGCTCGGCAGCTGGGTGTGGTCGAACATAAGGTTATTGGTCTGAACCTCAATGGTATGGGCGGCTCTGCGCTGACTGATGCGGCTATCGAAGTGCCGGAAGGCCCCACTGAAGGCATTCCGGTGACCTATGTGCCGGCGCGTAATACGGTCTTCCTCTCCCTGGCTTTGGGCTGGGCCGAGGTGCTGGGCGCTCGCGATATTTTTATCGGGGTCAATGCCGTGGACTACTCCGGTTACCCGGATTGCCGTCCTGAATTTATCGAAGCCTTCGAGCGTATGGCCAACCTGGCGACCAAGGCGGGCGTCGAGGGGCAGGGCTTTCGGATCCAGGCGCCGCTGCAGAACATGAGCAAAGCTGAGATTGTCCAGGCTGGTGTGCGGCAGGGGGTTGATTATGCGTTGACCGTATCCTGTTACCAGGCCGATGAGCAGGGGCGTGCCTGTGGCAAGTGTGACAGCTGTCGTCTGCGGGCTGCGGGCTTCAGTGCGGCTGGCCTGGCTGATCCAACCCGCTATTTCTAAAAAATTCGCCATGAACTGTTGAATTTATGAATTAAATCAGTATCATGCGCTCCGCATCGGGTCGTTAGCTCAGTTGGTAGAGCAGTTGGCTTTTAACCAATTGGTCGTAGGTTCGAATCCTACACGACCCACCATATTGACCTTCATTGAAGGTATGAGAAGCCTGAAAGTTCTGCTTTGCGGAGTTTTCGGGCTTTTTTGTGTCTGTAGTTTTTAGCGCCTGCGCGGGGTTGCACGCTGCCTGCTGCGGCGTCATCCAGGCGGGTATACTCGCCGCACTGAGAGCATATTCAGAGCCTGATGACATGACCCAGATTTCCGAACGCCTGCTGGTACAAGCCCACCTAGATGCCAAGCAACCCAAGTCGCTGACGCCCGAGCAGGAGGCGTTTTACCGTGCTGAGATCGCTGCCGAGCTGAAAAAGCAGAACGCCGTGCTGGTGGCTCACTATTACTGCGACCCGGTGTTGCAGGCGCTGGCGGAAGAGACCGGTGGCTGCGTCTCCGACTCCCTGGAAATGGCCCGATTTGGTAATCAGCATCCGGCGCAGACGGTGCTGGTGGCGGGCGTCAAATTTATGGGCGAGACGGCGAAAATCCTTAATCCGGAAAAGCGCGTGCTGATGCCGACGCTTGAGGCGACCTGCTCGCTGGATCTGGGTTGCCCGGTGGAGGAGTTCTCGGCGTTCTGTGATCAGCATCCGCAGCGCACCGTGGTGGTGTACGCCAATACCTCGGCAGCGGTTAAAGCGCGTGCCGACTGGGTGGTGACGTCCAGCTGCGCCGTGGAGATCGTCGAACACCTGATGGATAACGGTGAAAGCATCATCTGGGCACCGGATCAGCACCTGGGGCGCTATATCCAGAACAAGACCGGTGCCGACATGCTGCTGTGGGACGGCGCCTGCATCGTCCATGAAGAGTTCAAGGCCAAGCAATTGGCGGACATGAAAGCCCTGTACCCGGATGCGGCGGTGTTGGTGCATCCTGAATCGCCAACAGCGGTGATCGAACTGGCCGATGCGGTGGGTTCCACCAGTCAGCTGATCGCTGCAGCGCAGCGTCTGCCGAACAAGACCTTTATCGTCGCCACCGATGCTGGGATCTTTTACAAGATGCAGCAGCTGTGTCCGGATAAGGAGTTTGTCGCCGCCCCGACCGCCGGTAACGGCGCCGCGTGCCGCAGTTGTGCGCACTGTCCATGGATGGCGATGAACACCCTGCAGCGCACCCTGGAGTGCCTGCGTGAGGGCAGTAACGAGATATTTGTTGACCCGGCGCTGATACCCAAGGCGATCAAGCCGCTCAAACGCATGCTGGATTTCACTCAGGCCGCGCGGCTCAAACTGAGCGGCAACGCCTAAGCGAGCTGCATAAAAAAGCCAGGCATTTGCCTGGCTTTTTCTTTTTTAGCACGGACATTTCTAGCGCAGCATCTGCTCGATGATGCGTTTTTCTTCCATCAGCTCGCGCTGTCTGGCGTCGATACGTGAGGCCAGTTGAAAGTTGTTGCTGGCGCGACGTTTGGCGAAGTCGAGTTGCTCCAGGGCCTGGTTGTAGTCGCCAACCAGGGCGAAAAACTCGCCGCGTGCCTGATGCAGGCCGATGGTATTGCCGACCAGGCCGCGCACTTCGGCCACTTGATACCAGATGTCAGGGTCCTTGCCGCGAGTCTTCAGTAGGCCATCGAGCGCACGTTCGGCTTCCTGGGTGCGGCTCTGTTTCATCAGCAGATCGATATGCGCCTGGTTGACCGGGTAGTTGCTTGGATACAGCGATAGCAGGCGGGTGATGCGGCTCTGAGCATCGCCCAGGCGGTTGGCAGCCATGTCCAGTTCAACCTGGGCGAGGTTGTAGCTGACATCGTTGGGGGCACCGGCGAGCAGTGGCTGCAGGGTTTCGCGGGCGTCTTTGTGCTGGCCGCTTTTGATCTGCGCAATTGCCAGGCCGTAACGTGCGGCTTCCATCTGCGGATTTTCGTCGAGCATGTTGCGAAAGCGCTTGGCAGCGACGCCTGGGGTTTCTTCATAGATCAGTTGCACCCGCGCGCGCATCAGTTGGTAACGCACGCTGTCGGTGATGCCGGCGGCTTTGTATTGCTCGGCACGGTTTCGGGTGTCGGCGATGCGCGATTCCGATACCGGGTGGGTCAGCAGGAATTCAGGCGGTCGGCGATCATAGCGGTACTGACGCATCAGGCGCTCGAACATGCTGGGCATGGCGCGTGGGTCAAAGCCGGCTTTTTCCAGGTTGACCAAGCCGATGCGGTCGGCCTCCTGCTCGTTCTGCCGTGAGAAGCGCCGCTGCTCTTGCATGGCCGCTGCCTGGGTCGAGGCGATGGCCGCAATGCCCAAATCGCCGGCGCCAGCTGCCGCTGCCACGATACCGGCGAGCAGACCGGCCATTACCGGCAGTTGCATGCGTTGCTGCGCTTCCAGGCCGCGGGCGAAGTGGCGCTGCGACAAGTGCGCCAGTTCGTGGGCCATGACCGAGGCGTATTCGGCTTCTGTCTGGGCATACAGGAACAACCCGCCGTTGACCCCAACAATCCCGCCTGGCGCGGCAAAGGCGTTGATTTGCGGGCTGTTGAGCAGCACGAATTCCAGGCGCCGGTCCTGCAGCTGACTGGTTTCACTCAGGCGGTAGACGCTGGTTTCGACGAAATCCTTGAGTTGCGGATCGTCGAGCTGGCTGACCTGGCCACGGACCAGGCTCAGCCAGGCGCGGCCGAGTTGGTGTTCTTGTTGTGGCGATACGATGGCGGAACTGGCGTCGCCAAGGGACGGCAGGTCACTGGCCATGCCGGGGGGTGCCAGCAGGCAGGTTAGCGTCAACAGGGTAGGGCGCAGAAGGCTCATGCACAAAGCTCGTGTCGAACAAAGGCGCTACTGTAGCTGCCAGGCAGCAGTGCTGGCCAGGGTTGTGCGGCCTTGGTTATCCTTGCCGCCTTCCTGGAGTAGATAAATGACTGATACGCAATGGCGTGCCGAAGACTTCGATGCGCACCTGGATGCCTGCGGCCTCAACTGCCCACTGCCTTTGCTCAAGGCCAAGCTGGAGCTTAATCGCTTGGCCAGTGGCGCTGTGCTCAAGGTGGAAGCCACTGATGCTGGCTCGCAGCGGGATTTTCGTGCCTTTGCCAGCCTGGCGGGGCATAGTCTGCTGCGTGAAGACGTTGACGGCGGCGTGTACCGCTACTGGTTGCGCAAGGCGTAGTTTCAGCTGAGTGCTTGGTTGAGGAATACCGATGTTCAAAGTGTTACAGAATTGGTTGCATCGCTACTTCTCAGATGAGCAGGCTGTGGTGCTGGGCTTGCTGCTGGTGGTGGGCTTCGCTGCGATCCTGACCCTGGGCGGCATGCTGGCTCCAGTGCTGACGGGTTTGGTGCTGGCGTTTCTGATGCAGGGGCTGGTCAATGCCCTTGAGCGCCTGCGCTTGCCGCAGGTGCTGGCCGTGTGGTTGGTCTTTACCCTGTTTATGAGCCTGCTCGGTCTGTTTCTGCTGGTGTTGATGCCGCTGCTCTGGCAGCAGTTGAGCACCCTGTTCAACGAGCTGCCGCGCATGCTGGGTGAGTGGCAGTCGCTGTTTCTGTTGTTGCCGGAGCGTTACCCGACGCTGATTACTGACGCGCAAGTGCTGCAGCTGATCGAGGGCGTGCGCGGTGAGGCGGGCAAGTTTGGTCAGTGGGCTCTGTCGTTCTCTCTTTCCAGCTTGCCGATGCTGGTCAGCATCATGATCTACCTGGTGCTTGTGCCGATTCTGGTGTTCTTCTTTCTCAAGGATCGTGAGCTGATCGGTGCATGGTTTCGTGGTTATCTGCCGAGCGAACGGACGCTGATCACTCAGGTGGCTGAAGAGATGAACAAGCAGATCGCCAACTACATCCGTGGCAAGGTCATTGAAATCATCATTTGCGGAGTGGTCACCTACATCGCCTTTGCTTATCTAGGCCTCAACTACGCGGCGTTGCTCGCCTTGCTGGTGGGTTTGTCGGTGGTCGTGCCTTACATCGGCGCGGTGGTGGTGACAGTGCCGGTGGCGCTGATTGGGCTGTTTCAATGGGGCTTTGGTGACCAGTTCATCTACCTCATGGTGGTCTACGGGATTATCCAGGCGCTGGATGGCAACGTATTGGTGCCGTTGTTGTTTTCCGAGGCGGTCAACCTGCACCCGGTGGCGATTATCTGTGCCGTACTGCTGTTTGGCGGTATGTGGGGATTCTGGGGAGTGTTCTTTGCCATTCCCTTGGCCACCCTGTTCAAGGCGGTGATCGATGCCTGGCCGCGCAGCGAGCCACTTGAAGCCGCGTAAGTTGCAGGCAGAAAAAAGCCGGTCGATTGACCGGCTTTTTATTTGCTGACTGTCAGGCCTTGTGCAGTGCCTGAGCAGCGGCCAGTACCGCTTCTACATGGCCGGGTACTTTTACGCCGCGCCATTCCTGACGTAGTACGCCGTCTTTGTCGATCAGAAAGGTGCTGCGATCGACGCCCAGGTACTCCTTGCCGTAGAGCTTCTTCAGCTTGATTACGTCGAACAGCCGGCACACGGCCTCGTCCTTGTCGGAAATCAGCTCGAAGGGGAATTCCTGCTTGCACTTGAAGTTCTCATGGGACTTCATGCCGTCTCGGGATACGCCAAACACCAAGGTGTTGGCCGCCTGAAACGCCGGGTAGTGATCACGAAAGCCCTGACCTTCGGTGGTGCAGCCGGGGGTGCTGTCCTTCGGGTAGAAGTAGATCACCACTTGCTGGCCTTTGAGTGCGGACAGCTTGATGGTCTGACCGCTGGTGGCCTCTGCCTGAAAATCTGCAACCGGGGTGTCGAGTGCTACGGCCATAAAATGCTCCTTATGGATTCTGTGGACGCCAGGGTTCAATTAGCGCGTCGAGGTTCAGCGCATCGGCGAAATCGAGGAACTGATCGCGCAACCAGCTGATCTGCGTGCCGGCGGGCAGGGTCACGGTCAGCGTGGCATTGAGCATTGTGCCGCCGGTCTGTGGGGCCAGGTAGGTGTCACAGGTAAGGTTTTCCAGTTCGACATGGTGGTCGAGAAAGAACTGGCACAGCTCATTAAGAATGTCCGGGCGGTAGGCCGAGCTGACATAGGCCACATAGGGCAGGGCCTGTGGACGGCTTTCTGATGCCGAGCTGCGGATCACATTGACCGAAAAGCTGTGCTTCTTGGCCAGTGCCGGCAGGCTCGACTCCAGGCGCGCCAGCGCGTCCCAGCTGCCGGATATCTGCAAGACCAGCGCGCTGTACTCGCCATGACGGCTCAGGCGGGTGCTGACCACGGCGCAACGGTTCTCATGGCTGGTACGGCAGAGCACATTGGTCAGCTCCATGGCGTTAGGGCCAAGGGCGCTGATAAGCAGGAATTGTTCGCGAACTGGGGGGGTGGACATGCAGCCTTCCTAAACGATAAGCGGTCGACCTGTTTGTACAGTGTCGATCAAAGCCGGAAGGGTAGCGAAAAGCACCGCTCAGGGGAATGCCGGCGGGGCTTGGCGATGTGGAATGTGCCGCGTTTGCCTGAGAAAGATTGTATACGCGTTGCCGCGGTACTTCGCTTGTGCAAGGCAGGTGGCCCCAGTACCATTACGGCTCTCTTTTTCCGGCAGGAGCGGTTGCATGATTGCGGGCAGTATGGTGGCACTGGTTACGCCCATGGATGCGCAAGGTGGTCTTGATTGGCAGGCCTTGAGCAAACTGGTGGATTTCCACCTGCAAGAGGGCACCAACGCCATCGTCGCGGTCGGCACCACGGGTGAGTCCGCCACGCTGGACGTGGGTGAGCACGTAGAAGTGATCCGCCGCGTGGTCGATCAGGTTGCCGGGCGCATTCCGGTTATCGCCGGCACCGGTGGCAACTCCACCCGCGAATCGGTCGAGCTGACCCGCGCCGCCAAAGAGGTTGGCGCTGACGCCTGCCTGCTGGTCACCCCGTATTACAACAAGCCGACTCAGGAAGGCCTGTACCTGCACTTCCGCCACATCGCCGAGTCGGTTGCCATTCCGCAGATTCTCTACAACGTGCCGGGCCGTACGGTCTGCGACATGCTGCCGGAAACTGTCGAGCGTCTGGCCAAGATCGACAACATCATCGGTATCAAGGAAGCCACTGGCGACCTGCAACGCGGCCAGGAAGTGTTGGATCGCGTAGGCAAGGATTTCCTCGTCTACTCCGGCGACGACGCCACTGCCGTCGAGCTGATGCTGATGGGCGGCAAAGGCAATATCTCGGTAACCGCCAACGTCGCCCCGCGCGCCATGAGCGATCTGTGCGCCGCTGCCATGCGCGGTGAAGCTGCCATCGCGCGTGCCATCAACGACCGTCTGATGCCGCTGCATAAGGCACTTTTTATCGAATCCAATCCGATTCCGGTGAAATGGGCTCTGCACGAAATGGGTTTGATGCCAGACGGCATCCGTCTGCCGTTGACCTGGCTCAGCCCGCGTTGTCATGAACCGCTGCGTCAGGCCCTGCGCCAGTCCGGCGTATTGGTTTAATTGAGGAATTACTACGCATGAAGCGACTCACCGGACTTTCTGCACTGGCCCTGATCATCGCGGGCACCAGCGGTTGCGGCTGGATCTATGGCGAAAACGGCTACTTCCGTGACCGTGGCAGCGACTACCTCGAAGCGCGCCAGACGGCTCCGATGCAAATACCTGCAAACGTTGACGCCAAGCGTATCGACCCGCTGTTGCCTGTGCCACAGCAGGTTGCTACCACCACCGATACCGGTGAGTTTATCGTGCCGCGCCCGCAAGCCCTGGCCGTCGCCAGCAATGCCAGCGAATTCAGCCTGCAGAAGAGCGGCGAGTCGCGCTGGGTTGTGGCGCAGCGTGTACCGGCTGAAGTCTGGCCTGTAGCGCGTCAGTTCTTTGCGGATAATGGTTTCCAGATTGCCGAAGAGCGTCCGCAGACCGGTGAGTTCAGCACCGCCTGGCAGCGTTTTGATGCTTTGTCCGAATCCATGGCGCGTCGTCTGAGCAGCCGTGTTTCCGGCGTCAATCCAGATGCCGAAACCCGCGTGCGCGTGCGTATCGAGCCAGGCGTGCAGCGCAATACCAGCGAAATCTTCGTGGTCAGCGCCGAGCGTCCAGCAGGCAGCACGGCCGATGTCGCGTTCACCAACCGCAGCAGCAACCCAAGCCTGGATGCTGCACTGCTCGATGAAATGCTCGTGACCCTGGCGCGCAGCGCCGAGCAGGGCGGTTCGGTATCGCTGCTGGCCGCGCGCGACTTTGACGCGCCCAACCGCGTCAGCTTGTCGGAAGATGGCAACGGCAACCCGGTGTTGAGCCTGGGCGCAGACTTCGACCGTGCCTGGTCGGGTGTCGGTCGCTCACTGGAAATGGCAGATGTACGTATCGACGACATCAACCGCAGCCTGGGCGTGTACTACATCAACCTGGCCGAGCGTGCGCAGAAGCCAGACGACAAACCAGGCTTCTTTGGCAAGGTCTTCGGTAGCGAGCCAAGCAAGGAAGAAATCGAAGCCCGCGCCGAACGCTATCAGGTACGCCTGAGCGCCGTTGGCGACAGCGTGCAGGTCACCGTGGAAAAAGACCTCAACACCATTGCTCCCGCCGACGTGGCGCGCAAGGTGCTTGACCTGATCCAGGAAAACCTTGGCTGATAGCAGGCAACTGCTGCACCGGCACTACCAATAGGCGAAACCCGGCGGGTTTCGCCTGTTTTGTTTACCAGAGGCGAAAATTCCGACATGAGCACAGCCACCACCCTTAGCCTGAAGAAAATCTATTCGGGCAAAGTCCGTGATCTATACGAGATCGACGACAAACGCATGCTGATGGTCGCCACCGACCGCCTTTCGGCATTCGACGTGATCCTCAACGAGCCGATCCCGGACAAGGGCAAGATCCTCACCGCCATCTCCAATTTCTGGTTTGCCAAGCTGGATCACCTGGTGCCGAACCACTTCACCGGCGACAAGGTTGAAGACATCGTCCCGGCCGCCGAGCTGCCGCTGGTTGAAGGCCGTGCGGTAGTCGCCAAGCGCCTTAAGCCGGTCGCGGTAGAGGCCATCGTACGTGGCTATATCGTCGGCTCTGGTTGGAAGGAATACCAGAAGAGCGGCACTGTCTGCGGTATTCAGCTGCCCGCGGGCCTCAAGGAGGCGGCCAAACTGCCGCAGCCAATTTTCACCCCCTCGACCAAGGCCGCCGTAGGCGACCACGACGAGAACATCAGCTTTGAACAGTGCGAAGCGATCATCGGCGCCGAACTGGCCGCCAAAGTGCGCGACACCGCCATTGCCCTCTACAGCGCAGCGGTCGAATACGCAGCCACCCGCGGCATTATCATCGCCGACACCAAGTTCGAATTCGGCTTGGATGAAGACGGCACCCTGACCCTGATGGACGAAGCCCTGACTCCGGACTCCAGTCGCTTCTGGCCGGCGGACAGCTACGAAGAAGGCAAGAACCCGCCAAGCTTCGACAAACAGTTTGTCCGTGACTGGCTCGAATCCACCGGCTGGAACAAAGAACCACCAGCCCCGGCAGTGCCAGCTGACGTCGCCCAGAAAACTGCCGACAAGTACCGCGAGGCTTTGACGCGTTTGACGGTCTAGCCGTTTCGAAGAATTGGCTATAGCGACATGGAGGGGCACTGCGGTGCCCCTTTTTTGTGGGTGACGCTTGAATCAGGCATGCGGCATTTATTTAAAGGTCTGAAACGAAAAAGCCCCTGACTTCGCTACAAAGTTAGGGGCTTTGATACTGCAATATGGCGGGAAGATAGGGATTTGAACCCTAGGTACCATCGCTGATACAACGGATTTCGAATCCGTCCCGTTCGGCCACTCCGGCATCTTCCCGTGGCGACGCGCATGATAACAGCTGAAGTGCGTTTGGCGAACCTCCGGTTTGAAATTTTTCACATACTTTCAGATGCTTGGGATCAAAGGCGGTGAGCAGGGTGGGATTTGGCTAGGTCGATCAGTATTTATCCAATTGCGGTCTTTAGGTTAATTCTGGCCTGATCCTGGTAGCGTTCCTGAAAGTGGTCTGTGTTGTAGAGACGCTCACGGCGTAAAAAGTGTTTGAGCACAGCTTTGCGTTTGATGCGGTAGAGCAGGCCGGGTACCCAGCTGTATTCCTCACGCACTTGTCGGTCGTATTCGCTGAAGCGTGCGGGGGCGGCGCCCAGTATGGCCAGGTCGATATCCACCAGCAGTTGTTGATCAGGGTCGCTGGGTACTGCGTTATGGCAGGTCGCCATGATCAGGGCGTGAATGCGCGCCTGTGTGGCGGCAGTGGCGCCGCATGCTGCAAGTTCTTTTACCGCCCAGTCGGCGCTGCGTTGTTCATTGTCGGTGCCGCGCAGGGCGTAGATTGCATCGTGAAACCACAGGGCGAGTTCGACCTCTCCGGGTTCGCTGGCCAGGCTGTAGGCTGCGGTTAAATGTGCGAGGCATTCCGCCAGGTGTTGCTGCGTGTGGTAGCGGCGGTGCGGCTCGTTATATGCAGCCAACAGTCGTTCAAACAGGCCATCCGGTGCGTGCAGGCCGAGCTGGCTCCAGGCGCGTTGCCAGGAGTGGGCGAGGGCTTCATAAGCAAGGTTCGTCACGGGTGATTTCCTTACCGCTCTTATCAAACGCTGTGCGGGTGCAGTGGGCGTCGCTGTAGGCCTGGCCGTTGAAGCGCAACTCTCGGGTGCGGCAAGCCGTTGCCGTGCAGTTCGTTTCACGGATGGCGTACTGGCCATAAGTGATAGCTGGCAAGACTTCGAAGGCGTCACCGATGCCGCTCCAGAGTACGGCGTAGTGCTTTGCGCCGGCCTGCTCGCGTTCGGTGATCAGCCAGTAACGGAACAGGTGAGCGCCATAGAAGGTGAAACAGTAGGGTTGTAACGCCGGACGCAGGAAGTGAACGCGCTCTGTTGCGTTCAGGCGGGGGAGAGCCACGCTGCGAAACAGTGAGCCGGTCTGCGTCGCTGTCAGTCCCTGCTCGGTGGCGCAGCTGGCCAGGCTTTCGAGGTCGTCAGGTTGTGCTGTTTGCAGCATGGCCTCGACGATTTCCTGGGCGGGTATGCGCTCATCCGGGCTGTGCGTTTCGGTGCTGGCAGTGAGGATCGGCTCGGCTGCCAGCACCACAATCGGGGCTAGCAGCAGCACGAGGCTTAGGAGGTTTTTGCGAGTCTGCATGCGGGTGGCCAGGAGATAGCGGATTAAGCGTCCGGAGTGAACGCGTGCAAATGAGCCTAGAAGCTACTGCCAGGCAGTCGAGCTGTCTAGCAGGGTCCTGATCCCTTCATTGCGCGGCGTTATCCCCAGCTTAGTGTTGTGCAGAATTACTCCCAAAGAACAATTGTGCCGCTGCTTTTAGCGGTCGATGCTGCGTGCTTGATTGTGCGCCTATGGCGTTGTCCGCTATGTCCGAACTGCCTGATTGCCCCATCCATCGTGGCCTGCAACCGCTGTGCCTGACGCTTGAGAACGGCCTGGCGGTGCGTCTGTTCAGTCAGCCCTGGGCAAGCCGGGTGGGGCTGTGTGTGCGGGTGAATGCGGGTAGTCATGATGAGCCGTTGGCGTATCCGGGGCTGGCGCATTTTTTGGAACATCTACTGTTTCTTGGCAGCGCCGGGTTTGCCGCTGAGCAACGTCTGATGCCCTTTGTGCAGGCGTGCGGCGGCCAGGTGAATGCCACCACGCAGGCGCATTACACCGAGTATTTCTGTGAGGTGCCGGCCGATTATCTGGAAGAGGCGCTGGTGCGGCTGTTGGACATGCTGGTCCGGCCGCTGCTGGATGAGGCCGAGCAACTGCGCGAGCGAGACGTGGTGCATGCCGAATTCATTGCCCGTAGCCAGGATGTCGACACCTTGCTTGGCGCTGCGCTGGGGCAGGCCCTGGCCGAAGGGCATCGTTGCGCTGTGTTTCAGGCGGGCAACCGTGACACGTTGCCGCTCACTGATGCAGCGTTCCAGCAGGCGCTACGGGCTTTTCATCAGGCGTTCTATCACGCGGGCAACTGCCAGTTGAGCATTGTTGCGCCGCTGTCACTGGTGGAACTCACAGCTTTGTCGCAACGCTATGGGGCGCTACTGCCCCAGGCGCAGGCAGTCGTGCGCAGTCGACCGGCGCCACTGTTGCCGCTGCGCACGGAACGACTGCGGCTGAACCTGCCGGATGCAACCGCCACTTTGCATCATGGGTTTGCCCTGGAGTTGCCTGAAACCCGCGCGGACAGCGCCTTGGACTGGTTAATCGGCTGGCTGCTGGATGAAACGCCGGCAGGCTTGAATGCCAGCATGCGTGAGCGTGGATTGGGCGAGGTGGCGAGTGCCCGGGTTTTGTACTGCCATGCCGGACAAGCCTTGCTGCTGTTGAGTGTGCGCGGTGGTGTTACCCCGGATGAGGCGGTGGCATTGCTGCTTGATTGGTTGGCCTTTGTCAGCGCGCAGGCCGATCCTCTGGCTTGGCATGAGGCGTATCAGCAGACTCGCCAGCTGCGCCTGTGTGGCATGACGCCACTGGCGTTGGCCCGTGACTGGCAAGCCCCTGTGCCTGATGAGGGCGGGGCGATTTGCCAGCTGTTGCAGCAGTTGCAAGAGCCGCAGCGCCGTTGTGTGCTGCTGGTGGATGAGCGCGAGATGCCACCCTGGCCTGGTGCGGGTTTCCCCTTGAAGATGCGTGCTGAGCCGGCGCTGCCGCTGCCAGTGCTGCATGGTCGTTGGCAGTTGCCGGCACGCAACCCCTTGCTGGCAGCGGTCGAGTTGCCGACGGTGAAGCTTGCCGTGCCCGCCGCGTGTCGCTGGCTAGCGACGCCGGTTGATTACGCAGTACCGGCGGCTGCCATGGCGGTGTGGCAGGCGCGTTGCTGTTTTGCTGAGCCATTGGGGGCGAACGTATTGCTCAACCTGGCACATACAGCTTTGCGGGCCGTGACCCAGCATCTGCATCACGTCGGTATCAGCCTGAGCCTGGAAGCAGAGGCCGCCAGCCTGAGCGTGCGTGTGCAAGGCAGCGCCAGGTTGATCCCCGCGGCGGTTGGCTTGTTGATGCCGGCGCTGTTGCAGCCTACGCCGGCGCAGTGGTCGGCGCTTGAGGTTGCTGAGGCGCCGAGCATGCCGATTCGCCAGCTGTTGGCGGCGTCCGCCGAGCTGATTCAGGAGCAAGCACAAGTGTTTGCGGGCGAGGTGACTGCCACGCTGCAACAGCGTTATCGCCGGGTACGCATCGAAGCTTTTGGGGTAGGGCTGGATCGTCCGGATCAGCTACGGATCGAACACCTGTTCAGTACCTCTGTGCCCTGGCCGTCTGTGCCCGTCGCCTCGCTGCAATCTGGCTTGCACTGGCGAATGCGAGCTGCGCCCGGGGACAGTGCGCTGCTGTTGTTCTGTCCGCAAGTGAATGAGTTGCCTGCCAGCGAGGCCTGCTGGCGGATGTTGGCGCATCTGCACCAGGGCGCGTTCTACCAGCGTCTGCGCAGTGAGTTGCAACTGGGGTATGCGGTGTTCTGCAGTTACCGGCAGATCCAGGGGCGACGTGGGTTGCTGTTCGGTGTGCAATCACCGGGGTGCAAGGCCGCAGAAATTCTGCAGCACATTCAGGCTTTTCTGCAGGCGCGCAGTGCTTGGCTGGCTGGGCTGGATCAGGCTGCATTGGCTGCGTCGATTACTGCACTGCGTGGCCAGTGGCAGGTGCGTAGCTGTGACGGGCTGGCCGAGCAGGCCTGGCTGGCGCACCTGGCCGGTCTTGCAGATGATCATGGTGAGGCCGTGCAACAGGCGTTGCAGTCGCTCAGCCTGGAGGCCGTGCAGCAGGCTCAGCAGACGCTGCTTGAGGCTTCCGCGGGCTGGTACGTGCTGAGCAACGAGCCCGCGCCCGCTCACATCTAAGGGCTGTTTCTCGCCATCTTCCTTTCTCAACGTTTGCGCACCCTTTGGGTTCAGTCCATTTGCGGACTGATCGGTTCGCGTCCATGCATTTCTCACCCGCAGCCATGCCGCCATTGTTCATCTGGGCAGGGCTTAGTCCGTCTACGACCTTGGGTGGGCATCCTTGCGGGCAGGGTCTTTGGGAGTGGCGGTCGTACACCGTTCCGACAGCGCTTCCAGGACGCGCCAAAGCAGCAGGCAATCAAGGCCATGGCAGCGTATGGCCGCTATCAGGGCTTTTCGATAATCGCCTCCGACCCGACTGACCGTTGCCGGTCGTCCCATCCAGCGGAGAGTGTTATGAACAACAACAAGATCGCCAGCACCCGATTTCTGCCCCTGACCCTGGCTGCTGCCGTCGCCATGGCGACAGCACAACATGCAGCTGCCGAGATCGTCCTGTATGACCAGGACGAAACCACCTTTTCCACCGATGGCTATATCAACGCCTTCTATGTGAATAGCGATGTCGACCGTGAAGGCGAGCAGTTTGACCGTCGCCAGTCGCGGGTGAAAATGGGCTTTCTGCCCAACTGGATTGGCTTCAACTTTGGCAAGCAGATCGATGGCCTGAAACTCGGCGGGCGTTCGTCGTTCTGGGTCACCATCAACGACAGCGAAACCAACGGCACCGATACCGCTATCGACGTGCGTCAGTTCTACGGCACCGTTTCCAGCCCGGAGTGGGGCGAGGTGCTGGTGGGTAAGGACTTCGGCCTGTTCTCGCGCTCGAACATCTTTCTGGACGAACTGTTGGCCGGTTATGGCAACGTCAGCGACACCCTGGGCCTGGTGGATGGCAACGGCGTATCGTTCGGCAACATTGGCACCGGCTACCCGTATCCGTTCCCGACGTCGCAAATCACCTACCGCAACAACAATCTGGCAGAAGGCCTGCGTGTGGCAGTGGGCATCATGGACCCGGTGGACACCAACGATGACAGCGCCGTGGGTAAGTCCTACCAGGAAGAGCCGCGCTTCGAGTCCGAGGTCAGCTA
Organism: Pseudomonas cimarronensis; assembly: GCF_049331905.1. GTDB lineage: Bacteria > Pseudomonadota > Gammaproteobacteria > Pseudomonadales > Pseudomonadaceae > Aquipseudomonas. Next base: position 3,131,209 of record NZ_CP186283.1, on the reverse strand, counting down.
CCAGTTCGATGTGGGCGGCGCGACCATCTACTCCTGGCTCAACGGCGCTTACCAGACCTCCGATAACACCGACAAGGCCGTCGACAGCGTGACCTCGCAAGGCCTGGGTTATGGCGTGCAGGCGAAGATGGCCGGTTTCTCGGTCACCGCGTCGGGTTTCCAGGCTGAAGGGATCAACCCGTTCTTCACCAACAATGCCGGTGAAGCCACGCTGCGCGAGATCGACAGCGAAGGCTACCTGCTGCAGGGCTCCTACACCTTCGGCAAAAACCGCGTGGCGCTGTCCTACGGCAAAACCGAGGATGACGGCAATGGCCTGGGTACTGCCGCCGACTACGAGACTCGCGGCATCGCCTATTTCCGCACTATCAACGACAACCTCAAACTGGTGGCCGAGTACAACCAGTACGAGATCGATGCCGCCGAGGGCAGCGGTCTGGGTGAGGACACCAACACCTTCGCGGTGGGTGCCGTTCTCAGCTGGTAAGCATGCAGCACAGGCCGGGCAGACCTGCCCGGCTTTTACCTGGAGGTTGCCATGCCCCTGGATGCACTGCTGATTCTGCTGCCCTGCAGCAGCGTACTGCTCGCATTGCCACTCGTGCTAATGCGTTGCCTGTAACCCTTATCTGACACCAAGGACGACACCATGCTCGGCTTATGGAGTGCGCATGCCCAGCAATTCCTGCTGTGGCTGACCCTGGCGACCACCCTGGTCTTTGCGTTACCGATTTTCTGCATCCCGCTGGTCTGGGCCCGTTTGATGGGCTGGACGCTGCCCAGTCACACCCACCTGGCGGTGTATTTCGGGCGCTGCCTGGGGGCTTTTATCCTGATTGTTGAAGCCTTGATGTTGCGCGCCGCGTTGACTGGCGAGGCTATTCACACGACTTTCGAGGTGCTCGCCGCCGTGGCCGTGATGATGATCATCGTCCATATCTACGGGGCTCTGCGGCGTATTCAGCCGCTCAGTGAAACCCTTGAGATCGGCTTCTACAGCGGCCTGCTGGTGCTGACACTGTTGTTCTGGCCCGCTACTTAGGAACTAGTCCTGCGCTACTCAAGTGGCATGTGGGGCAGTGGAGCCGCTTCGTAGAATAACCCCAGTAATTACCGTGTTTCTCATGGGGGCCGCTATGCCGCATACGCATACCGAAGGTGTGGTGACCGCCACTGCCAACGCCACGGATGTCGAGCTGGTGGCGCAGGAATTGGCCCGTCAGCTGATCCACCCACACCTTGGCTTTGTACTGTTCTTCTGCTCGGCGGAATACGACCTGCAGAGCCTGGGCGAAGCCCTGGATCAATACTTTGGCGGGATCAACCTGGTGGGCTGCACCAGTGCGGGGGAGATCACCGCCCAGGGCTATGACCGTGGTTGCGTCAGCGCCATCGGCTTCGACCACCGCAGCTTTTCGATTGCCAGCGCGCTGATCGACGAGATGGAGCGCTTCAGTCTGATCGATGCGCAACAGCTGGTTGAGCGCCTGGTCAGTGATTGCCGCAACAATGAGCTGGCCACTATCAAGGGCCACAGTTTCGCCCTGACCCTGCTCGATGGTCTGTCCAGCCGCGAGGAAGTGGTGCTTGGCGCGTTGAGCGCGGCCTTTGGCAGCATTCCACACTTTGGCGGGTCGGCCGGCGACGACAATCACCTGACCCACACCCACGTCTACTACAACGGCGAATTCCATACCGGCGCGGCGGTGGTGGTGCTGTTCAATACCTGGCTGGATTTCGAGGTGTTCAGTACCCATCACATTCTGCCGCGTGACGAGAAGCTGGTGGTAACTCGTGCCGACAGCACCAGCCGGCGGGTCTATGAGCTCAATGCCGCGCCAGCAGCGCTGGAGTATGCCGAGCTGATCGGCGTGCCGCTGGAGGCCCTCGACCATCGCCTGTTTGCCGCCCATCCACTGGCCGTGCGCATTGGTTGCCAGTACTACGTGCGCTCCATCCAGCGGGTCAACGATGACCTCAGCCTGACCTTCTATTGCGCGGTAGAGAACGGCATCGTGCTCACCGCCATGCAGCCCGGCCCATTGCTGCCTGACCTGCAAGGGGTGTTCGACGGCCTGCGTGAACGGCTTGGGCCATTGCTGCTGACGATTGGCTGCGACTGCTTTCTGCGCCGTCTGGAAATCGAAGGGCGCGACGGGGTCGAGCCGGTGTCGGCCTTTCTGCGCAGCCAGAACGTGATCGGCTTCAATACCTACGGAGAGCAGTTCAATGGCATGCACATCAACCAGACCTTTACCGGAGTTGCCATTGGCCGTCCCGGTCGCGGTTGATGTGGCCGAGCTGCAAGCCCGTTGCCTGGAACTGGAACGGCAGAATGGCAAACTCCGGCAGATCAACAGCGCCCTGATCGAGCGGGTCGAGTCGGTGCATTCGCGCGGTGATGATGCCTACGCCGCGTTCCAGCATTCGGTGGTGCTGGCCGAGCAGGTGCGCGAGCGCACCGATGCCCTCAACCAGGCCATGGCCGAGCTTAAATCCAGCAACCAGTTGCTCAGCGACGCGCGTCTGCGGGCGGAGACGGCTCACCAGCACCTGATCGATGCCATCGAAAGTATTTCCGATGCCTTCGTGCTGTTTGATCGCGAGCAGCGCATCGTGCTGTTCAACAGCCGCTTCAAGTCGTTCTGGGCTGGCAGCCGGGCGCGGATCACCCCCGGTACGCGCCTGACCGAGATCAAGCGCCTAAGCAAGAGCACCGGCCTGGTGGTCGAGGAGCAGCGCGGCAATCGCGACGACAACATGCTCTACCGCCTGCAAGACGGGCGCTGGGTGCAGGTTAGCGAACGGCCGACTCGCGAGGGCGGGCTGGTGATCCTCTACACCGACATCACCGAGGTCAAACTCAACGAAACCATGCGCCGCGAGCAAGCCCTGGCGCAGAAGTCGCGGCTGTTGCAACGGGCCATGGACAACCTCTCCCAAGGCATGGCCATGGTCAATGCCGAGGGCCAGCTGGAGTTGTGGAACCATCGTTTTCTCGACCTCTGTGGCCTGGCCCCGATCAGTGCCCACCGGCCGTTTGCCGAGGTAATGGCTGAGAGCGAGCTGGAACTGCTGACGCCGGCCAGCCGCGATGCCAACGGCCGGCTGATTGCGGAACTGGAGTTGTGCCTGTTCGATGGGCGCATGCTGGAGGTGCGCACCCATCCGCTGCCCACTGGCGGCTTCGTCAACACCTTCACTGACATCACCGAGCGCCACCGTCATGCCAAGGCGCTGAGCGAAAGCGAGCGCTGGATTCGCCTGATCACCGACCATGTGCCCGCGCTGATCGCTTACCTCACGGCGGATCTGGTCTACCAGTTCACCAACAAGGTTTACGAGGAGTGGTACTGCTGGCCCCGTGACGCGATGCTCGGGCAAAGCCTGCGGGTGGTGCACAGCGAAGAGCATTGCCGGCGGCTGGAGCCGTTTATTGAGCGGGCGCTGTCTGGCGAAAGCGTGACCTTTGAATTTGCCGAAACCAATCACCATGGTCAGGAGCGCTACATGCTGCGTTCCTATGTGCCCAACCGCCAGGCCAGCGGCGAGGTGGTCGGCATATTCGTGCTGATCCGCGACATCACCGAACGCCGGCGTACCGCCGAAGCCCTGCATCAGGCCTACCAGCACCTGGAGCAGCGGGTGCGTGAACGCACTGCCGAACTGACCGATCTGAACACCCAGCTGCGCCGCGAGATCGATGAGCGCACGCAGATGGAAGCCCGTCTGCGTGAGGCCAAAGGCGAGGCGGAGCAGGCCAACCTGTCGAAAACCAAGTTTCTAGCCGCCGTCAGCCATGACCTGTTGCAGCCGCTCAATGCGGCGCGGCTGTTTACCAGTGCGCTGCTGGAAAAACGCGACCTTGCCGGCAGTGCTGCCCTGGTGCGCAATGTCAGCAACTCGCTGGAAGATGTGGAAAGCCTGCTCGGCACCCTGGTGGATATTTCCAAGCTCGACGCCGGGGTGATCAAGCCGGATATCGCTCCGTTCGCGGTCGGCGAACTGCTGGAAAACCTGGCCGCAGAATACCACCAGATCGCCGGCAGCGAAGGTCTGCGCCTGGACTTCATCCCCAGTTCGGCACTGGTGCGCAGCGATATTCAGTTACTCGCGCGGATTCTGCGCAACCTGCTCAGCAATGCCATCCGTTACACCTCCAGCGGGCGCATCCTGCTGGGTTGTCGGCGGCGGCGACAAAGCCTGTCGATCGAAGTATGGGACACCGGTATCGGCATCGCCGATGACAAGCTCGGCGAGATCTTCCAGGAATTCAAACGCGGCGATGTCAGCCACCGCAAGCAGGACCGTGGCCTGGGCTTGGGCCTGGCGATTGTCGAGAAGATCGCCCGCATGCTTGGCCACCGCATTCGCGTGGCCTCGCGCCAGGGCAAGGGTTCGATGTTCGCCATCGAAGTGCCGCTGACCAGCCTCGCGCCGCGTGCCCGTATCGTGCAGGACGCGCCCAACCCGCTGGTGGAGCGGCTCAGTGGTTCACGCATCTGGGTGCTGGATAACGATGCCGCCATCTGTGCCGGCATGCGTACGCTGCTGGAAGCCTGGGGCTGTCAGGTGGTGACGGCCTTGTCCGAAGAGGACCTGGCACGCCAGGTCGACAACTTCCACGCCGATGCCGACCTGTTGATCGCCGACTATCACCTTGATGACGACCATAACGGTGTGGATGCCGTGGCGCAGATCAACGCCCGGCGTAGCTCACCCTTGCCCGCACTGATGATCACCGCCAACTACAGCAACGAACTCAAGCAGCAGATGCGCGAGCTGGGCCACACCCTGATGCACAAACCGGTGCGGCCGATGAAGCTGAAAACGGCGATGAGTCACTTGCTGGAGCGGCGGGAGTAGCCGCGCACCCTACGCGAGTTAGCCTGAAGGCGTAGGGTGCGCTGTGCGCACAGCGGGTCAGCGGCGCAGATAAGCCGCGAAGTCGATGTCGCCAGCGGAGAGAATCGCCTGTACCCGGTTGTGCACATTGAGCTTGCGCAGAATCGCCGAGACGTGGGCCTTCACCGTGGTTTCGGCGATGTCCAGGCTGTAGGCGATCTGTTTGTTGGACTCGCCTTTGGTCATGCGTTCGAGCACCAGCAACTGCTTGCGGGTCAGCGCTTGCAGCAGTTCTGGGGGGAAACTGTGGTGGTCGGCGTGACTGCGCTGCGAGCCGCTTTTCTGTGTGCGAATGATGTCCGGCGGCAGGTAGACGTTGCCGTTGAGGATCTGCTGGATGGCATCGGTCATCTGCGCCCGTGGCGAGGACTTGGTAATAAAACCGACCGCGCCGTAGGTGATGGCCTGCAGGACGATCTGTTTGTCCTGCTCGGCCGAGACGATCACCACCGGAATGGTCGGTGCTTCGTTGCGCAGGTTGATCAGCCCGCCCAGGCCGTGCATGCCGGGCATGTTCAGGTCAAGCAGGATCAGGTCGAGGTCGTCGTGCTCCTGGGTCAGTGCCAGGGCGCTATCGAGATCGGCGGTTTCCATGATGTTGCTGCCGGGGAAGCCGTCGCTGATGACGTTGTGGATGGCTTCGCGAAACAGCGGGTGGTCATCGGCAATCAGAATTTTGTACATGGCCTTATCACCTCGTTGTTTTGATTATGGTGGGGTTGCAGCCGTAACGCATGGTTTAACGCAGCAAGGGCAGCGGTTGTGCGGGTATTAGGGGCAGGCCGGCCTGTTGCCAGGCGTCGATGCCGTCACGGTACCAGTACAGGTTGGTGTAACCCAGATGATGGGCGCGTTTTACCGCATTCCAGCCCAGCCAGCAGTCGGAGCGGCAGTAGAACACCAGCGGCCAGGCGCGATTGCCCTGGCTGGCCTGGGCCAGGCTGCGCTGGAAGTAATTCTGCCACTGCGGACTCAGCTCACCGTCGCCGGTATTGGCCAGCCACAGGCTGTTAGGCAGGTTGGCGTGCACTTCATCCTCGATGAACTGGCCGTGCAGCCATTGCTGGCGATAAACATCGATCAGCCGAGTGCCAGGCTGTTCACGCAGCAACTGCTGCAGGGCAGCGGTGTCCAGGGTGTGTGCGTGTTCGTGGGTCAGCGGTGTGGGGCTGCGGTAATGGCTGAGGCGGTAGCCATCGGCAGAAAACAACGGGGTATCGGCCAGTACGGCGCTGGTCGGTAGCAGGCTGGCAATCACTATCAGGGCCTTTGGCCAGTGTTTCATCGCCTTTGTTCTCGGTTCTTTTTATCGGTCTATTACAGGGCAATGCCGATGCTTTGGGAATTCTACGTTGGAGATGAAAACCAGTACCAAAGTAGTAGATATGCGTGGTGCCTGATATGCCTAGCTGCCTTTGCGCAGGGCTGCATGCTGCGGGTTGAAGGTCAGCACTGCGAGCGCTGCGAACAGCAGGGTCAGGCCCAGGCATACGGCCAGAGCCAGTGGGCTGAAGCGCTGGTAGAGGGCAAAGCGCACCAGCTCCACGGCATGGGTGAAGGGATTGAGGGCGCACAGCCAGTACAGCCACTCGCTGGCCTCGCGCATCTTCCACAACGGATAGAGCGCCGAGGAAAGGAAAAACAGCGGAAAGATGACGAAATTCATCACCCCGGCGAAATTCTCCAACTGGCGGATGCCATTGGACAGCAGCAGGCCGAGGGCGCTGAGCAACAGCGCCACCAGCAGCAGCGCCGGCAGCGCAGCGAGCAGGCCCCAGACGGGCGGTTGCACGCCGTAGAACCAGGCAATGGCGAGAAAGGCATACACCTGCAGCAGTGAGATCAGAGCAATCGCCAGCAGTTTGCTGGCAAGCAGAAAGGCCCGTGGCAGTGGGCTGGTCAGCAACACGCGCATGCTGCCCATTTCGCGGTCGTAGACCATCGACAGTGAGCCCTGCATGCCGTTGAACAGCAGGATCATGCAGGCCAGCCCCGGCACGATATAGGTTTCGTAGGTGATGTAGGTGTCGTAGGGCGCGATGATGGCGATGCCCAGCGCCGCGCGAAAGCCAGCGGCGAACACCAACAGCCACAGCAATGGCCGCACCAGGGCGCTGAAGAAGCGGCTGCGCTGCAGCACGAAGCGCAGCCATTCGCGTTGCACGATGCCTTGCAGGCAATACCAGTAGGCATTCATCGACCAACCTCCATCGGTTGTGGTGCTGGCGCAGTGAGTCGGTTGAAGCTGGCGGCCAGATCATCACCCAGTTCGCCGGCAGGGCCCTGGGCGACCAGGCGGCTGCGGTTGAGAACCAGCAGGTCGTCGCCTGGCGCTATTTCATCGAGCAGGTGGGTGGTCCACAGCACCGCCAGTTGCTGTTCGCTGCACAGCGTGCGCACATGCTGATTCAGTGCCAGACGGCTGGCCGGATCGAGGCCAGCGCTGGCTTCATCAAGCAGCAGCAGGCGTGGTCGGTGCAGCAGGGCGCGGGCAATCTCGACGCGGCGGCGGTGGCCGCCATTCAGCGCGCGGATCTTCTCGTGGCGGCGTTCGCCGAGTTGCTGGCGAGTCAGTTCTTCGTCGATGCGCGCCGCTGCTTCGCGTTTGCCCAGGCCATGCAGTGCGGCGTGGTAGGCGAGGTTCTGCTGCACCGAAAGATCGAGGTCCAGGGTGCTCTGCTGGAACACCACACCCAATTGGCGCAGCGCCTGGCGTGGTTCACGGCGCAGGCTGTGGCCGAAGATGTAAATGTCGCCGTGCTGTAGGTCGTAGAGCCGGGTGAGCAGGGCGATCAGTGTTGATTTACCCGCACCGTTAGGCCCAAGCAATGCGCTGAAGCTGCCCTGCGCGATATTGAAACTGACCTCCTGCAAGGCCTGGCGTGGGCCGTAGGCGAAACTCACGCCCTGTACCTGCAGCGCACTCATGGTGTGACGACCACGCCCCAGGGGTAGCGGCCGACCTTGATCGACTTGGTCACCTTGAGGCTGTCGACGTCGATCACCGACACATCACCGCTGACCCCGTTGGTGGTCAACAGGCGCTTCTGATCCGGAGTGAACGCCATGTGCCAGACGCGCCGACCGACCAGCAGGTAATCGAGCACTTCATAGGTTTTGGCATCGACCACGGCCACATGGTTGGCTGGGCCGAGGGCGACAAAGGCGTACTTGCCGTCGTCACTCAGCTTGACCCCTACCGGCTGCACTTTGTCCGGGTGTACGCCCTTGATCTGGAAGGTCAGTACTTTTTCGATCTGTCGACTGGCGACGTCGATCACGCTGACCGTGCCGCCGATCTCGGCCGAGGCCCACAGGCGTTTGCCGGTCTTGTCGAATTCGACATGGCGTGGGCGTTGATCGACCAGGGTGTTGTCCACCAACTGCTGGGTGCTGGTGTCGATCCAGTGCAGCATGTTGGTGGTTTCGCTGGTGTTGACCGCCCATTTGCCATCGGGGCTGACGGCCATGCCTTCCGGCTCGACGCCGACGTCGATTTGCGCCAGCACCTCGTCACTCTGGGTGTCGACCACGGTCACCAGCGCATCGTCCTCGTTGGAGATATACAGCCAGCGGTCGTTGGGGTGCAGGGCGAACTGCTCGGGGTCGGCGCCCGAGGGCAGTTCCTTGATGATGGTGCGGGTGACCAGGTCCATCACCTGCACGCGGTCTGAGTCGCTGGCGCAGATGTACAGCAGCTTGTTGTCACTGGACAACAGCAGGCCGCGCGGGCGCATGCCCACCTCAAGAGTGGCGGTGACCTCAAGGCTGTCCAGGTCGATCACGCTGATGCTGTCGTCTTTCTCGTTGGATACATAGGCGGTAGCCGCCAGAATGCTGTGGCTGGCCAGGCCAAGGGCAATGGCGCAGGCAAGGTGAGTTAGGCGCATGGGGTTGATCCTCTTGTTGTTGTCTTGGGCGGCAGATGGTGCGAGCGGTGCACCATCAGTTGGCGGTACCTGCCAGATCACAGTTCACTTCCGGCCGGTCATAGCCGAGGCTGTCCATTTCGTTGTCGGGGTGGAGAAAACCGTCCTGTGGCGAGGTGCTGACCAGCGCGCGTGGCTGTACCAGCGGTATGGGTTGGCGCAGTTCACCGTTCCATGGGCGAAAGCTCAGCTTGCGGCCCTTGAAGCCATCCAGCGGCAACTCGGCGGACAGTGCCAGCGTGCGGATAGCCTGCGGTTCGCTGGCGCGTAATTTGGTCACGGCAGTGGCGATGCTGCGTACGGCCATCCAGGCCGCGAAATCGCGGTCGTTCATCCAGCGCCCGGCCAGCGCCTCGAAGCGTTTCTGCAACTGCGCGGCACCGAAGGTTTCCACGGTCTTGTGCCAGGCGGTCGGGGTCAGGCCTTGGGTGCCGGCCACCGGGCGCGGGTACCAGGTGTTGTAGGGCAGGTACTCGCCAAAGTCGCCACGCTCGTCGGCCACCAGCACCACGTCGTATTCGGCGGTCTGAGTGAACAGCGGCATTTCCGCCTGTGCGCTGCGGCGCTGGTCGTTGTCGAAGCTCCATGGCTTCTCGGCGACGATCTTGTGGCCGAAGCGTTTGGCGGCGCGTTTAAGCGCAGCGGCGTAGGCAATATCGTCCTCAGTGCTGCCGGTCACCAGCAGCCAACGCGTCCATTTGCGCACGGCGAGAAACTGCGCCAGGGCATCGGCGAGCATGGCGCGGCTGGGCAGGGTGTGCAGCACATTGTTCAGGCACTGACTGTGGCGCAGGCTGTCGTCAGCGCTGCCGGCATTGAGCAGCAAGCTGTCGGGCAACTCTTGGCTGAGTTGGCGCAGGGTCGCTGCCGGAGCGTTAACCACGAACAGGCGCACGCCCTGTGCATGCAGCTCACGGGCAGCCATCAGCAAGCTGTCGTTATCACTGCGTTCGGCTACTTCGAGTTGGTAACTGTGCTTGAGAAAACGCCCGGTGCTGTTGCTGTCGACAATCGCCAGTTCGGCCCCGCGCAGGCCGGTATCTGCCGGCTCGGGGATGACGTTGGACAGTAACGGGCCGGTTGCCGGGGTGTAACCCAGGTAGGCAATGCGCACCTGCAACGTGTCGGTTGTCGAGCTGGCCAGGCAGGGTGTGGCCAGGCTGCACAACACGGCGGCGCAGAGCATAAGCGATTGGCTGATCCGGGGCATGAGGCGACTCCTGGCTAGGTGTCGCCAGCATAGGAACAGCCCGCTATTCGGGAAATATGCCCAAAGTACCAGTACGCCAGTACCAAGGTAGTAAGTCGGCGGGTGCGCCAGCGTTTTAGGATGATTCCATCCTATAAAACAACAACAGGTACCCTCCATGAGCACGCTCAAAACACTCGCCCTGGCGCTGATTCTGCTGAGCAGCCTGATCGGTTTTGACAACATTTATGCGGCAGGCGACCTGACCCGTCGCACCGAGAAATTGCCGGATCTGCTGCTGGGCAGCGAAGCCAGCGACTACAGCCTGTCGCAGAACGAATACCAGCTGGAAACTGGCAAGGCCTATCAGCTGAAGATCATCGCCAGCGGGCTGAAGGAGTACGCTTTCCAGGCCCCCGAGTTCGCCACCTCGATCTACCTGCGCAAGGTCGAAGCTGGTGGTGTCGAGATCAAGGCCATCACCCTTACCGAACTGGAGTTTGAGGAAGCCGGTGAGGCGGAGATCTTCTTCGTGCCGATCAAGCCCGGCACGTTCCGTTTCTATGCCAAGGGCCTGGAAGGCAAGGGCATGCTCGGTCACTTCGTGGTCAAGTAACGTGTCCGTTCTGTGGCGCATCTACCTGCTGGTGACGCTGTTTTTTGCACTGGTCACGGTGCTGGGCCTGGCGTTGCTGCTGCGCCAGGCCCGCGAGGATGTACAGCGTGAGGTGCAGGCTGCCGAGGCGGTGGTCGAATACCTGTACGAAGCGGCTCAGCGTGACCCGGCCAGCCTGCACAGCGGGCTGACCGGCAACCTGCGGCATGTGCGGGTGCAATGGCTACCAGCGTCTGCGGCCGCGCCAGACGCCTCGTTTGAACAGTGGCTGGGGCAGCGCCTGTTTCCCCTTGAGCACCGCCCGCGCCGCGTGCAACTGGCCGATGGCCGACAGTTGCAGATTGCCGTCGATCCGGCGGATGAAATCGATGAAGTCTGGGATTCGCTGCTGCAACTGCTGTTGCTCTGCCTGCTGGCGCTGTTGATCAGCCTGGTGGCGATTCGCTGGGCTGTACACCGCGGTCTGCGAGTACTGGATGAATTGTTGGGCGGCCTGCAACAGGTGACTCAGGGCCAGCTTGATGCGCGTCTGCCGGCGCACAGCCTGCCAGAAGCTCGGCAACTGGCCGGGCATTTCAATGCCATGGCCACCACCCTGCAACAGGTACAGGCCGACAATACCGAGCTGACCCAGGCGCTGATGGCCTTGCAGGAGCGCGAGCGCACCCGCCTTGGGCAGACCCTGCATGACGACCTCGGCCAGTACCTCAGCGGTATCCGTGCCCAGGCCTGCCTGTTGCAGGCGGTGGCCGATCAGCCCGAGCAGGTGCGCCTGACCGCCCAGCATCTGGACAACCACTGCCAGCGCTTGCAGGACGGTTTTCGCGCCTTGATCCGTGATCTCTACCCGGTGGTGCTGGAGCGCCTTGAACTGGATGAGGCGCTGCAACTGCTCGCTGATAACTGGCAGGCCGCACAGCGCGTGCAGTGCCAGGTTTCGCTCAGCAGCCGGCTGCCAAGTTTGCCACTGCCGACCAAGGCGCATCTGTACCGGCTGGTGCAGGAGGCCCTGACCAACGTCGCTAGGCACGCCCAGGCCAGCGAAGTGCGCGTGCGCCTGCATTATCAGGGGCAGCGTTTGCGTCTGTTTATTCGTGACAATGGTTGTGGTGCGCAACTGCCGCAGCGCCCCGGTATTGGCCTGCGCTCGATTCACGAGCGTGCGCGCAGCCTGGGTGCCGTACTGCGCGTACACAGCCGTCCTCACGCGGGGTGGGCACTGTGCCTGACCCTGATAGTGCCGGAGCCCGAACTATGAAGATTCTGCTGGTCGATGATCACGCGGTGGTCCGTCAGGGCTATGCCAGCCTGCTGCGGGCCTTGTTGCCAGAGGTGCAGGTACGCGAGGCCTGCGATGGCGAGCAGGCCCTGCAGATGGTGCAGGAGGAAATCCCCAATCTGGTCATCATGGATATCGGCCTGCCCGGGATCAGCGGCCTGGAAACTACCCGGCGGCTGCGTCAGCGTTTGCCGCAACTGCGGGTGCTGTTCTTCAGCATGCATGATGAGCTGCCTTTGGTGCGCCAGGCCCTGGAGGCCGGTGCGCTGGGCTATCTGACCAAGACCTCCTCACCCGAGGTGCTGGTTGAAGCGGTTAAACGCACCCTTGCCGGGCATGCCTATATCGAGCAGAGCCTGGCCACGCACCTGGCCTGTAATCCACTGGGCGAGGGCAGCAGTGACCCGCGTTTGCGCGGCATGACCCAGCGTGAGTTCGAGATATTCGTGATGCTGGCCAAAGGCATGCCCAGCCGGCAGATTGCCGAGCGGCTGTGTATCAGCGGCAAGACCGTGTCCAATTACCAGACCTTGCTCAAGAGCAAACTGCAGGTCAGCTCCCAGGCCGAGCTGGTGCATCTGGCCATCGACAGTGGCGTGGTGCGGGTGGGCTTGGAGAGCGCCTGAGATCGCTTCAGCGGAAATTCCATGCAATCGACTGGCTCGGCACGAGGCAGCGATTCGTTGTAGATTCCGCGGCAGACTTAGAAGGCCTCGTCAGCAGCAACGCTGCGGACCGCGGTCCGGCCGTGATGGCACGAGGCGTGCTCGACAATCAGGGAGATAGCCATGAACAAAGGGATACCTGCCGCACTCTGCATGCTGGTGTTGGCGGCGAGCGGCGGCGCTTCTGCAGCCGAGAGCGCTGCTTTGCCGCGCGAGGATGGTTCATCCATCACTTACTACCTGGATGGCAACGGCAATCGGGCTTTGCTGGTGCTGATGCAGGGCTCGGACTGCAACAGTGTGGCGCACAACCCGGTCATCAACGAGCAGTTCTCCACCTTGCTCGAGGGGGCCGATGTCCTGACGGTGGAGAAATACGGGCTCACCCGTGCGGCTGCCTGGAACCCGACTGGGGACAGCCCCGACTGCCCCGAGTCGTACTTCAGCCATGATTCGCCGGAACAGAGAACGCGTGACTACTTGCAGGTGATCGACGCCTTGGCCGAGCAGCGCGGCTATGAGCAGCTGGTGCTGTTGGGGGGCAGTGAAGGTGCTGTGGTGGCGGCGCTGGTCGCCTCTCGGCGCGAGGACGTCAGCGCGCTGGTGACCCTCAATGGGGGTGGCCGGTTCTTTCACGACGACGTTCTGTACAGCATGGCTCGCGAGCTTCCCCCGGCGGCGCTCGACGAGGCTAAGGCCGGGTTCCTGGGATTTCGGGACAGCGTGATGAACGCCGAGACGATGGACCTGCGGATGAGTGGCCACGGCTTTCGCTGGTGGAAGAGCATGTTCACCCTCGACCAACGTTCCGCCTTGCAGCAGGTCGACGCACCGTTGCTGATCATCCAGGCGGAACGCGACGAAAGCGTGTCGCCTGGCCTGGCGCGCGAGCAGGCGGAGCAGCTCCGCGAGGGCAAGAGCAATGTCGATTTCCTGCTGGTCGAGAACGTCGATCACAAGTTCAGGGATGACTCCGGCGAGAGCCGCACCGACGCCGTGATTGCGTCCGTCCGGGGCTGGCTTGGCCAGCAGCGAGTCGCTCGGAACTAGCCTGGCCAGCGGTGGATGAAGAAAGCGTCATCCACCCTACGCATTGGGTAGGGTGGACAACGCGAAGCTTGTCCACCTCGGGCCGCATCGCGTCACGCCTCAGTCCCAGCCATCGGGGCAGGCGGTGCAGCCTTCCATATTGGCGCCCTGGAAGTTGCCGTAGTGGGTGCGCGTGCCGCTCAGGTCGGCGTCGGCGAGGTTGGAGCCGGAGAGTTTGACCTCTTGCAGGTTGGCGTCCTGGAGATCGGCGCCCTTGAGGTCGGCCTTGCTGAGCCAGGTCATTTCCAGGCTAGCCGCTTGCAGGTTGGCATTGTGCAGCTTGGCGGCAGACAGGCGAGCGAATTCCAGGTTGGCGGCGCGCATATCGGCTTGATTGAACTTTGCCGCCTGGGCATACATGGCCCAGCCGTTGATGGCCACCAGGGTGCTGTTGCTGAAGTCGGCCAGGCGCAACTGGCTTTGTTGCAGGCTGGCACGGGTCAGGTTGGCACCTTGCAGGTTGGCTTTTTCCAGATTGGCCAGGTCCAGGCGGCTATGGCGTAAATCGGCACCACGCAGGTCGGCACCTTCCAGGTTCATGCGGCGCATGTCCTGGTTGCTCAGGTTGGCACCTTGCAGGTTGGCGTTGGGGCATTGGCTGTCGGCTTCGATGCGGCAGCCGTTGACGGTGAGCACCTCATCGGCGTTGACCAGTTCGGTACCCAGAGTCAGCAGTACGACGGGCAGAAGCAGAGGCAGGTAATTCATGGCGAGTCCTCGGGTGGGGTGCGCCGTGCGCACCACGGGGGCAACGCAGGTGGTTGCTTGGAAGCGCGAAAGTGGATGCGCATGGCGCACCCTAGGGTGCGCCATGCGAGTAGCGATCAGCGTTGTGCGGTCTTGTTATCCCAGCTTGGCAGCTTGAATACCCAGAACGAGCCGCCTTGCGCGACCGGCTTGGTCAGCTCGGCCATGTCGCCACCCCACAGCGGTACTGCGCCGCCGTAACCGGTGGTTACGCCGATGTACTGCTCGCCATCCTGTTCCCAGGTGATGGGCGGGGAGATGATTCCGGTGCCGGTCTGGAACTTCCACAGCTCCTTGCCGTTCTTCGCGTCGAAGGCCTTGAAGTAGCCGTCGCCGGTGCCGGTGAACACCAGGTTGCCCTTGGTCGCCAGTACGCCGGCCCACAGTGGCAGTTTTTCCTTGTGCTCCCAGACGACCTTGCCGGTGGTCGGGTTCATTGCACGCAGGATACCGACGTGGTCTTCGTACAGACGCTTGATGCGGAAACCCATGCCCAGGTAAGCGGAGCCCGCCTTGTAGTTGGCTTCCTCGGCCCAGTAGTCCTCTTTCCAGTGGTTGGCCGGAACGTAGAACAGGCCGGTGTCCTGGCTGTAGGCCATCGGGTTCCAGTTTTTGCCACCGAGGAATGGCGGCGACACTTCTACCGATTTGCCTTTGGCTTCACCTGGCTCCGGTTTTGGTGGGCGCTGGCCTTCGTTCTCAACCGGGCGACCGGTTTTCAGGTCGATGTGGCTGGCCCAGGTGATCTTGTCGACGAAGGGGAAGGCGTTCTGCAGCTTGCCGTTGGCGCGGTCGACCACATAGAAGAAACCGTTGCGGTCGGCGTGGGCGGTAGCTTTGACGGTTTTACCGGCCTTGTCCTTGTAGTCGAACAGCACCAGTTCGTTGTTGCCGGAGAAATCCCAGGCATCGTTCGGGGTGTGTTGGTAGAACCACTTCACTTCACCGGTGGTCGGGTCTACGCCTACCTGGCCGGAGGTGTAGAGGCTGTCGTAATCCTTCGGATCACCACCGTCAGCGGTACGCGCCCAGCCGTTCCATGGAGCCGGATTACCAGCGCCGATGATGATGGTGTTGGTTTCCGCGTCGAAGCTGGCGCTCTGCCACGGTGCACCACCGCCTTGGCTCCAGGCGGCCTTTTTGCCGGTTGGGTGGTTGGGGTCATCCGGCCAGGACGGGGCTTTGATGTCGCCGGTCGGGGTGCTGTCCTTGCCATTCAGACGGCCCATGTGGCCTTCGACGAACGGACGCATCCAGACTTCTTCGCCGGTATCCGGGTCGCGGGCAAACAGTTTGCCGACCACGCCGAATTCGTCACCGGAGCTGCCGTGGATCAGCAGGGTCTTGCCGCTCTTCTGGTCTTTCACCAGGGTCGGCGCGCCCGTCATGGTGTAGCCAACGGCGTGGTCACCGAACTTCTTGTTCCACACCACTTTGCCGGTGTCTTTGTTCAGCGCGACGACGCGGGCGTCGAGGGTGCCGAAGTAGATCTTGTCGCCGTAGATGGCCGCGCCACGGTTGACCACGTCGCAGCACGGACGAATGTTGTCTGGCAGGCGGTGGTTGTAGGTCCATAGGCGTTTGCCGGTTTTCGCATCGAGGGCGAATACCCGCGAGTAGGAGCCGGTGACGTAGATCACGCCGTCATGGACGATGGCCTGGGACTCCTGGCCGCGCTGTTTCTCGTCGCCAAAGGAGAACGACCAGGCGGGCGTCAGTTTGAACACGTTCTGGTCGTTGACCTGGGCCAGCGGGCTCCAGCGTTGGGCGTTGGTGCCCATGCCGTACTGCAGCACGTTGTTGGTGGTGGTGTGGTCGTTGGCGATGTCGTCCCAGGTGACATTCTTGGCCAGGGCGCTGCCACTCAAGGCCAGGCCACCGGCCAGCAGCAGGCTGTGGACGGCAAGTGCCACGGGGCGCGGCATGCTGGGTAACGATCTTGTTGTCATGGTTGTGGTTTCCCATCGTGGTGGTGAAGGTTGCAGGCACTGCCCTGTTGGCGACCTGGCGAGCCGATAGTGGAACCACGGGGATTGCGCCGAAACGGAAAAACTCCCGCCTGCGCCGGGAAGAATGCCCAAACCGGACATGACTTAGCCTTGCTGCCAAAGCCACCTGTCATGGGGTCGCAAGCCCTACTACCAAGGGACTAGTCGCGGGCCACCAAAGCAGCATTCGGCGGGCGCGGCGCTGTTTCTAAGATGCTCGCAAGCAAGCTCCGTACGAGCTGTGTGCGTGCATTCGATGAGGCCTTGAACATGACAATTAAAAAGAACACCGGTTTTGCTCTGTTGCTGTTGGTCTTCTCGGCCAACCTCTGGGCGCATGGCGATGTGGTGCCCCAGGCGGTGAAGACCGACGGTCTGGAGCCGCTGGGCGAAGAATGGCGTGATGAGAACCCCTACCGGGACAACCCGCGCGCCATCGAAATTGGTTCTTCGGCCTACAACCAGAACTGCGCGGCGTGCCATGGCCTGGAAGCCAAATCCGGTGGTATCGCCCCGGACCTGCGCCTGCTCGAAGCCGGCATCAGCGGCGATGAGTGGTTCAAGGAGCGGGTGATCAACGGCGCCGTGCGTGATGGCCGTGTGTATATGCCGAAAATGGCCGACTACCTCAGCCAGGAAGCGCTGTGGGCCGTGCGCAGTTACCTGGAGAGCGTGGCCATCGAGGAGTAGTCGGCATGGCTCGGCGACTGGCGTGGCTGGGACTGTGGTGTTCTGCACTGCTGGCGGTCTGTATGCCGCTGCAGGCGCAGGTGCGCAGCTATGACTCGATTGTCGAGTCCGGTGTGCTCAAGGTAGCGCTGTATCAGGATTTCGCGCCTTACAGCTTTCAGCAGGATGGGAAATCCCGTGGCGTCGACTATGAGGTCGCCGAGGCTTTGGCCGCAGGTCTGGGGCTCAGGCTTGAGGTGATCTGGGCACCGCCGGGCGAGAAGCTCGATGATGACCTGCGTGATTACATCTGGCGCGGGCATTACCTGCGTCCGCACGAACTGGCCGATGTGATGCTGCGCGTGCCTTATGACCGCGAGTTTTCCTACAAGAGCAACGAGTTCGGCGAGCTGGTCAACGAGCTGGTGGTGATGTTCGGCCCGTATCAACGTGAGCGCTGGCAGGTGGCGTTCGACCGCCGCCGGCTGGACGCGGTGCCCAGTGTGGCGGTGTTTCAGCGCCACCCCATTGGCGTTGAGGTGGAAAGCGTGCCGTCCTTTTATCTGTCATCGGTGAAAGACGGCATGCTCAGCCAGCAGACCCATCACTACGGCAATGTTCAGCAAGCGTTCGCGGCGATGAAAACCGGTGAAGTGGATGCGGTGATGGCGTTGCGCGGTGAGGTCGACTGGCAGCTCAAACTGGCGGCCGACGAGCAGCTGGCGCTGGCCGAAAACGCTTACCCGGACATGGGCAAGCAGGTCTGGGACATCGGTATGGCCGTGCATGAAAGCAACCGGCAGCTGGCCTATGCCCTGGAAGAAAAGCTCGAAGAGCTGATTCTCGCCGGGGAGCTCAAACGCATCTATGGCCACTACGGCCTGCGTTATGAGTTGCCGGGGTTGTATCAGGAGGTTGAGTAGGGCGGCAGGTTAACGGCACCGGGAGGTGTGGGATGGAACTGGATTGGCGTTCATTTCTACTGCTGGCGCTGTTTGCCGTGCCCTGGGACAGCTGGGGCAGCCAGCGCGACCCGGTCACATCGGTGATGTGGGACTACTACCACGAGCGTCTGCTGGACGGCGAAGCCTTTGTTTTCGATGAGCGGGTCAAGCTCAGCGCGCCGCCGTTTGCCGAGGACGCGCGGCAGGTGCCGATCCAGATCGACGCCAGCGCCTTCGACGGTCAGGTGGTGCGCATGCTGGCCTGGGCCGAACTCAATCCGATTCCACAGATCTTCGATTTTCAGCCGGGCGAGCAGGTGTTGCCACGGCTGGCTATCCGCATCCGAGTGGAGCAGGCCACGCCGCTGCGGGTGGCGGTGCTGACCCGCGATGGGCTCTGGCATATTGGCTCGACGCAGATCGAGGCTGCCGGTGGCGGCTGCACAGCCCCCAGTGTGGTGCGCGCCCAGGCCGGTTGGGAGGAACACCTGGGCGAGGTGCTCGGCAAGCGCTTTGTCCTGGCCGATGCCAACCGCCTGCGCGTGCAGGTGGCCCACCCGATGGACAACGGCCTGGTAGGCGGCATCCCGGAATTCTTTCTCAACCAGGCGCAGTTGCGTGATCGCAGCGGTAACACTCTGGCCAGCCTCGAACTGTTTCCCGCCGTCAGCGAAAATCCGACTATCAGCCTGGATGTAAAGGGCAACGTCGAGACCGAGCTATGGTTGCGTGACAACAACGGCAATGAATTCAAAGCCGAACTCTGAACGCCACAAGGACCTGCCATGATCAAAGTCAGCGTGCTGTACCCCAATACCCCCGGCGTGCGTTTCGACATGACCTATTACTGCGAGCAGCATATGGCGATCGTTCGCGAATGCCTGCGCAGCGCCTGCCAGGGCATTGCCGTGGACGCGGGCCTGGCCAGCGCCACGCCCGGTCAGGCCGCGCCCTATATCGCCATGGGGCATCTGTATTTTGACAGCGTGGCGGTGTTCGAGCAGCGCTTTGCCCCGCACGCGGCACGGATCATGGGCGATCTGCCGAACTTTACCGACAGTCAGCCGCTGGTGCAGATCAGCGAGGTCCGTCTCACGCCTTGAGCGGCGGTTCTGCTCTGGGCAGCCCAGCACGGCGTTGCCCATTTCATCGCGAGGTGCTTATGCGCTGGATACTTATACTGGCGGCGCTGGCCAGCGCCTGTGTGCACGCCAATCCGTTGAACTACAACCTGCAGCCCCGACAGATTGCCGATGGCGTGTGGCTGCTTGAAGGCAGCACGGACGACTTCTCCCAGGCCAATGGCGGCAATATCGTCAACACCGGGTTTATCGTCACGGCCGAGGGTGTGCTGGTGATCGACAGCGGCCCGTCGCGGCGTTACGGCGAAGCCATGCGCCAGGCGATTGCTGCTGTTACCGACAAGCCGCTGCTCAAGGTCATGCTGACCCATCATCACCCCGACCATGTGCTGGGCAATCAGGCCTTCAGCGATGTGCCGATTGCCGCCTTGCCCGGCACCACCACGTTGCTGGCAGAACAGGGCGATGCCATGGCGGAGAACATGTACCGTCTGGTGGGCGACTGGATGCGTGGCACTGAAGTGCTGCTACCCGCTGAGACACTTGAGCCAGGAGCGCTGGAGATAGGCGGGCGGACGTTGCAACTGCTGGCCCTGAGTGGCCACACCGGGGCCGATCTGGCGATTCTCGATGTGCAGAGCGGCGTGCTGTTTGCCGGTGATCTGGTGTTTTATCAGCGTGCCCTGACCACACCGGGTACGCCGGGGCTGGCCACCTGGCTGGCGGATCTCGACCAGTTGCAACAACTGCCCTGGAAGCAGATCGTGCCCGGTCATGGCCCGTTGGCAACCGATGCTGCGCCCTTTGTCCAGATGCGTGATTACCTCGGCTGGCTGGACGGCGTCATGCGCAGCGGTGCCGAGCAGGGCGCGGAGATGAACGAGCTGATCCGCACCGCCATTCCCGAACGCTTTGCCGGTGTCAGCCTCAGCCGTTATGAGCTGATCCGCAGCGTCAGTCATCTCTACCCGCGTTATGAGCAGGCCGCGATGCAGCGGGTGGATCGATAACCGCGCAGCATCACGCGCACAGATTTACTGCAGGGTAAGGGTCTCGCCACGTTCCTGCTGCCACTCATCCTGGCTCGGCGCGGCCTGGTCGCCGTCCATATGATGGATGATGTCGAAGTAGTGCTGCTTGAACGGGTCGAGCATCACGTCGTCACGCTTGCGTACCCGTACGGCATAGATGCTCTGCACATTCTGATGGTCGAAGGCGCGCCACTGCTGCTGCCCCTTGAGCAACTGGTAACTGTGGTCTTCCAGGGTGCTGATCAGCCGTTCGCTGTCCAGGCTTTGCGTGCGCTGCACGGCATCGGCCCACTGCCTGACGATGGAGTAGGCCGAGGCGCTGGTGCTGCCGGGATACTCCTGATAGTCGCTGATGTAGCGCTCAACGAATTGCTGGCCCTGGGCGATGTTGTCCTGGCTGGGCAGGTTCCAGGTCCAGGCTTCGGTGCCGATCACGCCCTCCATCACCAGCGGCCCGGCCTGCTGCACAACGCTCTTGGTCAGGTTGGGCACGATGATCTGTGTACGTTGCTTGAGGCCCATGTTGTGCACCATGCGCATGCTGCGCTGCAGGTTCTCGCCGAGCAGCACCAGCACGAGGATATCTGCTTCGCTGCGGGCTGCTTTATTGAGCGCCGCCAGGTACTGCTCACGGCGCACCAGACCACTGGGTAGCGCAGTACGGCCATGGCGGGCGCGGTCGGTGCTGTTGGTGGCCAGGCGCAGGGCGTTTTCCATGCTGCGGCCCCAGGCGTCATCGACAATGATGTAGTGGTAGCGCTGGCGTGGCATATGCCAGGACAGGTATTCACCCAGTACCCGCGCACTCATCCAGGCGCTGTTGGACTCGCGGAACAGATAGCGATGGCCGGCCTGGCCGGTCACTTCATTGGCATAGCTCAGGGTGGCGAAATACAGCAGGCCACGTTCACGCGAGCGCTGCCCGGCGGCAATCGCCTCTTCGCTGGTGGCTCCGCCAAACACCATACGTGCGCCCCGGTTGGCGAAGTAATCGACATTGCTGGCGGCCTTGTCGGCCTGTGAGCTGGTGTTCTTGCTGAGCAGCTCCAGCGGTTTGCCGAGTACGCCACCTGCTTGGTTGATCTCGTCCACGGCCAGCAATGCGCCACGGCGCAGCTCCAGACCTTCATCCTTGTAATTGCCGGTACGTGGGTAGTTGAGGCCGATCTTGATGGACTCGGCCTGGGCAAGGTTGCCCAGGCCTGCCAGCAGCAGGCAGCTCAACAACAGGTGGCTGAGTGGGGTGGTATAGCCCATATGGCTTGCTCCTTAGCGTGGGGGAGTAGCTTTCTAACGGCTGGGCTGGGGGCTGGGTATGCTCTTTTCAGGGGGCTGAGCTAGCACTTAAGTCGGCCAGGCCATGTGCCGGTACGCAGGCAGACGGGGAAATTGCCTGCGCGGCCGGTGCGCCAGGCCGGGGGTAAAACGGGCGGTATTGCTACCAAGGGAGTAGCTAAATCGGCACTGCGTTCAATTGTTGGGCGAGGCTGGGCAGCCAAGAATCTGTGGCAGATCGGGAAAAATTCCCGGTGATAACAATGAACCCACAGAGGTAGCCGCAATGAAACACACCGGTCTTCGCCAGCCTTTCCTCCTTACCGCGCTGTGCGCGGCGATGCTGATGCCGTCCGCCGCCGCCTTGGCGGTGACCGATGAGGAAATCCTCAAGGACGCCAGCACCACCGGCCAGATCGTCACCAACGGCCTGGGGCTGCAAGGCCAACGCTACAGCCCGCTGGCCACACTCAACACCGACAACATCAAGGACCTGCGCCCGGTATGGACGCTGTCCTTCGGTGGTGAGAAGCAGCGCGGTCAGCAAGCACAGCCGCTGATCAAGGACGGCGTGATGTATGTCACCGCGTCCTACTCGCGGGTGTTTGCCGTCGATGCCCGCACTGGGCGCGAGCTGTGGCAGTACGATGCACGCCTGCCGGATGACATTCGTCCGTGCTGCGACGTGATCAATCGTGGCGTGGCGCTGTATGGCGATTTGGTGATCTTCGGCACCCTGGACGCCAAACTGGTGGCTTTGCACAAGGACACCGGCAAGGTGGTTTGGCGCAAGAACGTGGCGGATCACAAGGCCGGTTATTCGATCACGGCGGCACCGCTGGTGGTCAATGGCAAGCTTATCACCGGGGTGTCCGGTGGCGAATTCGGCGTGGTCGGCAAGATCGAAGCCTACGACCCGAAAAACGGCGAACTGCTGTGGAGCCGCCCGACCGTGGAAGGTCACATGGGCTACATCTACAAGGACGGCAAGGCGATTGAAAACGGCATCAGCGGTGGTGAAGCCGGCAAGACCTGGCCGGGCGACCTGTGGAAAACCGGTGGCGCCGCGCCCTGGCTGGGCGGTTACTACGACGCGGAAACCAACCTGCTGCTGTTCGGCACCGGTAACCCGGCGCCGTGGAACTCGCACCTGCGCCCGGGCGACAACCTCTATTCGTCTTCGCGCCTGGCGCTGAACCCGGACGATGGCAGCATCAAGTGGCACTTCCAGACCACTCCGCATGACGGTTGGGACTTCGACGGTGTCAACGAGTTGGTCTCCTTCAACTATCAGGATGGCGGCAAGACTATCAAGGCTGCAGCCACCGCTGACCGTAACGGCTTCTTCTACGTGCTCGACCGCACCAACGGCAAGTTTATCCGCGGCTTCCCCTTTGTCGACAAGATCACCTGGGCCAAGGGTCTGGACAAGAATGGCCGGCCGATCTACGACGACAGCAACCGTCCCGGCTCGCCAAGCGCGAAGGAGAAGGGCACGAGCGTGTTCTCTGCACCCGCCTTCCTCGGTGCGAAGAACTGGATGCCGATGGCTTACAGCCAGGACACCGGGTTGTTCTACGTGCCGTCCAACGAGTGGGGCATGGACATCTGGAACGAGGACATCGCCTACAAGAAGGGGGCGGCCTACCTTGGTGCTGGCTTCACCATCAAGCCGCTGAACGAGGACTACATCGGTGTACTGCGCGCCATCGACCCGAAAACCGGCAAGGAAGTCTGGCGGCAGAAAAACTACGCGCCGCTGTGGGGCGGGGTGATGACCACCAAGGGCAACCTGGTGTTCACCGGCAACCCGGAAGGTTTCCTGCAGGCCTTCAACGCCAAGACCGGCGAGAAGGTCTGGGAATTCCAGACTGGCTCCGGCGTGCTGGGTTCGCCCGTAACCTGGGAGATGGACGGCGAGCAGTATGTTTCGGTGCTCTCAGGCTGGGGTGGTGCAGTGCCGCTGTGGGGCGGCGAAGTGGCCAAGCGGGTGAAGAACTACAACCAGGGCGGCATGCTCTGGACCTTCAAACTGCCCAAGGAACTGGTCGCCAAACGTTGATTGGCGGATAGCCTGTACAGAATGGCCGGTCTAGACCGGCCGTTTTTGTTTTCATGCTTTGGTGTCAATGACTCACGACCAAAGAAGCATGGTCTGGTTTACGACTGTGCTTCAGCGTGCAGATAGGCTCTGTTGCGATTTTATTCGCGCACAGAGTTTTTCGGTGCAGGGGGAAGCATGCAGGGCCTTACACGTCGTCAATTGCTCGCCGGGGCCGCCATGCTGCCCTGGCTGTTGCCGGGGACGCTGCAAGCCAGCGTCGGCCGGGCGCGGGTGCTGGTGATCGGCGGCGGTTTTGCCGGTGCTACGGCGGCGCGCTACCTGAAGCGTCAGGCCGAGCAGCTGGACGTGGTGCTGATTGAGCCGAAGTCTGACTTTCATACCTGCCCGTTCAGCAACCATGTACTCGCCGGGCTGCGTGAGCTGGACAGCCTGCGTCAGGATTACCGTGCCTTGCAGCGGCAACAGGTGCTGCATGTACGCGAACGGGCGCGGGAAATTGACCTGCAGGCTCGGCAGGTGGTGCTGCAGGGCGGCCAGCGCCTGCGCTATGACCGGGTGTTGCTGGCACCCGGAATCGACATGGATTGGCAGGCCATCGAGGGCTACGACCGCAATGCCGCCAGCCGTCTGCCGCATGCCTGGCAGGCTGGCGCGCAAACCGCTCTGCTGCGCCGGCAACTGCAGGCCATGGACGATGGTGGCTTGGTGATCATCAGCGTACCGGACAACCCCTATCGCTGCCCGCCAGGGCCCTATGAACGGGCCAGCCTGATCGCCCATTACCTGAGCCAGGCCAAGCCACGCAGCAAGGTGCTGATCCTCGACAGCAAGGACAGTTTCTCCAAGCAGGCGCTGTTTCAGCAGGGTTGGCAGGCGCTTTATGGCGAGCGCATCGAGTGGGTTGGGCGTGCTGGCGATGGCCGTGTTGTGCGCGCCGATGCTGGTCGGCGCGAGCTGCTCTGCGAGTTTGGTCAGCGCCATCGCGCGGCGGTGATCAACCTGATTCCACCGCAGAAAGCTGCCGAAATCGCTGCTCGCAGTGGCCTGGTCGATGCCAGCGGTTGGGTACCGATCCGTCCGACCACCTTTCAAGCCCGCGAGGCCAGTGACATCTATGTGGCGGGGGATGCCTGCATCGCCGCGCCCATGCCCAAGTCAGCCTACAGCGCCAATGCTCAGGCCAAGGTGGCAGTCGCGGCCTTGCTGGCAGATCTGGCCGGCCAGGAGCCGCCAACCGCGAGCTGGCGCAACACCTGTTACAGCGCATTGGCACCGGGCCAGGCGGTGTCGATTGCGGCTGATTACGGCATTCAGGAGCAGCGCCTGGTTGAGCTGCCAGGCAGCCTGACGCTCAGCCCGTTGCAGCCGCCTGCCGGGTTGCGGGCTCAGGAAGCGGCACTGGCCGATGCCTGGTATCAGAGCATCTGCATGGATGCCTGGGGGCATCTGGCATGACCCTGCGCCTGCTGGTGTTGCTGGTGCTGGCCGGCCCTGTGGCTGCGCAACCCTGGGGGCAGGCACAGCACAGCGTTGAGCAGTGGTTGCAGGGCCATGAGGTGCAAACCCAGGGGTTGAGCCTGGACGTGCCGACCTGGGTCGAGGATGGCGCGTTTGTCGCCATTGACCTGACCCTGCAGGATGCCCAGCCCCCGTTATCACTGAGCCTGCTGCGCAGCGCTGAAGACGATCCGCGTATCGCCACGCTGCACGTGCAGGCCTGGGACGCGCCGCTGCGTCTGTCGACCCGTGTGCGCCTGCCGCGCAGTCAGCAACTGATCGTACTGGCCCGTGATGGGCGCGGGCGTGTGTGGCTGGCGGCGCAGGCGGTGGAGGTGTTGAACAGCAGTTGCCTGTCGCCGAGTAGCGCTCAGCCAGGCAGCAACCTGGGGCCGTTGCAGGCCTGGCTGGAGCCGCAGGGGCGCGGTCTGGAGTTGCGCAGCCTGTTGCGTCATCCGATGGAAACCGGGCGGCGTTCGAGCGTGGATGGTCAACTGCTGCCCCGGCATTTGCCGACACATTTTGAGGTCAGCGGGACGCACGGCAATCTGCTGCGCATCGAACCTTTCGAGGGTTTGGCGGCCAACCCTTACTGGAGGATGCTGCTGCCCGCCGGGCAGACACCACTGTTGCTGCGTTGGGTGGATGCCGATGGGCGCGCGTTTAGCCGGCAGCTGCCCTGAAACGGGGCGGTACGCGGCTCTGGGGCGCGCTTTATGGCTCTACTACCAAATGACGAGAGGTTTTGTGCCATGGGCGCATACCGGTCGAGCAGGGCGCTTCCTAAGATCGAACCATGACCTGCTCCACGTCCCAGGGGGCAGGCTCCGCCAACAAGAGAGGTCAATCCCATGCTTTACGCCAAACCCGGTACGCCAGGCGCCGTCATCACCCTCAAACCGCGCTACGGCAACTACATCAATGGTGAGTTCGTCGCCCCGCTGAGTGGCCAGTACTTCAGCAACACCAGCCCGGTGGATGGTTCGGTGATCGGTGAGTTCCCCCGTTCTGACGCCGCCGATATCAACAAGGCGCTGGATGCTGCGCACGCTGCTGCCGATGCCTGGGGCAAGACCTCGGTGCAGGAGCGTTCGCACATTCTGTTGAAAATCGCCGACCGCATCGAAGCCAACCTCGAACTGCTGGCCGTGGCCGAGACCTGGGACAACGGCAAGGCCGTGCGCGAAACCCTCAACGCCGACGTGCCTCTGGCCGCTGACCATTTCCGCTACTACGCCGGGTGCATCCGCGCTCAGGAAGGCAGCACCGCCGAGATCAATGAAGGCACCGTGGCTTACCACTTCCATGAGCCGCTGGGTGTGGTCGGGCAGATCATCCCGTGGAACTTCCCGCTGCTGATGGGTGCCTGGAAACTCGCACCGGCCCTGGCTGCGGGCAATGCCATCGTGCTCAAGCCGGCCGAGCAGACGCCGCTGTCGATCACCGTACTGATGGAACTGATTGGCGACCTGCTGCCGCCGGGCGTGCTCAACGTCGTTCAGGGTTTCGGCCGTGAAGCCGGTGAAGCACTGGCCACCAGTAAACGCATTGCCAAGATCGCCTTCACCGGATCGACTCCAGTGGGCTCGCACATCCTCAAGTGTGCCGCCGAAAACATCATCCCGAGCACCGTCGAACTGGGTGGCAAATCGCCGAACATCTTCTTCGCCGACATCATGAATGCCGAGCCGGCGTTTATCGAGAAGGCCGCTGAAGGCCTGGTGCTGGGCTTCTTCAACCAGGGCGAAGTGTGCACCTGTCCGTCGCGTGCGCTGGTGCAGGAATCGATCTATGAGTCGTTCATGGTCGAGGTGATGAAGAAGATCAAACAGATCAAGCGTGGCGATCCGTTGGACACCGACACCATGGTTGGCGCTCAGGCCTCGCAGCAGCAGTTCGACAAGATCCTCAGCTACCTGGAGATCGCCCAGCAGGAAGGTGCTCAGGTGCTCACCGGCGGCGGCGTGGAGAAACTCGAAGGCAACCTGGCCAACGGTTACTACATCCAGCCGACCCTGCTCAAGGGCACCAACCAGATGCGAGTGTTCCAGGAAGAAATCTTTGGCCCGGTGATCGGCGTGACCACCTTCAAGGACGAAGCCGAAGCGCTGGCCATTGCTAACGACACCGAGTTCGGCCTGGGCGCAGGCGTGTGGAGCCGCGACATCAACGTCGCCTACCGCATGGGTCGGGCAATCAAGGCCGGTCGCGTATGGACCAACTGCTACCACCTGTACCCGGCGCACGCCGCGTTCGGTGGCTACAAGAAATCCGGTGTGGGCCGTGAAACCCACAAGATGATGCTCGACCACTACCAGCAGACCAAGAACCTGCTGGTGAGCTACGACATCAACCCGCTGGGCTTCTTCTAACTCGTGTAACCCCGGCGTATCCGCTCCAGTGCGCCGGGCTCCTTCCTGCGATTCGCCGGTCGGCGAGATCTGTTTGTGGTCTGGGCAGATAACTGCTGCAGCAGGTCACTATCGCAACGCGGCTTCGGCCGCGTTTTTTATTGGCTGCTGTCAGCGGCAGCGTGTTGCATCTGTTGCTGCATAGTCAGCGTGAGGTTGCCGGACAACGCAGGTGGCGTCGCGCGCACCCTGCAAACACTACCAATGCCAGCAGAAATTCATCCCAAAGTACCATTTGGCTGCTGTCGGTCGGGGGGCTTAATGAAGGGGCCGGAATTCGCCGGCGTCGATAAGAAGAGGACCGCGCCATGTGGACTAAACCCGCCTACACCGACCTGCGTATTGGTTTCGAAGTGACCATGTACTTCGCCAATCGTTGAGCCGTTTTTGCCCCGGCATTGCCGGGGCATCCCAACAGGCATGCCCATTGGCATCGCAATCGGAAGCGTCCATGCATATCCAGATTCTTGGCTCCGCCGCTGGCGGTGGTTTCCCCCAGTGGAACTGCAACTGCCGTAACTGCCGTGGCGTGCGCGCGGGCAGCGTACGGGCGCAGCCGCGTACACAGTCTTCGATTGCCCTGAGTGACAATGGCCAGGACTGGATCCTGTGCAACGCCTCACCGGACATTCGCGTACAGATCGAAGCCTTTCCTGCGCTCAACCCGGCGCGTCGGCTGCGCGACAGCGCGATTGCCGGAATCATCCTGCTCGACAGCCAGATCGACCACACCACCGGCCTGCTGACCCTGCGTGAAGGCTGTCCGCACCAAGTCTGGTGCAGCGAGATGGTGCATCAGGACCTGACCAGCGGCTTTCCCCTGTTCAACATGCTCAGCCACTGGAATGGCGGTTTGCAGCACAACCTGATTGCCCTTGATGGCGAGCCGTTCAGCATTGCGGCCTGTACCAACTTGTCGATCACGGCCGTGCCGTTGCGCAGCAGCGCACCGCCGTATTCACCGCACCGTGGCAACCCGCATCCGGGCGACAACATTGGTTTGTTTGTCGAGGATCGCCGCACCGGCGGCACGCTGTTCTATGCCCCCGGTCTGGGTCAGGTCGATGAACCATTGCTGGCCTGGATGCGCCGCGCCGACTGCCTGCTGGTGGACGGCACGCTGTGGCGCGATGACGAAATGCGCGTGTGCGAAGTGGGCGACAAGCTCGGCAGCGAGATGGGCCACCTGTGTCAGAGCGGTCCTGGCGGCATGATCGAGGTGCTTGATGGCCTGCCATCTGCACGCAAGATCCTGATTCATATCAACAACACCAACCCGATTCTCGACCTGGATTCGCCTGAGCGCGCCGAACTCGACGCGCACGGTATCGAGGTCGCGTTCGATGGCATGAGCATCGTTTTGTAGGGCGCCCAGGTCGTGCGCACCTCAACGAATGCGGGTGTGCACGGCGCACCCTACGGCAACGCGTATTGGAGATACTGATGAGCCAACCCGCCATGAGCCCTGCCGAGTTTGAGCAGGCCTTGCGCGCCAAGGGCGCGTACTACCACATTCACCACCCGTTTCATCAGGCGATGTATGCCGGCCACGCCAGCCGTGAGCAGATTCAAGGGTGGGTGGCCAATCGCTTCTACTATCAACTGAACATCCCGCTCAAGGATGCGGCGATCCTGGCCAACTGCGCTGATCGCGACACCCGCCGTGAATGGCTGCAACGCATTCTTGATCACGACGGTGCGCAGGGCGAGGAGGGCGGTATCGAAGCCTGGCTGCGCCTGGCCGAAGCCGTGGGCCTTGAGCGCGAGCAGGTGCTGTCGCAAGAGCTGGTGCTGCCCGGCGTGCGCTTTGCCGTGGATGCCTACGTCAATTTCGCCCGCCGCGCGTCCTGGCAGGAAGCCGCCAGCAGCTCGCTGACCGAACTGTTCGCTCCGCAAATTCACCAGTCACGTCTGGACAGCTGGCCGCAGCATTACCCCTGGATCGATGCCGAGGGTTACAGCTACTTTCGCGCGCGGCTGCAGCAGGCGCGTCGCGATGTTGAGCATGGCCTGCGTATCACCTTGGAACACTACCGCACCCGTGAAGCCCAGGAACGCATGCTGGAAATCCTGCAATTCAAGCTCGATGTGCTGTGGAGCATGCTCGACGCCATGAGCATGGCCTACCAGCTGGAGCGCGCGCCGTATCACACGGTGACCGCTGAGCGCGTCTGGCATCGGGGGATTGCGCTATGAGCCGCAGACAAACGGTGCGCACGGCGCCCCCTACGGGTGAACGGTATGTAGGGTGCGCCGCGCGCATCGCAACGGAGCCGAGATTATGACTGCCACCATCCTGCCCACTATCCCCGCCATTCGCCGCGGCTTTCGCCTGCAATTCGAGCCGGCTCAGGGTTGCCATGTGCTGCTCTACCCGGAAGGCATGATCAAGCTCAACGACAGTGCCAGTGAGATTCTCCAACAAATCGATGGCAAGCGTTCGGTAGCCGAGATCATCGACAGCCTGCACCAGCGTTTCCCTGATGTGCCGGGGATCGACGAAGACATCCTCGCCTTTATGGAGGTCGCCAGTGCTCAGTTCTGGATTGAGCTTCTCTAAAGCAGGTCATGAACCGGGGCCGCCGCTGTGGCTGCTGGCCGAGCTGACCTACCGCTGCCCGCTGCAATGCCCGTACTGCTCCAACCCGCTGGATTTCGCCCAACAGGGCGCGGAACTGAGCACTGCCGAGTGGATCGAGGTGTTCCGCCAGGCCCGTGAGCTGGGTGCTGCACAACTGGGTTTTTCCGGCGGCGAGCCGCTGGTGCGCCAGGACCTGGCCGAGCTGATCAAGGCCGCGCGTGATCTGGGTTACTACACCAACCTGATCACCTCTGGCATCGGTCTGACTGAAACGCGTATTGCCGAATTCTCCGAGGCTGGGCTGGACCATATCCAGATCAGCTTTCAGGCCGCCGACGAGGAAGTGAACAACCTGCTGGCCGGCTCGAAAAAGGCTTTCGCTCACAAGCTGGCCATGGCCCGTGCGGTCAAGGCCCATGGCTACCCGATGGTGCTCAACTTCGTCACCCACCGACACAACATCGACAATATCGAGCGGATCATCGAGCTGTGCCTGGAGCTGGAAGCAGATTTCGTCGAACTCGCCACCTGCCAGTTCTATGGCTGGGCCGAACTGAACCGCGCAGGGCTGCTGCCGACCCGCGCCCAGCTGGAGCGCGCCGAACGCATCACCAATCAGTGGCGCGACAAGCTGGCGGCCGAGAATCACCCGTGCAAGCTGATCTTCGTCACCCCGGACTATTACGAGGAGCGTCCCAAGGCCTGCATGAACGGTTGGGGCAACCTGTTCCTCGACATCACCCCGGATGGCACCGCGTTGCCCTGTCATAGCGCGCGGCAGTTGCCGGTGCAGTTTCCCAATGTGCGCGAGCACAGCCTTGAACATATCTGGCGGCATTCCTTCGGTTTCAACCGCTTCCGTGGTGATGACTGGATGCCCGAGCCATGCCGCAGCTGTGACGAGAAGCACAAGGATTTTGGCGGCTGTCGTTGCCAGGCCTTTATGCTCACCGGCGATGCCAGCAACGCCGACCCGGTGTGCAGCAAGTCGGCGCAGCATGGCGTGATTCTCGCAGCGCGCCAGCAGGCCGATGACGCGCCGCTGGGGCTGGATGCCCTGCAATACCGCAATGAGAAGGCCTCGCGGATCATATGCAAGGCCTGACCGACCCCGACGCGATCTGGAGCGCCGAACAGGCCGCAGCGGCCAGCGCTGACTTCGCCGAACTGCATGCGGCCCACGGCGGAGTGCTGTGGGTGGTGTTTGATCCGTTGCTAGCGCGTTGTGGGTTGTTCTTTTGTCGTGATGGAATTGTGACTGAACTGACCCCGCCGGGGTTCTCCGTACGCAGCCGGGTTTACGAATACGGCGGCGGTGCGTGCTGTGCCACGGAGCTGGGCGTGGCCTTCGTCAATGAAAATGATCAGCAGGTTTACCTAGTCAATATTGACCCTGACGGCGGTGCGCACAGCGCACCCTACGGCGTGACCGACTCACCCAACTGCCGTTATGGCGACCTGTGTTTTGTGCCCGCCTGGCAGGCGCTGCTGGCCGTGGAGGAAAGTCATGAAGGTGGTGCGGTGATACATCGCCTGGTACGTATTGGCCTGACGGGCAAGCGCGAGGTTCTGGTCGAAGGCGCTGATTTTTACGCCGCGCCAGTGGCCGATAGTGATGGCCAGCGGTTGGCCTGGATCGAGTGGGATCGCCCCGATCAGCCCTGGGTTGCCACGCGTCTGTGCCAACGTAAGTCGGGCGAACGCACCCAGGTGCTGGCTGGGCAGGGCCGTGATCAATCGTTGCAGCAGCCGCGTTTCGATGTGCTGGGCCGGTTGTGGGTGTTGAGCGACAAGGCGGGTTGGTGGCAGCCCTGGTGTATTGATAAACAGCATGATGCATGCACTGCACCCTTCGATCATGCTCCCGCACCCTGGCAGCTGGGTGGCCGAACCTACCTGCCGCTGGAAAACGGCGAACTGCTGCTGACGCGTTTCGAGCAAGGTAAAGGCGTACTGGTAGGGTGCGCTTTCGAGACTGATAGTGCGCACAGCGCACCTTACGAGCGGCACTTCGCAGAGCATTTCACGCGTTTTCGCAGCCTGGCCGCCGATGCCGAGCATTTTTACTGCATCGCTGCCGCACCGGATCGCCTGCCGGCGGTGCTAGCGATTAGCCGAGGCGATGGTACGGTGCAGATACTGGCCGGTGGTGAACAGCCACTGGGCGAGGAACAACTGTCCCGCCCCCAGTCATTTAACTGCGTTGTGGGCGAAGGTGAGCGCAGCCACGGTTTTTTTTACTCGCCTGCATCAACCGGAGAGCGTCCTTCGCTGCTGATCTTTCTGCATGGCGGCCCCACCTCGGCCTGCTACCCGGTGTTCGACCCGCGTATCGCCTTCTGGACCCTGCGCGGCTTCGCCGTGCTCGACCTCAATTACCGTGGTAGTAGCGGTTACGGCCGCGCCTATCGCCTGCGTCTGGCTGGCCAGTGGGGCGAGTTGGAGGTCGAGGACATTCGCGCCGCTATCGATGCGCTGGCGCGCGCGGGCCGTATCGATCCGCAACGCGTGTTCGTACGCGGTGCCAGCGCAGGTGGCTTCAGCGCGCTGCGGGCTTTGGTCGAGTTGCCGCAGCTTCGTGGTGGCGCCAGTCTTTATGGCGTCAGTGACCCGCTGGCGCTGCGCAGGCAGACCCACAAGTTCGAGGCGGATTACCTCGACTGGCTGATCGGCGACCCCGAGCAGGATGCCGAGCGCTACCGGGATCGCACACCCTTGTTGCAGGCCGAACGGATCAAGGCGCCGGTGATTTTCTTCCAGGGCGCGCTGGATGCTGTGGTGGTGCCAAGCCAGACCGAGGCCATGGTCGAGGCACTACGCCAGCGTGGGTTGCCGGTGAAATATCAGCTGTTCGCCGACGAACGCCACGGTTTCCGTCAGGCCGCCAATCTGGCCGCCGCGTTGCGTGCCGAATATGGGTTTTATCAGCAGTTGAGCTGAGCGCAGGTCGCATTGCATAAACCGAGCAATGCAGTAGGCTGGCGCATACCTCGCTTAACCTATTCCATAACAACAAGAACAGGCCGTTGTATGAGCCACACCCTCAGCCAGTTACGTAAATTCGTTTCACCGGAAATCATTTTTGGTGCCGGTTGCCGGCACAACGTTGCCAACTACGCCAGTACCTTTGGCGCGCGTAAGGTGCTGGTGGTGTCCGACCCCGGCGTGGTTGCCGCCGGCTGGGTCGCGGATGTCGAAGCCAGCCTGCAGGCGCAGAATATCGACTACTGCCTGTACACCGATGTATCGCCCAACCCACGGGTGGAAGAGGTGATGCTCGGCGCCGAAATCTACCGGGCCAACGCCTGCAACGTGATCGTTGCCATCGGTGGCGGCAGCCCGATGGATTGCGCCAAGGGTATCGGCATTGCGGTGGCCCATGGCCGCAGCATTCTTGAATTCGAAGGCGTGGACACCATCCGCGTGCCCAGCCCGCCGCTGATCCTGATCCCGACCACCGCCGGCACCTCGGCCGACGTGTCGCAGTTCGTGATCATCTCCAATCAGCAGGAACGGATGAAGTTCTCCATCGTCAGCAAGGCGGTAGTGCCGGATGTATCGCTGATCGACCCGGAAACCACCCTGAGCATGGACCCGTTCCTCAGCGCTTGTACCGGTATCGATGCGCTGGTGCACGCTATCGAAGCGTTTGTTTCCACCGGCAGCGGGCCACTCACTGATACCCATGCGCTGGAGGCCATGCGCCTGATCAATGGCAACCTGGTGCAGATGATCGCCACCCCCGACGATATCGCCCTGCGCGAGAAGATCATGCTCGGCAGCATGCAGGCCGGGCTGGCGTTCTCCAACGCGATTCTCGGTGCGGTGCATGCCATGAGCCACAGCCTCGGCGGCTTTCTCGATCTGCCCCATGGCATGTGCAATGCAGCGCTGGTCGAGCATGTGGTGGCGTTCAACTACAGCGCCGCACCCGAGCGTTTCAGCATGGTTGCGCAGACCCTCGGTATCGATGTGCGCGGGCTCAACCACAACCAGATCCGCCAGCGGTTGGTGGAGCATCTGGTGACCTTCAAGAAGTCGGTGGGCTTTCATGAAACCCTCAAGCTGCACGGGGTTTCCAGCTCCGATATTCCGTTCCTCTCGCGGCATGCGATGGAAGACCCGTGCATCCTGACCAACCCGCGTGAGTCCAGCCAGCGTGATGTCGAGGTCGTGTATGGCGAAGCCCTCTGATTTGCCGCAGTCGCAGAGCGAGGCCCTGGCCGGCCTGCTGGGGCTGAGCAGTCATTCGGCACGCAAAAGCCATTACCCCGAACTGCTGGCGCGCCTGGAGGAGCTGGAAACCGAGCGCAATCGCTACAAATGGCTGTTCGAACATGCCGTGCACGGGATTTTCCAGGCCAGCCTGCAGGACGGGCTGCTGGCCGCCAATCCAGCCCTGGCGCGCATGCTGGGGTACGACGATCCGCAACAGGTGCTTTGGTCGCTGACGGGCTTGGCCAACTACCTGTTCGTTGGCGGTGTCGCCGAGCTGGAACATATACGCAGCGTGCTGGCCCATGAGCCTGGGTTGTTTGGCTATGAAACCCAGTTGCGCCGCCGTGACGGCAGCGTGATCGACGTGTTGATGAACCTGCTGCTCAAACCCGATGAGAACGGTCTGTTCGAAGGTTTTGTCGCTGATATCACCGAGCGCAAACAGGCCCAGCAACGCCTGCAACAACTCAATGACGAACTGGAACAACGGGTCGGCGCACGCACCGGTGAGTTGCAGGAAGCCAACCGCAACCTGCTGCAGCAGATCGTCGAGCGCAAACGAATCGAGAAGGCCCTGCGCGAGGCGCGTGATGCGGCCGAAGAGGCCAACCGCAGCAAGGACAAGTACCTGGCCGCCGCCAGCCATGACTTGCTACAGCCGTTGAACGCCGCACGTCTGCTGATCTCGACCCTGCGCGAACGCAGCCTGCCGGCCAGTGAGCAGAACCTGGTGGAACGTACTCACCAGGCACTGGAAGGCGCGGAAGACCTGCTCACCGATCTGCTGGACATTGCCCGCCTGGACCAGGCGGCGATCAAGCCCGATCTGGATGTCTACAGCCTCGACGAACTGCTTGCGCCGTTGGCCTCGGAGTTTCAGCCGGTAGCAGCTGCAGCCGGGTTGCAACTGCGCGTACGCCATGGCGAGCACCTGCTCAATACCGATCTGCGCCTGCTCACGCGCATCCTGCGTAATTTTCTCAGCAACGCCTGCCGTTATACCGAGCAGGGCCGCGTGCTGCTTGGCGCGCGCAAGCGTGGCGCGTATGTCGAGTTGCAGGTATGGGACAGCGGCACGGGGATTGCTGAAGACCAGCTGCAAAGCATCTTCCTTGAGTTCAATCAGCTGAATGTCGGCCGCGCCGCCGAGCGCAAGGGCGTGGGCTTGGGCCTGGCGATTGTCGAGCGGATTGCGCGCATCCTCGGTTACCCGATCAAGGTGCGTTCGCAACCAGGACGCGGCTCGGTGTTCAGCATTCAGGTGCCACTGGCCAGCGGCAGTCAGTCGCGCACATTGGCAGTGCCGATGCCGCCACAACAGCGCCTGGGGGATCCGCTGCCAGGGCGGAGATTGCTGGTGCTGGATAACGAGCTGAGCATTCTGCACAGCATGAAAGCACTGCTGGAACAGTGGGGCTGCGAGGTACTCACCGCCACCGATCAGGCCACTGCGTTGCAGGTGCTTGGCCTGCAGGCGCCGGAGCTGATCCTGGCCGACTTCCACCTCGACCATGGGGTGGTCGGCAGCCAGGTGGTGCAGCACTTGCGTGAGCACTTCGGGGTGACGATTCCCGCGGTGATGATTACCGCTGATCGCAGCGATCAGTGCCGCCGTGAACTGCACGGCATGGGTGTGCCTCTGCTCAACAAACCGGTCAAACCCGGCAAGCTGCGCGCGGTGCTGAGCCAAATTCTGCAGGGTGCTTAAGCGTCGGCACGTGCTCGTTTAGCCGTTGGCCAGCACCGCGCGGTTACGGCCCTGGGTCTTGGCCTGGTAGAGCGCT
The DNA here is from genome assembly GCF_049331905.1 of Pseudomonas cimarronensis. GTDB lineage: Bacteria > Pseudomonadota > Gammaproteobacteria > Pseudomonadales > Pseudomonadaceae > Aquipseudomonas. The sequence goes on along the minus strand of NZ_CP186283.1, from coordinate 3,095,245 downwards.
GCATCTGCCTGTTGCAGGAGCATGCTGGCGGTGTGCTCGGCACTGGGGATCACGGCCGCTACGCCCATGCTGACACTCACGTAGCCGCTGGGTGTATCGCTGTGTGGCAAGGCCAGCGCGGCAATTGCCTGGATCACTCGGTCGGCAATCTCCAGTGCGCTCTGGGCATCGGTCATGGGGGCAATAAACACAAACTCTTCACCGCCGTAGCGCGCCACTCGGTCACTGGCGCGGCAGACCGTGGCGGCCAGGGTTTGTGCAATCTGTCGCAGGCAGGCGTCACCGGCCGGGTGGCCGTAGTGGTCGTTGTAGCGTTTGAACCAGTCCACATCGAGTATGGCCAGGGCCAAGGGCTGGCCCTGGCGCATGGCGCGCTGCCATTCCTGTTGCAGGATGCTGTCGAAATGACGGCGGTTGGCGATGCCGGTCAGGCTGTCGGTAAGGCTCAGGGTTTCCAGCTTGCTGTTGAGCAGCTGCAATTCATCGGTGCGCTGCGCCACCCGTTGTTCCAGCTCGCGTTCGGAGCTTTTCAAGGTGTCCACCAGTTGTTGCTGCGCGTGCAGTAGCTGTTCCTGCACCCTGGCCTTGTCGCGGCGCATGACGTTGAAACGGTCGGCCAGGGCAAAGGCCAGCAGGAGCATTTCCAGCGCCGAGCCGAGTTGAATACCATCCACGGTAAAGGCATTGGTGGGGACGATGCCCATGGCCCGCAGGGTGGTCATTGCGCCCCCGAGCATCAGCAGGGCAAAGGCGGCGAGAAAGAAATAGGCGCTGCGCTGGCGCTTGATGGCGCAGGCCACCACCACCGCGAGAATTACCAGCACGTTGCTCAGGTACAGCAGGATTGCCCCGCGCGCGAGCATCGGCAAGGCCAGGGCATAGGCCAGTGGAGTGAGGGCAAAAAGCACCACCAGCCCGAGTAGCAGGCGGTCCACTCCGGGCATCAGCTGATCGGTGCGCAGCATGCGCCGCATAAACAGCATCAGCGCACTGACCGTCAGGGATGCTCCGGAGTAGTAAGCCACGTTGGAGTCGAGCAGCGTGCCACCGGGCAGCATTTCGCCCAGCAGCCCGTTCTTGATGGCCAGTGTGCAGACCATGCAGGCGACAAAGGCCACATACAGCAGGTAGATGCGCTCGCGCAGGGCGACAAACAGCATCAGGTTGAACAGGATCATCGCGCTGGCTATGCCGAAGTACCAGGCCTGAACCAGATAATCGTCACGCTCGTAGAGGTGGAAGGCGGCTTCGGACCACAGCCGTAAGGGCACCAGCAGGCCGACGCTGGAGTGCACGCGTAGGTACACCACTTGCTCACTGTCAGGCGGCAGGCTCAGCGGGAACACGAAGTTGCGGTTGGGGTACAGCCGCGGGACGGCGGTGTCACAGCCCGTGGTGTAGGTCTGGTAGAGGCCTTGAGCATCCGGTAGGTAAGCCTGGACGTGTGAGATACGTGGGTTTTCCACCACCAGCATGCGTCTTAGCGGCTGCTCGCTGTTGTTGCGTAAGGTCAGCCGCAGCCAGTAGGCCGAGCGGGTAAACCCCAGGGCCAGGGCGCTGCTGGCTGGCAAGTCGCCATGAAAGCGCGCGGCCTGCTCGGGCGTCTGTACATCGGCCAGGCTCAGGCTGTGCTCGGGGTCTTCCAGCAGGGCGACATACTGGGTGAGTGACAGCGGCTCGCTCGGCATCACGCTGACGTCCAGCGCCTGCGCGCGGGCCCAGGCCGGGGCGGCCAGGCCGATCAGGCAGATCAGCAACCAGGTGCTCAGCCACTGATGGGCGCGAGAGGTGTGCATGTGAGCTACCGCTGAGTGGATAGAGGCAAACGTGGCGCTGCTAAACCCGGCCCAAGGTTTGCGTGGCGAGTTTACAAGAGTGGCCTGGCGCCGACCAAACACCATCGACCCCGTGCATACCCGCCGATAGCTAGGGTCTGTTGACGTTTCGTTCGCGGCCGCGCCGGAGCCAGTTTTAGCGCGAGGCAAGGCACGAGATGCGAAGTTTAGCCAGCTAAATGAGTCATCGAGAAACGCAGCATCGCGCTAAAACTGGCCCGGCCCTTCGGGTTGCGCGCAAAATCTCGCCATGCGTTGTTGGAGGACTTGGCAAGGGAACAACCATTACCTGCGTCCTCCGCCTAGCCTGGCGAGATTTTTCGCGGCAACGCGGCTCGCGACGAAACGTCAACAGACCCTCGGTCAGCTGGGCAGGGCCGGGATTTTTTTCACGGCGGCCAGCCAGTCCGCCTGCAGCCGTGGCTGGTCGGTGTCCATGCCCAGGCTTTGCATGCGTTCCAGGTGACGGTTGATCTCTGCAACAGCCTCGCTGAGGGCGCTGGAGTTGCCATCCAGTTGGTGCATCTGGGTCAGGCCCAGGTGGTAGAAACGCAGCAGGTGCATGGCGTCGGGGTCATGGGCGCTAACCCCGGCTTTGACGTGGTGCATGACGTTGGTGACGCGCATCAGGCTGCGTTTTAGCCGCCAGCCGTAGACCGCCGCGGCCATCCATGGCTGTGACCACATAAAGCCGCGCACCAGGGCGACGGTCAGCAGCAGGGCGGCGAGCACGCCTGCCAGGTTCCAGCGAAAGTTGTCGCCGCCAGCCTGGCCGAACAATGCGACGGCAGCAGTGGACAGCAGCAGGGCCAGAACGATGAAGGTCACAGCAATGATCAGGCTGCTGCGGCGTGTTTGCTGGCGGTAGTCTTCGGGGTTGAGTTGCTGGATTTCGAACATCGTGGCCACGGGGCTCTCTCTGCGGTGAATTAGGTTAGGCGCGATCGCTGCCGGGAAGGTATCTTGCCCATCCACAAGCGCTGTGGGTTAAGGAAATAGCGAATTTATGAGACGTAGTGTGTTTCAGGCTGTAATCGCCTGCGCGGTAGCGCTGGTTTCAACCCAGGTGCTGGCCAAGGTCGAGGTACAGGCCGGGCAGCACAAGACCCTGGGGCGGATTCTGGTGGCCAAGGTTTCCGAGGAAATTGTGCCGGGCGATTATGAGGCGCTGCTCAAAGGCATCAAGGCCAATCCGGGCAAGTTTTCCCGGAAAATCGTCATGCTCGACAGCATTGGCGGCAGCGTCAGCGAGGCCATGCGCATGGGCCGCTTATTGCGTGAAACCGCTTTCGACAGCCTGGTAGCGTCCACCGGGGTGTGTCAGGGCAGCTGCGTGTACCTGCTGGCGGCGGGGCGCAACAAGACCGTGCGCGGTCATGTCGGCATTCATCGGCCGTATTACAACGGCAGCGATTCAGTGCACTCGACGTCCAATAGCGTCAGCCGCGCCAGCCAGATGGCCTATTTCAAGGATATGCAGGCCTCTGCCGACTTGCTGGAGGCGATCAACAGCACCGCACCGCAGCGCATGCGGGTGCTCAATGCCAGCGAGTTGAAGCGTTACGGTTTGCACTGAGCGGCGGTCGTGCACAGCTCAGGCGACATTTACCGGCTGTTGCGCTGCGCCAGCCCTGCGGTATGCAAGGTCGGCAACAGCCAGCCTCGGTGTTTTCAACTTACGGCTGATGATGGGGCGAATGGTGTGAGGGCAGGGGGCAGGCTCAGGCAAACTGCACCGGGCAGCGCTCTGCGCCTTCCAGTTTGTGGATTTCGTCGATCACCTGCGGCCTGGCGTGGTGCAGCACCAGATGGCGCTGCTGGCTGTGCAGGCGGCGGGCCTCCTGGTGCAGCATGGCGATGCCGGCGTAGTCGATAAAGTTGATGTGCTGGGCATCGATCATTACCCAGCGTGCCGAGCTGCGTTGCAGCATCTGCTGTAGGTAGTGGCAGGCGCCGAAGAAAATCGAGCCTTCGATACGGAACCATTCCTGCTCACCGTCCTGCCAGTGGCGCACACGCGGTTGTGAGGTGCGTTTGAGGTAGACGATCAGCGAGGCCAGCACGCCGGCGTAGATGGCGCTTTGCAGCTCCAGCACCAGGGTTGCCAGCACGGTCAACAACATCACCAGAAACTCGCTGCGGCTCACACGCTTTAGGGCCTTGACGGCGGTGAGGTCGAACAGCCCCCAGCAGATCAGCAGAATGCTCGCCGCCATCGCCGGAATCGGCACATAGGCAAACAGGCGGCTGCCATACAGGGCAAACAACGCCACCAGCAGGGCGGCAAACACTCCAGCCATGGGCGAGCAGGCGCCGGCTTGCTGGTTGAGCGCCGAGCGCGTGAAGGAGCCGGCCGACAGTGAACCGCTAAACCAGGGGCCGACGATATTCGACAGGCCCTGGGCGCGAACTTCCTGATTGGCATCGAACAGCTGCTGGGATTTATCCGCCAGGGCGCGGGCAATCGACAGGCTGGTGACCAGGCCGAGCAAACCGCAAGCCACGGCCGCAGGCAGCAGTTGCAGGATGTGGGTCAGGTTGAATTCCAGCAGGGCGAAGGGCGGCAGGCTGCCTTCGAAGCGGCTGACCAGCGCGACGTGCTCAAGCTGCTCAGGCCAGACCATAACCAACAGGCTGGCGGCAACAATGCCGATAAGCAACGCCGGTGCCCGTGGCCATAAACGTCTGCTTATCAGGCTGATGCTCAAGGTGAACAGTGCGACGGCCAGGGTACGCCAGTCACTCTCGGCCAGGTGCTCGCCAAGGCTAAGCAGGCTCATCAGCGCCGTGGCCTGGCTGGTAACCGTCAGACCGAGCAGGTTAGGTAGCTGGCCGATGCCGATCACCAGGGCGGCGCCCAACGTGAACCCGAGCACCACCGAATGCGAGACGAAATTTACCAGCGCGCCGAAGCGCAGCAGCCCGAGCAGCCATTGGCATACACCGGCTAACAGGGTCAGCAGCAGAATCAGGGCAATAAAGTGCTCGCTGCCCGGTGTCGCCATCGGGCTGACACTGCTGAGCAGCACGATGGAAATCGCGGCGGTGGGGCCGCAGATCAGAAAACTGGAGGAACCCCACAGGCAGGCGATCAGCACCGGCACGATGGCCGCGTACAAGCCGTATTGCGGCGGTAGCCCGGCGATCAGGGCGTAGGCGATGGATTGCGGCAGCGCGAGGATGGCGCCGTTGAGCCCCACCAGCAGGTCTTTACCGAGGCTGCGTTTGCTGCAATGCGGTAGCCAGCGCAGAAAGGGCAACAGGGTCTGAAGGCGGAGCAGTGGCATGCGTGGGCTTCTTGTGCGGGCGATGGATACGGCCGCTGCACAGCAGCGGCCCGCCTACTTTAGGGAATCAAGCCGGCCGGTTCAAAGCTTGGCGTTAACTGCCGCCAGACCATCACCGCCCGTGCGGCTGGTGACGCCTTCAAGCCAGCCAGCCACCACCGCCGGGTTGGCCTTGAGCCAGACCTTGATCGCCTCGTCGTTGCTGGCCTGTTTGCTCAGCACCTGATCCATGATGGCGTTCTCCATCTCCTGGGTGAATTTCAGGTTGCTCAGCAGCTTGCCGACATTCGGGCACTGCGCGGCATAGCCTTTGCGAGCCAGGGTGTTAACGCTGCCGCTGGCGCCGAAGTACTTCTCGCCACCTTTGAGGTAGCGCATGTCGTACTGCACGTTCATCGGGTGCGGGGTCCAGCCGAGGAACACCACAAACTGCTCGCGCTTCACTGCGCGGCCGACCTGCACCAGCATGGCCTGTTCGCTGGACTCAACCAGGCTCCAGTCCTTCAGGTCGAACTCGTTGGCGGCAATCATTTTCTGGATCGACTCGTTGGCCGGTGCGCCGGAGCCGATGCCGTAGATCTTGCGGCTGAACTTGTCGGCATGCTGGTTGAGGTCGGCAAAGGTCTTCACCCCGGCTTCATAGGCGTAGGTGGGCACGGCCAGGGTGTACTCGGTGCCGCTGAGGTTTTCCACCAGTTGCTCGACTTCACCGCTGCTGACGAACTTGTCGTAATTGCTCTGCTGCGCGGGCATCCAGTTGCCGAGGAACACATCCACCTGACCTTTCTGCAGCCCGGCGAAGATGATCGGCACGGCCAGGGTCTGCGGCTGCGCCTTGTAGCCCAGGCCGTCGAGCAGGAAGCTGGCGATGCCGTTGGTCACGGCAATATCACTCCAACCCGGATCACCAAGTTTCACCGTGGCGCAACTGGCGTCTTCGGCGAAGCTGTAGCTGCTGGCGGCCAGTAACAGGCCGCCGATAAGTGCTGTGCGAAGTGTGTGCATGGCAATGTCCTCTTGAATTATTAGTTATTGGATCAACGCGGCAGTGGCTTGCAATCAGGGTTGCGGAAAACGGGCGCGACGTTCGAGGTCGTCGAGATCAATGTGGTTGCGCATGTACTGCTGGCTGGCGTCGACCATCGGTTGATGGTCCCAGCTGGTCAGGTTCCCCTGGGTCAGGGCGCTGGCAACAAAACGCCGGCGGCGCTGGCTGGCCAGGGTGGCCTGATGAATCGCCTGCATGTCCCAGCGCGCCTGGGCCTGGTTGATAAAGTCAGCCAGCCGGCTTTGGTGCTCGGCGGACTCAGCCAGGTTTTCGCGCTCTTGCGGGTCGTGGCGCAGGTTGAACAGCAGCAGCGGGTCGTGTTCCGAATAGATAAATTTCCACTCGCCCTGGCGGATCATCATCAGCGGGCTGATGGTGCCTTCGGCCATGTATTCGCCAATCACTTCATCATGCCCCAGGCGACCTTCGAGGTGCGCCAGCAGCGAGCGACCATCCAGTGGCAGCTCGGCTTGCAGCGTGCCGCCGGCCAGTTCCACCAGCGTCGGCAGCAGGTCCATGGTCGACACATTCTGGCTTACCCGGCGCGCAGCGAGCTGCTTGGGTGCATGCACCAGCAGCGGCACCCGGGCGGCCATTTCAAACCAATGCATTTTGTACCAAAGGCCACGCTCACCCAGCATGTCGCCGTGGTCGCCGGAGAACACGATGATGGTGTTGTCGCTCAGGTTGCAGTCCTTGAGGGTTTTCAGCAGCTTGCCGATGTTGCTGTCGATGTAGCTGCAGGCACCGAAGTAGGCGCGGCGCGCGTCCTTGATCTTCTGTTCGGGCAGCGGCTTGTCCCACAGGTCGATGACTTTCATCAGGCGTTGCGAGTGCGGGTCCTGCTCGGCCTGATCGATGTGCAGGCGTGGCAGCGGAATGTCCTCATCGCGATAGAGGTCCCAGAACTCGGTTGGGATGGTGTAGGGGTCATGTGGATGGGTCATCGACACGGTGAGGCAGAAGGGCTGCTCGCCGTCGCCACGCACATGGTCATACAGATACTGCTGGGCCTTGAACACCACCTCTTCATCGAAGTCCAGCTGGTTGGTGCGCACGCACGGCCCGGCCTGCAGCACCGACGACATGTTGTGGTACCAGCTGGCGCGCACGTCCGGCTCATCCCAGTTCACCGCCCAACCGTAGTCGGCGGGGTAGATGTCGCTGGTCAGGCGCTCTTCATAACCATGCAGCTGATCCGGGCCGCAGAAATGCATCTTGCCCGACAGCGCAGTGCGGTAGCCCAGGCGGCGCAGGTAATGGGCGTAGGTCGGTACATCGGCGGGGAAGTCGGCAGCGTTGTCGTAAGCACCGATCTTCGAGGGCAGCTGGCCGCTGACCAGGGTAAAGCGCGAGGGTGCGCAGAGCGGGCTGTTGCAGTAGGCGGCATCGAACACCACGGCGTCGGCGGCCAGGCGCATCAGGTTGGGCATCTGGATCGGTGAGGCGGCATCGTGCAGCGGCAGAATCGGCGCGGCCATCTGATCGGCCATGATAAAGAGGATGTTCGGGCGTTTCATGGCAGCCGGTATTCCATATAAAAGATTTATGCGACAGTGCTGGCTTGATCATCCGGCTTAGCAAAAGCTGGGTAAACCTGCTGTCAGTAGATGCATTGGATAATATGAGCTTATGTTTGAACGCATCGATGGGGTGTCGCTGGATGTGCTGCGGGTGTTCGAGTCCGCCGCCCGCCAGCTGAGTTTTACCGCCGCCGCCAGCGAGCTGGGCACCAGCCAACCGGCGATCAGCCAGCAGATCAAACGGCTGGAGCAGCAACTGGCCACGCGGCTGTTCGACAGGGTGTATCGGGGCATTGCCCTCACCGATGCCGGCGAGCTGTTGCTGAGTTACGTGCAGGACGGCCTGCAGAGCCTGGATGCCGGCCTGTTGGCGGTTACCGCGCAACAGCAGCATGAGGTGCTGCAGGTGGCCACTGACTTCGCCTTTGCCGCGTACTGGCTGATGCCGCGCTTGCAGCGCTTTCACCAGTTGCACCCGGAGGTGGATGTCAGCCTGATCACCAGTGAGCGTGATCAGGGCACGCTGCCGGCGGAGATCGATGTGGCGATCAACTTCGGCGACGGGCGCTTCAAGCATGCCGAGGCGCAGCTGATGTTTCGCGAAGAGGTGTTCCCGGTGTGCAGCCCGCAGCTGCTTAAGGGGCGTGAGTTACCGCTGCCGGCTACTGCGCTGGCCAGCCTGCCGCTGTTGCACCTGCGCCCGGAAAACCGCTCGCGCTGGTTTGATTGGGCCGGGCTGTTTCGTGCCTTCGGCCTGCAGCAAACGCCGAGTCCTGGCAGCCTGCGTTTTGATAACTACACCTTGCTGATTCAGGCGGCCATCGCCGGGCAGGGTGTGGCCATCGGCTGGCGCCATTTGGTCGATGAGCTGCTGACGCAGAACCTGCTGTGCCGCGTGGGCGCTGAAGTCGCCCATTCGGATATGGGTTACTACCTGGTGCTGCCCGAGCGCAAACGCCGTCAGCGCCTGACCCAGGTATTTGTTGATTGGCTGCAGGCCGAGCTGGCCAAGGGACCTGGGTTTAGCCAGTCGTGACCCTTAGGCAATTCGGCGTGCGTGCCGCTCGATAAGGCTTTGCAGGCGATAGAGGTAAGCAAAGCCCTGTTCCCAGCGCTGATGTCCAGACGCCACATTGATATGGCCGACGCCGCTGAGAATCAGCGCCTCGCTGCCCCAGTCACGCGCCAGTTCGCCAGCCCGCGCAGCGCTGGCGGCGGTGTCGTTGTCCGAGCCGAGCAACAGGCTGGGGAAGGGCAGTGAGTGTTGCGGGATCGGCGCAAAGTTCTGCAGCGCTGGCGGGCAGTTGGCCCGTTCGACATCGGCTGGGGCGACCAGCAGTGCAGCACGTACCCGCTGTAGCGATTCGAGCGGTGCCTGCGCCGCCCAATGCGCCACGGTGATGCAGCCCAGGCTATGGGCAATCAGGATGGTCGGGCGCGGATCGCTGGCGATGCTGCGCTGCAGTTCGGCGACCCAGTCTTCACGCTTGGGGTTTAGCCAGTCGGCCTGTTCCACCCGTGCACTGTTCGGCAGGCTGCGCTGCCAGTGGCTCTGCCAATGGTCGTCTGCCGATCCTTGCCAGCCTGGCACTATCAGGTAACGGATAGTTTGGTTGCGCATCGTGCGCCCTCCTGCGGATGTGAATGGCTGCAGTGTAGGGAGGGCTTTTGAATATCAAAAAGAATAAGAAATTATTTGCTTATGCCTGAAATTCTATTTTTCGGTGCGCGGAATGTGCGATTCTTTATATTCTTAAAAAATATATAAATGTTCTTAAATGATATTTTTAAGAATATAAGAGCCTCTCTACTATCCGCTCCACGACCACTGACTACGGCTGTTTTTCGCCGCTTATAGGGGCTATTTCATGGAGCATCAGCATGACCGCAACCCTGCAGAACCTTGAAGATCAGTACGATGCCAGCATCCTGCGTGAGATCCAGGCTGCGCTGAATGGCCTGAAGTTCGGCTCGGTGGAAATCACCGTGCACAACGGCCAGGTCGTGCAGATCGAACGCAAGGAGAAGTTTCGCCCACACGCTCAGAGCAACAAGAGCAGCTAACTGACACCCCGAACGCCACACGCCGCAAAGCCCGACCGGACCACCGGAGGGCGTGCAATGAAAAGAGTCGAACCCATACGCACCGCGCCGTTTAACCACGGCAGATCGCGAGAGCATCGACCCATTGAACGCCAAACCCGTATCTGTCCCAGTAGGAGCCGCACCATGTCCATTAGCCGTTTTGCCTTTGCCGCCCTCGCCAGCGCACTGACTATTGCCGGGGCCGCAGGCCCGGTGGCCGCCGCTGAAACCCTGCTCAACGTGTCTTACGACCCGACCCGCGAGCTGTACAGTGAATTCAACGCCGCGTTCAACAAGCACTGGCAAGCCCAGGGCAATGAAGCCATCACCATCCAGCAGTCCCACGGTGGCTCGGGCAAGCAGGCCCGTGCGGTAATCGATGGCCTGCGTGCCGACGTAGTAACCCTGGCCCTGGCTGGTGATATTGACGAGCTACACAAGCTCGGCAAGCTGATCCCGGAAAACTGGCAGGAGCGTCTGCCGCAATCGAGCACGCCGTACACCTCGACCATCGTATTCCTGGTGCGCAAGGGTAATCCGGAAGGCATCAAGGACTGGGATGACCTGGTCAAGCCGGGCGTGGAAGTCATCACCCCGAACCCGAAAACCTCTGGCGGTGCGCGCTGGAACTTCCTCGCCGCCTGGGCCTACGCCCAGCAGAAGTACGGCAGCGAAGAGAAAGCCCAAGCCTTCGTCGAGAAGCTCTACAAGAACGTGCCAGTACTCGACACCGGTGCCCGTGGTTCGACCATCACCTTCGTTAACAATCAGATCGGTGACGTGCTGCTGGCCTGGGAAAACGAAGCTTTCCTGGCGCTGAAGGAAGAGGGCGGGGACAACTTCGAAATCGTCGCGCCGTCGCTGTCGATCCTGGCTGAGCCGCCGGTGGCTGTCGTCGATGAAAACGTCGACAAGAAGGGCACCCGCAAAGTGGCTGAGGCTTACCTCAACTACCTGTACAGCGACGAAGGTCAGCGTCTGGCGGCCAAGCACTTCTACCGTCCGCGTAACCAAGCCATTGCCGGTGAGTTCGCCAAGCAGTTCCCGGAACTGAAGCTGGTGACCATCGACAAGGACTTCAACGGTTGGAAAACCGCACAGCCGAAGTTCTTCAATGATGGCGGGGTGTTCGATCAGATCTATCAGGCGCAGTGACGCTACTGCGCTCGGTCATACTGCGTTGAAAGCCGGCTCTGGACTGCTCATTTACAGCTCGTAAACTCCGCGTCCCTCGCCGGCTTTCGCCTTGTCTGACCTTCGCTCGCAACGCGTCATTAGCTCTTCGCATAACAAGCACAAGGCCAAACCATGTCTCGTCGTACTTCCCCCGTCATACCCGGCTTCGGGCTGACGCTGGGCTACACCCTGGTGTACCTCAGCCTGTTGGTGCTGATTCCTCTGGGTGCCATGTTCGTTCACGCCGCTCAGCTCACCTGGGCTGAATTCTGGGCGATTATTTCCGCACCGCGGGTGCTGGCCGCGCTCAAACTGAGCTTTGCCACTGCCTTCGCCGCTGCCGTGATCAACGGCGTTATCGGTACATTGCTGGCTTGGGCATTGGTGCGTTACACCTTTCCAGGCCGCAAGGTAATAGAGGCGATGATCGACCTGCCGTTTGCCTTGCCCACCGCCGTTGCCGGTATCGCGCTGACCGCGCTGTATGCACCCAGCGGCCTGGTCGGCCAGTTCGCCACCGACCTGGGCTTCAAGATTGCCTACACACCCATCGGCATCACCCTGGCGCTGACCTTTGTCACCCTGCCATTTGTGGTGCGCACCATTCAGCCGGTGCTGGCTGATATTCCCCGTGAGGTGGAAGAGGCCGCGGCATGCCTCGGTGCCAAGCCGCTGCAGGTGTTTCGCCATGTGCTGCTGCCGGCGTTGCTGCCCGCTTGGCTGACCGGGTTTTCGCTGGCCTTTGCCCGCGGCGTGGGTGAGTACGGTTCGGTGATCTTTATCGCTGGCAACATGCCGATGAAGACCGAGATTCTGCCGCTGCTGATCATGGTCAAGCTTGACCAGTACGACTACACCGGTGCCACGGCGATTGGCGTGTTGATGCTGGTGGTCTCCTTCATTTTGCTGCTGCTGATCAACCTGCTGCAGCGCCAGATTGCCAAGTCCTGAGGAGATCGCCATGTCATCTGTAACCCTAAGCGCGTCAGCCTCGGCCAACGCCGCACGACGCGGCAATGTGCTCGGTCGTCGGCTGCTGATCATCAGCGCCTGGCTGGTGTTTGTGCTGTTCCTCGTGTTGCCGCTGTTTATCGTACTGAGTGAGGCGTTAAAGCACGGATTTGGCACCTTCTTTGGTGCGATCTTCGAGCCCGACGCGATCAGTGCGCTGAAGCTGACCCTACTCGCGGTGGGCATTTCGGTGCCGCTCAACCTGGTGTTCGGCGTGGCCGCCGCCTGGTGCGTAAGCAAGTACGAGTTCCGCGGCAAGAGCATCCTGGTCACCCTGATTGACCTGCCGTTCTCGGTGTCGCCAGTGATTGCCGGTCTGATCTACGTGCTGCTGTTCGGCGCCCAGGGCTTCTTCGGCCCGTGGCTGCGTGAACACGATATCCAGATTATCTTCGCCTTGCCGGGCATCGTCCTGGCCACGGTGTTTGTCACGGTGCCCTTTGTCGCTCGCGAGCTGATCCCGCTGATGCAGGAGCAGGGCACGCAGGAGGAGGAGGCCGCGCGCCTGCTTGGCGCCAACGGCTGGCAGATGTTCTGGCACGTGACCTTGCCGAATATCAAATGGGGCCTGATCTACGGCGTGGTGCTGTGTACTGCGCGGGCCATGGGCGAGTTCGGCGCGGTGTCGGTGGTCTCCGGGCATATCCGGGGTTACACCAATACGCTGCCGCTGCATGTCGAGATTCTCTACAACGAGTACAACCACGTTGCTGCCTTCAGCGTCGCCAGCCTGCTGCTGTTGCTGGCGGTGTTTATCCTGCTGCTCAAGCAGTGGAGCGAGTCGCGTATCAACCGCCTGAAAGCCAGTGCTGGCGAGGAATAAGTCATGTCTATTGCAATCTCTAACGTCAGCAAGAACTTCAATGCGTTCAAAGCGCTGAACGATATCAACCTGAATATCCAGAGTGGCGAGCTGGTCGCGTTGCTCGGCCCGTCCGGCTGCGGCAAGACCACCTTGCTGCGCATCATCGCTGGCCTGGAAACCCCGGACAGCGGCAGCATCGAGTTCCACGGCGAAGATGTCTCCAATCATGACGTGCGCGACCGTAACGTCGGTTTTGTGTTTCAGCACTACGCGCTGTTTCGTCATATGACCGTGTTCGACAATGTCGCTTTCGGCCTGCGGATGAAGCCCAAGGGCGAGCGGCCGAACGAGAATGTGATCAAGAAGAAGGTCCACGACCTGCTTGATCTGGTGCAACTTGACTGGCTGGCCGATCGCTACCCCGAGCAACTGTCCGGCGGTCAGCGCCAGCGCATCGCCCTGGCCCGTGCTCTGGCGGTAGAGCCGAAAGTGCTGCTGCTTGATGAGCCGTTCGGCGCCCTGGATGCCAAGGTGCGCAAGGAGCTGCGTCGCTGGCTGGCGCGCCTGCACGAAGAAGTGCATCTGACCTCGGTGTTTGTCACCCACGACCAGGAAGAAGCCATGGAAGTGGCGGATCGCATCGTGGTGATGAACAAGGGCGTAATCGAGCAGATCGGCTCGCCGGGTGAGGTGTACGAGAAGCCGGCCAGTGACTTCGTCTATCACTTCCTCGGCGACGCCAACCGCCTGTACGTCGGTAACGACACCCATGTGCTGTTCCGTCCGCACGAGATTCACCTCTCGCGCCACGCCGAAGAGGGCCATCAAGCCGGTGAAGTACGTGACATCCGCCCGCTGGGCGCAATCACCCGGGTGACCCTCAAGGTCGCCGGGCAGAGCGAGCCAATTGAGGCCGAAGTGGCCAAGGATCATCTCAGCCTGGCCAACCTCACTCGCGGTGAAACGCTGTATTTCAAACCGAAAGCGGGGCAGCCATTGATTCAGCAGCGCTGAGAGCCTGCATACGATCTGCTGCGCGTCGGCCCTACGGCGTTAAAAACAGGCTCGGAATGCTCATGTACAAAAGTACACTCCGCTTCCTCGCCTCTTTTTGCCTTGCAGGGCTCTAGCTCGCGAGATCGTAAGTAGGCTCTAGGTAAAACCAACAAGGAGCGCATTGCGCTCCTTGTTGGTTCTTGCGGCAAGCTATTTGCGCTGCCACTTACCTTCAAGCTGGATGTATTGTCCCGCCGGGGTCTTGTCGATGGCTTTCTGCCCGGCAATCGCTTCCACATCGCTGAGCTGGATGCCGTTCTGCGCTGCCAGCTTCTGGTATTCAGCGCGGCGCGCCTGGTTGATCAACTGAGCGATTTCTGCGGCCTGACCGCCATTACTGACCACGCCCAGATAGCCGTTAGGCATTTCGCCCAACTGGCCGCTGGCTTTGGCGTCGCCCAGGGCCGACATGGCTTCGTTGAGGTTCAGGGCTAAGGCCGGCAGGCTCAGACTGAGCAGCAGCAACAGGCTGGCAACACGTTTATAGAGATTCATGTTCGGGCTCCTTAGAACAATCCGCTGGATTCGCTGAACATGCTGTCCAGGGCTTTATCCACCTTGATATAGATTTCGTGCTCGATCTTCACGTTGAGGTTGATGTTGATCGGCTCATTGGGCATCGCTAACTGCACGGTTGGGGTGCAGGCCGTGCTGAGCAGTCCCAGCAGCAGGACGGCGAAACAACTACGCAAGCGCATGGCGCTTCTCCTTGGTCATGGCTCTGTCGGGGCCGTGTTGGCATTGCGTTCCAGCATACGCTGTTGCACGCGTTGCCTGATGATGTCACTGACCTTGTCAGTCAGTTGCAGGCTGGCCAGCAGGGTTGGGATGTCTTCTTCCAGGTTGATATTGAAGTGGATCGGCCGGCCCTGTTCGATGGCCGGGTTCTGTCCCTCCAGGCGCATTGCCAGGGCCAGCTTGCCTTGTTGGTTGTAGTCGACCTGACTGCTCAGGGTAGTGAAGCGAAAATCCTCCAGTGATTGGGTGACCAGTTGCATGGCCGGGTTGCTGCGGCCCAGGGCGCGAATGCGCTCGGAGTGAAACTGCAATTGCCCGCCCGGTGCGCGGGCGTTCAGCTGCCCATGTGTGATGGTCACGCCCTGGCTGCTGATCTGCAGCGGTAAATTGCCGTCCAGGGTGCCACTACCAGCCAGGCCCTCTGTCGGGTAGAGGATAAAAAGTTGCTCAAGTTCCAGACCCTGCACCTCGATGGGAAACTGCAGTCGTTCCGCTGCCAGGTCCCAGCGTCCGGCGGCCAGACGTAGTTGTCCGCCCATCAATGCTGTTTGCGCGTGCTCAAGCTGCAACTGGCCTTTGCCGAGGGCATGCAGGTCGGCGCTGTAGCGGCCTTTAAGCTCCAGCGGGCCCAGTGGAATGCCTGGGCTGGCCTGTTCCAGGCGCAATTCACTGACATTCAGTTCGAGCCGGCGCGGGTCAAGACGCAGCGCCATTTGACTGTCCAGGCCCTCCAGTGCCGTGCGGTCATAAATTCCGCCAAGGCCTTTGCCCGTGAGTGTGACGCTGACTGTGGGCTGTTGCTGGTCGCTGGCCAGGTTCAGCGTCGCGTCGGCATTCAGTCGGCCATTGTTCAACTCCAGCAAGGCTGGCCAGGCGCTGAGGCTGCCTTGCAGCGGGTTGCCGCTGCGCAAAAACAGCTCTGCCAGCTGGGCGTGCAGATTCAGCCCCTTGGCTTGGTTGTGTTGCAGCTGCAGCTTAAGTTGCAGGGCGGCATCGTTACGCAGTGTGCCATCGAGCTGAACCTGTTCCGCAGACGCCAGCAATGGGCCTTGCCAATACCAGCGCTGTGGGCGCAGCTGGGCATGTTGCAGCTGGGCGCTGAGCTCGAGTGGGCCTTGCAATTGCCAGTCATGCAGCATGCCATCGGTTAGCCGGCCCCGCAGTTGCAACCCGCTGCTGCTGAGATTGAGTTGCTGTGCTCGCAGCTCGTTGCTGCCGACATGCTGCAGGCTGAGTTGCGTGCCTTTGTCCAGCTTGAGCATCAACTGTTCAGGATCGAGGTATGCGCTGATCAGCAGTTGTGCCTGGCCGGCGCCAAGTTTCACCTGTTCCAGCTGCAGCGCCGGGCTGCTGGCCGTGAGCTTGCCTTCCAGTACTTGCAGGCTCCAGGGCAGGCCGTTGGCCAGCGCCAATGTGCCCTCCAGGTTGAAGGGACTGCGTCCATGCCCACGCAATTGCAGCTGCAAGGGCAGGGCGCGTTCGCGCAACTGTTCTGCCAGGTTGTCCGGCATCTGTGTGGGCTGAATGGTCAGCTGCAAGGCGTCCGGTCTGAGTGCTGCCGGCAGGTCGCTGGTCAGCTCGCCGGGGATCTGCGTGAGGTTGAGGTCGGCAGTCAGGCTATCAGCCAGCCATTGCCCATGCAGCGCGTGGGCGGAAAGGCCGAGCTGGCCTTGCACCAGGCCGATGTTTGGAATTGGCCAGGGCGCTGGCAGCTTGGCACTGGCTTGTAATTGGCCGCTGGCCTGTTGCAGCTGTTTCAGGTCAAGTGGCCCCGGGGGCAGTTGCAGTTGCCAACTGGCCTGCAGTTGCGCCGCTGCTGACGCCTCAGCTAACTGGTCGCTGTCAGGCAGCCACTGGTGGAGCCAGCTGTGCAACACATGGCCCTGGGCCAATTCGCCGTCGAGTTCACCTTGCCAGAGCTGACCACTGGCTGTGTGCTGCAAGCGACTGCTGAGCCGCAACTGCGGTTGCTGGTTGATGGCCAGGCTCAACTGCAAGGCTGCACTTGTGGCTTCGCCTTGCAGCTGGGCGTGCCAGCGCAGTTGATCCTGCTGGTGCTGCAGGTTGAGCTGCAGGTCAAGTAGCTGTGTGGCTGTACGTGCCTGTTTACGCAGCTGCAGATCGCCCAGCAGCTGGCAGCGCGTTTCGGCACAGGGCAGCTCGATCTGCAGGGTGGCGATCTCTAGTTGTTGCGGCAGCAGGCCGATCAGCTTGGCCAGTTGCTCGGGGTGCAGCGTTGGGGCAGCGGCCTTAGTGGGCGTGGCTTCACTGCGTGTGGGCAGCTGTAGTTGCAGGCGTGCAAGCGCAATCTGCTGCCAGAAGGGCGGGGCCAGGCTGAAGCCGCGCCAGGCCAGCTGTAAATGGTGCAGCTGCGCGGTGGCCGCTGGGTGTTCCAGGCTGAGCTGCTCAAGCTGGATGCCTTGGGTGGAGATGCCCAGCCCCTGCCAGTTGAGGTTTGCGACCTGTTCACGTTCGAGCACGCGGTGCAGGCTCAGGTAGCCTGCTGCGCCAAGCAGCAGGAGTAGCAAAAACAGGTACGCAAGCAGTCGCAGCCAAGTGCGCCGGCCGGGCATAAGCACTGATCCAGAGTGGTGAGTGGTGTGGCTGGACGTTAACCCATGTCTGCCAGGCTGCCAATGAATGCTTAAATAGCGCTGTGTAAATGCAGCATTTAGTGATATTTTTGCTGTAAACAGGCATTGACTGGCAGGTGGGAGGTAGTGATGAGTGCATTGATTCGACCGGTCGCCGATGCAGATGCGGTACTGGCCAAGGCACTGCTCAATACCCGTGAGCAACTGGGGCTGACCCAGCAGGAACTGGCAGACATCGTCGGCGTGCACCGCACAGCCATTTCGCGCTGGGCGGAGGGCGGCCTGCGGGTACAAAGCAAAACCGGCGAACTGGCCTTGCTGCTGATTCGCGTATACCGCTCACTGTTTGCCCTGTTCGGCGGCAACCTGGCGGATATGCAGCATTTTCTGCGCACCGATAACCGCCATCTGGATGCGCCGCCCTTATCCCTGATGCTGCAAGTGCAGGGGTTGGTGCGGGTGGTGGAATATCTCGATGCGATTCGTGGCAAAGCCTAGAGCGCGCAGCGCCCAACAATAATAAAAGTTAAGGACAACGCCATTATGGATATCTGGCAACACTGCCAAGGCCCTCAGCAGATCAAGCCATTGCGCGGCCGCCTGGTGCGTCTGGTCGAGAGTCAGGCCCAGGTCGCCACGCTGCAACTGGTGGATACCCTCGCCGAACAGGCGCTGCTAGAAGAGCTGCTGGAAACCAGCAAGCCGCCGCTACCGCAGAGTGCCGAGCCGCTGCATTACCTGCTGAAAACCCCGTTCCGTTATCCACCGCTGCGCTGGGGCTCGCGCTTTGGTTCAGTGCATGAGCCGAGTCTGTTCTACGGCGCGCTGCGTATCGACACCGCCATGGCCGAGGCCGCGTATTACCGCTTTCTGCTATGGGATGGCATGAGCATCGCGCCGCCCAGTGGACGCATCCTTTCCGAGCATTGCACCTTCGAAGCGCGCTATCAGGTTGCCCGCGGCATTCAGTTGCAGCACCCGCCGTTTACGGATTTCCAGGCCGAGCTCTGTCACGCCAGCGCTTATCAGCCTTGTCAGGTATTGGGCGCAGCCATGCGCGGGGCAGGGGTGGAAGCGTTTGAGTACCGTTCAGCGCGATGCCCGCAGAAGGGTAATAACGTGGCGCTGTTTGTCCCGAGCGCGTTGGCAGAAAAGCGCCCGCGCAATCTGCTGAGCTGGTTGTGCGAAACCACGGCGGAGTATGTGGCATTCAAGAATGCCCAGGTGCCCGATACCCCCAGGGTCTTCAGTCTGGCCGCCTATCAGCTTGACGGTCGCCTGCCGCGCCCGGCCTAGACAGGCGCGCAATCTGCCCTGAAAAAGGGCAGTGCAACGGCATGACGCAGCAACTTGTGCACAATTGCGATGCGCCTTGTCAAGCAAGATGCAGTGCTTGACGTAAACCCTTGATTCTTTTTGTTGATTCTATAAGTCAATGAAAAATATAGATTTTTTGCGCTGGTGAAAAAACCACCAGTTTGACTCTGAGGCCCATGGCATAGGCGCTCAGAGCGCTTGCTCCCATGTTATCCACGAAGTTATCCACAGCTTCTGTGGATTAACCCGAGCGCTTGCTCTAGGCCGCCATCTGCGGCTTTTTTGCAAGGCTTTACCTTGGCGAAAAAAGGAGTAGAGTTGCGCGCCTTTCCGGCTACCGCTGCTTTTTATGCCTCGCGCAATCACTCGTCTGCCTGCTGTACCTGCTAATGCTCCACGCCTGCCAACCCGTGTTGCGCTCTGGCTACTGGACAGTCCCCGCCTCGGTGATGCCCCCAGCATCAAACGTTTTGCCGGTCGACTGCTTAAGCAACCCGCTTTGCAGGGTGTGGTGCCGGCGCAGACTCGCCTCGGGCAATTACTCTGCCGTGATTGCGGCAATCCACGTGACCGGCGCATGGGCTTCGAGCTGCTGCGTCAGGCTGCGCGTGCCGGCGATGTGAGTGCTCAGCTTGAACTCGGCCAGCTGTATAGCCAGTCGCGTCACAATGAACCGCAACAGGCCCGGCACTGGCTGGAGTTGGCCGCGGGGCAGGGTTCGCTAGAGGCGCAGCAACTGCTTAAACAGCTCTGACGCAGGGGGCCGCTCTGCAAGAATACTGGTTATACTACCAGTACTTTTCTGCGGAGCCGCTTATGCCCATCGATCTGTCCACCGCGTTGGCACCTGCGCTGCTCGGTTTTGCCGCCGCAGCACTTCCTCTTCTATACATGGTTTGGTCGCTGCAGCGCCGCTTGGCCAGCCAGCAGCTGGATTTCAGCCTGCTGCAGGAACGCCTGAATAATGCGCAGCTAGCGCAGACCGGCCTGGCGGCGCAGCTGGATGATTGCCGCGAGGAAGTCGCCGCGATCAGCGAGATCAAGGCTGATCAGCAGGCCGAACTGGCCGCACTGCGCCGTGAGGCCGACTTGCTGCAACAAGAGCGGCAGATCGCCCGCGAAGCCGCTCAGGGTTGGGTCAGTCAGCGTGAACAGCAGGAAGCTGAAATCCGACGTCTGGATGCCCAGCGAGCGGCTCTCAGCGCCGAACTTAAAGAACAGCAAGACAGCCACCAACAACGCTTGAATGACCTGCAAGGCTCGCGCGATGAATTGCGTGCGCAGTTCGCCGAGTTGGCCGGGAAAATCTTTGATGAGCGCGAGCAGCGCTTTGCCGAAACCAGCCAGCAACAGCTTGGCCAGTTGCTCGATCCGCTCAAGGAGCGCATCCAGTCCTTCGAAAAGCGCGTGGAAGAAAGCTATCAGCAGGAAGCTCGTGAACGCTTCTCCCTGGGTAAGGAACTGGAGCGTCTGCAGCAGCTCAACCAGCGTCTGGGTGATGAAGCCACCAATCTGACCCGCGCCCTCAAAGGGCAGAAGACCCAGGGTAACTGGGGGGAGCTGGTGCTGGAGCGGGTGCTGGAGCATGCCGGGCTGGAGAAAGGCCGCGAGTACCAGACCCAGGTCAGCCTGAAGAGCGCCGATGGCGAACGCTTCCAGCCCGATGTGCTAATCCAGCTGCCCGGTGACAAGCAGGTGGTGGTGGATGCCAAAGTCAGCCTGACCGCCTACCAGCAGCTTGTGGCCGCCGAAGACGAGGCCGGCCGGCAGCAGGCGCTCAAGCAGCATGTGCTGTCGCTGCGTAGCCATTTGAAGGGCCTGTCGCTAAAGGATTACCAGCGCCTGGAAGGCCTGCACAGCCTGGATTTCGTGTTGCTGTTCGTGCCAATCGAGGCAGCCTTTGCTGCGGCGTTGCAGGCTGATCCGGGGCTGTTTCAGGAGGCTTTCGATCAGCATATCGTCATCGTCAGCCCGACCACGCTGCTGGCTACCTTGCGGGTGATCGACAGCCTGTGGCGGCAGGAACGGCAGAGCCAGAACGCTCGCGAGATTGCCGAGCGCGCCGGCGCGCTATACGACAAATTCGTCGCCTTTATTCAGGATCTGGATGAAATGGGCGCACGCCTGCAGCAGCTGGACAAGGCCTATGCCGGCGCGCGCAACAAGCTTTGCGAGGGCCGCGGCAATATCATCAGCCGGGTGGAAAACCTCAAACTGCTCGGCGCTCGCGCCAGCAAGAGCCTGCCTGTCGAGCTGCTCGAACAGGCGGCCGGGGTGATGGTGCTGGATGAGGTTGGCGAATAAGGTATGCGCCGCGTCTGTAGGAGCGGGCGATACCCGCGAACCTGAACAGACGGGTCATTCGCGGCCACGGGCCGCTCCAGCGGATTAGACGCTGATGGCCGCCTTTTCGGCGGCCGCCCGTTGTGCCGCCGGGGAGTTGGCCAGGTAATCCAGCGCCACGCGAATATCACCTTCGGTGCGCGGGTGATAACCGGGGTTGAAGTAGCGCAATACCGAGCGGCCGATGCTGCCCATACGCGGCAGCAAGCCGCGCTTACCCAGTTGATACCAGAGGTAGAGGAAACCGGGACGGTAACGGGTTACCGGATCCTGGCGCATCATGGTTCTCATCCCCATGCTGAACAGGAAGATCAGCGCGGGCGTGGCAATCAACATATACACCCAGCGCATCAGCACACTGCCGCCGATATGCACGTGCAGGTCGTGAGCCACGCTGCGGTGTTCGACTTCTTCGGCGCCGTGCCAACGCAACAGGTCGAGCATCACCGGGTCGGCGTGATCGAGGCTGCGGGTGGTGATGATCCAGTCACCCAGCACGCAGGTGAAATGCTCCACTGCGGCGATCAGGCCGACTCGCTGACGCAGCCACCAGGGCTGCATCCAGCGGCTGATGGCGTTGTCGCCCAGGGGGAAGTCGCACAACACGCGATCGAACAGCCAGTGGATCGGTCCGGTGAAGGGCGTTGGGTCGATACCGTGGCGCAGCAGGTAGGGCGTGAGCGCGCTGTCGTGGGCGCGGGCATGCTGCGCTTCCTGTTTGACGAAGCCTTGCACGTCGTCGCGCAACTGCGGATCGGTGACCAGCGGCAGGGCCTTGTTGTAGACCCGGCAGAACCAGAACTCGCCGGCCGGCAGGATCAGGTGCAGGCTGTTCATGATATGCGAGGCTTCCGGCTCGTTCGGCACCCAGTGCAGCGGGGTATCGGCGAAATCGAAGCGCACTTTGCGTTGTTCCAGGCGGTGCTGTTCGGTCATTCTGATTCTCCTTGTCAACCGGCCAGGTTCAGGCGGGCGAGGGCACGCGACAGCCAGGGCGCGAAGCGCCATTGGGCGATGCTCAGGTGCGCTTCGGCACCCACGGCGACCACTGCCTGGTTGCGTTCGATGCCGCGCAGCAGGCGGCTGGCTACGGTTTCCGCGCTGAGGTTGCGTTTGCTGTACAGGCGCTGGGTTTTGGCTTGCTGCTTGGCTTCGGCCTCGACACTGAGGCCGTTGAAGCGGGTGGCCTGGATGATGGCGGTGTTGACCAGGCCCGGGCACAGTGCGGTAACGCCGATGCCGTGAGCTGCCATTTCTGCGCGCAGACATTCACTGAGCATCAGTACCGCAGCCTTGCTGGTGGCGTAGGTCGGGTAGTTGCGCGACGGCACAAAGGCTGCTGCCGAGGCGGTATTGACGATATGCCCGCGTTTGCCGGCCTTGATCATCTGCTGGGCAAACAGCCGGCTGCCGTCGATCACGCTCCACAGGTTGATGCGCAGCAGGCGCTCCCAGTCGGCATTGCTGGTGTCGAGCATGCTGCCGGCCATGCCGATGCCGGCATTGTTGATGACGATATCGGGGCTGCCGAACTCGCTTTCCACCCAGCTGGCGAACGCCGCCATGGCGTTGCTGTCACCCACATCCAGTTGATAGACAAAGGCTTCGCTGCCCAGGCTCCTCGCCTGTGCGGCGCTGGCTTCGGCTGCTGTCAGGTTGATGTCGGCAGCCAGCACGTTGGCGCCCTGCCTGGCGAACTCCAGCAGGGTAGCGCGGCCGATTCCGGAGCCGGCGCCGGTGACGATCACCAGTTTGCCGCTGTAGTTCCCGGTATTGGCTTTGACCTGCGCCTGCTGTAGCGCGCGGCTGCTGCCATCGCCTTGCAGGTGCTGGATAAATTCACGCAGCCACAGGGCCAGTTGCTGGGGTTCGGCCAGCAGCTGCCAGTGACCGGCGCGCACTTCGCGACGCCATAACTTGGGG
This sequence comes from Pseudomonas cimarronensis, assembly GCF_049331905.1. Taxonomy (GTDB): domain Bacteria; phylum Pseudomonadota; class Gammaproteobacteria; order Pseudomonadales; family Pseudomonadaceae; genus Aquipseudomonas. The sequence goes on along the minus strand of NZ_CP186283.1, from coordinate 3,072,504 downwards.
GCCCAGTGCTGCAACCGGTCAAACAGTTGCGGGCGCACAAAGCGGTCTTCAGTTGGCACGATCAGCTGCACCGGTACGTCGGTGTGGCGCAGGCGAGGTTTGAACAGGCTGCGGATGAAGTTGGCGCGGTACAGCTTGACCCCGTGTACACCGTCGGAGCGCTGGCTGCTGCTGACCGCGACATTGCGCAGGTCTTCGACTTTGCGCAGCAGGCCAGGCCAGGCGCGATCCAGGCCCAGGCGCCAGGTCAGCTCGGGCAGCCATGGCGTGTGAAACAGGGCGATGTACCAGGAGCTGAGCAGTTGGCCGAGCACCTGCAGCAGTGCGCGCGGGCGTTTCTGTTTGAGCTTGTCGCGCATCCAGTGGCCGACATGGTCCAGGCAGGGGCCGGAGATACTGGTGTAAGAGGCCAGCAGGGGTTGAATACGCGGTTCGGTCACCGCTTCCCAGGCCTGGATCGACCCCCAGTCGTGGGCCACCAGGTGTACGGGTTGGTCTGGGCTGAGGGCCTTGATCAACGCTTCCAGATCGTTGGCCAGTTTTGCCAGGTGGTAGTCCAGGCGCTTGCGTGGAATATCCGAGGCACCGAAGCCGCGTACGTCGTAGGCAATGATCTGGTAGTCGGCGGCCAGTTCACGTACCAGCGGCAGCCAGACTTCGTGGCTGTCCGGGTAGCCATGCACCAGCAGCAGGGTCGGGCCATCTGTTTTGCCCCAGCGGTAAGCGGCCAGTTCCACCCCATCGCCCTGGATGCGCAGGTGTTCGCCCTGCAGGGGCTCGTGTGGCAACACGACAGGCGCGTTCATGCGCGCACCTGCTGCACGGTTGCAGGGCGAAACGGCCGAGTGGGGAGGGCGAGGTCGAGGGGCATGCGGCGTCTCCATGGGTTATGACTGTTACATCATTTGATGTCATGGTTATTGTTGGACGCTCCGCAGGTGTCTGCCTAGCCATTGCGCAGACTCAATTCAGCCTCTGTTACGGTGTTACTGATATGGCTGCATGCCTTGTGCCATGAGGCTTTGCCTGGGGTCGGCAGGGTTGCGCGCGACCCAGGGCTGGGCAAGTCCAGCCCTTGGTTGGGGCGGTTGTTGGCCGGTTGGTCGTGCAGCTATGATCGCCGCCATGCAAACAGCCTCTGCTTTTCTCCAGCGTTTATTAGGCAGCGCCGCCCCTGTGGTGGAAGCGGTGTCTGTCGAGTATCGCGTCGATGATCTGGCCCAGGCCGCGCAGACCAGCGTGCGCAATGTGCGCGCCTATCAGGATCAGGGACTACTGCCGCCGCCTGAGCGGCGTGGTCGGCTGGGGATCTACAACGGTGAGCACCTGGCGCGGCTGAAGCTGATCGGCCAGCTGCTGGAACGTGGTTACAGCATCGCCAGCATTCGTGAGCTGTTCGAGGCCTGGGCGCAGGGCCGTGATCTGGCCCATGTGCTGGGTTTGGAGCAGGCCATTCAAGGGCCGGGGCAACCGGAGCAGGCCGAGCAGCTGTCCTTTGCCCAGCTGCAGGCGCTGTTTGGCGAGGTGCTGGATGATCAGGTGATCGAGCGGGCCCTGGCTCTCGGCCTGCTGGAGTTCGCCGGCGACCATCTGCGTGTGCCCAGCCCCAAGCTGTTTGCGGCCGGGCTTGAGTTGTACCGCGCCGGTATTCCTTTGCCGGCGTTACTCGATGAGCTGGCAGCCATTCGCGGGCAGGTGCAACAGGTGGCCACGGGCATTGTCACGATGATTACCACGCAGCTGGTCAACCCGCTGCTGCACAGTGAGCTGCCGCATGCTGCTGACCTTGAACGGCTCAGTGTGCAGTTGTTGCAACTGCGGCCTTTGGTGGAGCAGGTCGTCGTGGCTGAACTGGCGCGCAGTTTGCCCGAGGCGGCCAATCGCGAATTGAGCGAGCGGGTGCATAAATTGCTGGAAGGTTTTCTGCGCGCTGATCCTTCAAAGCAGCAGTAAGGCCGCCGCACCCGCCAGCAGGCCGGCCGCCATCACCGGCAATGTCATCAGTGCCAGCTTGCGGCCGCCAATCAATGCCACGAGAAAGCCCTTGACCAGACTGTTGCTCAGCGCCGCGAGAAAGATCCCCTGCACAGCGACCTGTGCATCCAGTTCACCCTTGGCGCTGCGCGCCAGCGACAGGGTGATGGCATCCACATCGGCCAGCCCTGAAAGCAGCGCCACCAGATAAACGCCGACATCGCCAAGCCAGTGCTGGGCGGCTTCGACCATCAATAGAATCAACGCCAGTAACGCGGCAAAGCGCAGCGCCGGGCCCAGCTCGAAGGGGTTTTTCAGCGGTGGTTCGGCCTGCTCTTCGCTCTCCGTGCCGGCGCGACGGAAGTACAGCAGCGCGCCAGCGGCATACGTCATGGTGGCGATGCCCAGCGGCCAGACCAGTTGCGGCAACAGGCTGGCGTTGACCAGGCCGACCTCCAGCAATACCCGTGGAAACATCAACGCCGAGGTGGCGAGCAGGCCGCAGGCCAGAATCGCCTGCAGGCTGCGCCCCGGCGCCAGACGCGCCAGGGTTACGGTCATTGCCGTGGACGAGACCATGCCGCCGAGCAATGCGGTGATCAGCAGGCCATGACGCATGCCGATCAGGCGAATGGCCACATAGGCGGCAAAGCCGATGCTGGCGATCAGTACCACCATCCACCAGATGGCGTAGGGGTTGAAGACCTGCCAGGGGCCATAGCCCTGGTTGGGCAGCGCCGGCAACAACACCAGGGAGATGAACAGCAGTTTCAGCGCACCGGACAGCTCTGTTTCACTGAGGCGTTGCAGGGCACCATGCAGCGACTGCTTGAGGCTCAGCAGCAGCGCCACGGCCACCGCGCCGGCCGCCGCCAGCCCGGCATAACCGGCCATGGCCAGGCTGCCGAGCAGAAAGGTGATCAGCAGCGCCACCTCGCTGGTCAGGCCCATATCACCCAAACGTTGCAGTTCGCCAAAGTAGGAGGCCACCACCAGCAAGGCAAAACCGCTGAAGATCACCGCCCAGGCGATGACTCCGAAGTGCTCGCCGAGCAGCATGGCAAAGGCCCCGAGCAGGCTGCTCAGGGCGAAGGTGCGAATCCCCGCGACCAGCTGCGTGTCCTCGGTATTGCGCCCCTGCCAGCCGCGTTCGGCACCAATCAGCAGGCCAGCGGCCAAGGCGCTGGCGAAGTTCAGCAGGGTGTCGAGGGCTTCCGGCATGGGTAGATCCTGGGTAGGCGATGTGGGCAGTCTAGCCAGTGCGTGTTGAGCTGTATTGCGGCAGGTCAGCCAGCGGCGTTATAGCTGCGCAAGATTGTTCAAGACGCCGCGGCCGCGATGCGCCAGGCTATGCAGCAAAGGAGGGCGCATGAGCCGTTTGCAACAGTTTCTCTATGGGGTGCGCGACAGTATCCCGATGATTGTCGGCATTCTGCCGTTCGGTCTGATCTATGGCGCGTTGGCCAGCCTGGCCGGGCTGAGCCTGGGGCAGGCGCTGGGTATGTCCTTGCTGGTGTATGCCGGCTCGGCGCAGTTTATTGCCATCAGCCTGCTGACCCTGGGTAGCGGCGCGGTGGTGATTCTACTCACCACGCTGGTGGTCAATCTGCGCCATGTGCTCTACAGCGCGGCGCTGCAACCCTATGTCGGCCGTTTGTCACAGCGTTGGCGGGTGCCGCTGGCGTTCGGTTTAACCGATGAAACCTTTGCCGTGGTGCAGCGACGTTACCTCTCGCGCGGTATGACCGAGCACGGCCAGTGGTATCACGCCGGCGTGGCGCTGGCGTTGTACCTGTCCTGGGTGTCCAGCTCACTGGTGGGGGCGTTGTTTGGTCAAAGTGTGCCGAACCTGGCGGGCTGGGGGCTGGACTTCGCCATGCTGGCGACCTTTATCGGCATTGTGGTGCCGGCGCTGCGCAATCAGCCGCAGATTGCTGCGGCTCTGGTGGCCGGTGCGGTGGCGCTGCTGTGCCACGCCTGGCCTTATAAGCTGGGGCTTATGGCGGCTGCGCTGAGTGGCATCGTGGTCGGTGTATGGCTGGAGCAACGCAAAACGCCAGTGACTGTCGGGGAGGGCGCGTGATGGAAACCTGGTTGCTGATTGTCGGTATGGCGCTGATCACCTTTGCGATTCGCTACAGCCTGTTTGCCTTTCCTGATCTGCGGTTCCCGCCGCTGGTGCGCCAGGGCCTGCATTACGTGCCGACCGCCGTGCTGAGTGCCATTGTGCTGCCGGGCATGCTGATTCCCGATGGCCAGCAGTGGGCGTTCAGCCTGGACAATGCCTACCTGTTGGCCGGGCTTGCGACTATTGCCATTGCTGCGCTGACCCGGCATTTGCTGGCGACCATCGGCGGCGGTCTGCTGGTGTTCTTTATCGTGCGTTGGTTGTTGGGGCAGTTGCCCTTGTAGGCAGGGTTATTTGCTGGCTGGATTTGTAGAAAATGCAGCAAAAGGCGGTTTTGCTGTGGCTTTGTCGGGTGTTCTTGCAGTCAAATGCCTGACAACCCGCTTGGCCACTGCAGACAGGTACACGGACGATGACCGAACAATCACAATTCGCATTGCTGGGTAAAAAACGCTTTTTGCCGTTTTTCATCACTCAGCTGTTGGGTGCTTTCAACGACAACATCTTCAAGCAGTCATTGATTCTCGCCATTCTGTTCAAGATCAGTTCAGGGGCTGACAAGTCCTTACTGGTCAACCTCTGCGCGCTGTTGTTTATCCTGCCATTCTTCCTGTTCTCGGCCCTCGGCGGCCAATTCGGTGAGAAATTCGCCAAAGATTCGCTGATCCGCAAGATCAAGTTCGCCGAGATCGTGATCATGTTGCTCGGTGCGATCGGTGTGCTGCTCGGCAACCTGCCCATGATGCTCGCAGTGCTGTTTGCCATGGGGACGCAGTCGGCGTTGTTCGGCCCGGTGAAGTATTCGATCCTGCCGCAGCACCTTGAAGAGCAAGAGCTGGTGGGCGGCAACGCGCTGGTGGAAATGGGCACGTTTCTGGCCATCCTCGCCGGCACCATTGGCGCGGGGATCATCATGGCCAGTAGCGGCTACGCGCATATCGTCGCAGCCTGTGTGGTGCTGGTGGCGGTGTTTGGCTACCTGGCCAGTCGCGGCATTCCTGCCGCATCGGCGGCAATGCCGCAGCTCAAGCTGGATTGGAACATCCTGCGTCAGTCCTGGCTGATCATGAAACTCGGCCTGGGCCAACGTCCGGCGGTGTCGCGTTCGCTGGTGGGCAACTCCTGGTTCTGGTTTCTCGGTGCGGTGTACCTGACGCAGATTCCGGCCTATGCCAAAGAATGGCTGTACGGCGATGAAAGCGTGGTGACGCTGATTCTCACGGTGTTTTCGGTCGGCATCGCGCTGGGCTCGATGCTCTGCGAGCGCATGAGCGGGCACAAGGTGGAGATCGGCCTGGTGCCGTTCGGCTCAATCGGCCTGACCCTGTTCGGCATTCTGCTCTGGTGGTTCTCCGGTGGCTTCCCCGAGGCGGCAGAGGCGCATGACTGGCTGGCGGTGCTGAGCATTGGTCAAGCCTGGTGGATTCTTGGCTCGATCCTCGGCATCGGTTTGTTTGGCGGCTTCTACATCGTGCCGCTGTATGCGTTGATCCAGTCGCGTACCGCTGAGCATGAGCGGGCGCGGGTGATCGCCGCCAACAACATCCTCAATGCGCTGTTTATGGTGATCTCGGCGATTGTCTCGATCCTGTTTCTCAGTGTCGCCGATCTGTCGATCCCGCAGCTGTTCCTGACCATTTCGCTGATGAACATCGCGGTCAACAGCTACATCTTCAAGATCGTCCCCGAATTCAGCATGCGCTTTATGATCTGGCTGCTCAGCCACTCGATGTACCGGGTTGAGCACAAGGGGTTGGACGCGATTCCCGACGAGGGTGCGGCGGTGCTGGTATGCAACCACGTGTCGTTTGTCGATGCGCTGCTGATTGGCGGTGCGGTGCGCCGGCCGGTGCGCTTTGTCATGTATTACAAGATCTACAACCTGCCGGTGCTCAACTTTATCTTCCGCACCGCTGGCACCGTGCCGATTGCTGGGCGCAACGAAGACCTGCTGATCTATGACGCCGCGTTCAAAAAAATCGCCGAATACCTGCGCAATGGTGAAGTGGTGTGCATCTTCCCTGAGGGCAAACTGACCACTGATGGCGAACTGAATGAGTTCAAGAATGGCATCGAACGCATCGTTGCGGAAAACCCGGTGCCGGTGATTCCAATGGCATTGCAGGGGCTGTGGGGCAGCTTTTTCAGCCGTGACCCGCACAAGGGTTTCTTTAAGCGCCTATGGTCGCGCATCACTCTGGTAGCGGGCGAGCCGGTGGCGGCAGAAGCGGTCAAGTGCGAGTTGTTGCAGGCGCAGGTCAGCGCCTTGCGTGGTGAACGGCGCTAGCCTTTCAGATAGAAAAAAAGCCCGCCAATCGGCGGGCTTTTATGGGGCTGATGTACCAAATTACTTTTGTCAGTTCTTGGTGATCAGGTTGCCGGCGTGCAGCCCGCATTCTTTCTGTGTGGCTTCCTCCCACCACCAGCGGCCTTCACGTTCGTGCTGGTTTGGCAGAACCGGGCGCGTGCAAGGTTCGCAACCGATGCTGATAAAACCGCGCTCATGCAGGCTGTTGTAGGGCAGCTCCAGCATGCGGATATAGGCCCAGATATCTTCGCTGCTCATCTGCGCCAGCGGGTTGAACTTGTACAGGGTGTTGTCGGCAGTAGAAAAGGCGCCGTCGATCTCAACCACCGCCACCTGGCTGCGTGTGCCGGGGCTCTGGTCGCGACGTTGGCCGGTGGCCCAGGCTTTTACCGTGGCGAGTTTGCGGCGTAGTGGGGCGGTCTTGCGGATGCCGCAGCATTCACCATGGCCATCCTTGTAGAAGCTAAACAGGCCCTTTTCCTTGACGAAGGGCTCCAGCGCGGCGGCATCCGGCGAGAGTATTTCGATGCTGATGTTGTAGTGCTCGCGCACCTGATCGATAAACCGGTAGGTTTCTGGGTGCAGGCGGCCGGTGTCGAGGCTGAAAACCTTGACGTTCTTGTTGAGTTTCCAGGCCATGTCGACCAATACCACGTCCTCGGCGCCGCTGAAGGAAAGCCACAGCTCATCGCCAAAGTGCTCGAAGGCGAGTTTGAGAATGTCCTGGGGCGATTTGTTGGCGTAGCTCGCCGCCAGTTCGGCTGCGTCGAAGGGGTGGCTCATCGGCTGAATTCCTAGTTATGGTGACGTCATGCGTCTTGTGCGGCGATGGTAGCAAAAGCTGCTTATGCGTCTAAATAACCAAGCCAGCAGTGTACCTATGATTCAGGTATAAGGCTTCGCGTTGCAGACCCTGAATCGAGTCGCTAGAGTGCCGCCTTCTCAAATAAATCCAAGCTAGGAGTGTCCTGTGGAAATCGCGTGTCTCGACCTGGAAGGCGTGTTGGTCCCGGAAATCTGGATCGCCTTCGCGGAAAAAACTGGCATCGAATCGCTGAAAGCGACCACCCGGGATATTCCGGACTATGACGTGCTGATGAAACAGCGCTTGCGCATCCTGGATGAGCATGGCCTGAAGCTGTCCGACATTCAGGAAGTCATTGCCACGCTCAAGCCACTGGACGGTGCTGTGGAGTTTGTTGACTGGCTGCGCGAGCGTTTTCAGGTGGTGATTCTTTCCGACACCTTCTATGAGTTCTCCCAGCCGCTGATGCGTCAGCTGGGTTTCCCCACGTTGCTGTGCCACAAGCTGATCACCGATGAAACCGATCGTGTAGTGGATTACCAGCTGCGCCAGAAGGACCCCAAGCGTCAGTCGGTGATTGCTTTCAAGAGTCTTTACTACCGCGTGATTGCGGCGGGCGACTCATACAACGACACCACCATGCTCAGCGAAGCCCACGCCGGTATCCTGTTCCATGCGCCGGACAATGTGATTCGCGAATTCCCGCAGTTCCCGGCGGTGCACACCTATGAAGACCTCAAGCGCGAGTTCCTCAAGGCGTCCAACCGCCCACTGAGCCTGTAATAGGCCCGGTATTGAAAAGCCCGCTTTTGCGGGCTTTTTTGTACGTGGGTGTTTTCAGTCGCAGAACTGTTCCAGTGTCTCCAGCAGCACCCTGACTTTGGTAATCGACTCCTGGTATTCAGCCTGGCCATTGGAGTCGGCGACGATGCCACCGCCGCCCCAGCAACTTATCTGTCCGTCCTTGGCCAGCAGGCTGCGGATGGCAATTGAGCTGTCCATTTCGCCGCGCACATCCAGGTACAGCAGCGATCCGCAGTAAAGCGCGCGGCGGGTCGGCTCCAGTTCGTCGATGATCTGCATGGCGCGAATCTTTGGTGCGCCGGTGATCGAGCCGCCAGGGAAACTGCCGGCGATCAGGTCCAGGGCATCTTTATCCGCTGCCAGCTCTCCGGTGACGGCGCTGACCAGGTGATGCACGTTGGGGTAGCTTTCAAGCGCGAACAGCTCAGGCACTCGTACTGAGCCGACGGTGCAACTGCGGCCCAAGTCATTGCGCAGCAGGTCAACAATCATCAGGTTCTCTGCGCGATCCTTGCGGCTGCCCAGCAGCGCGTCTGCCTGGGCCTGATCCTGCTGCGGGTCGGCATGCCGTGGGCGGGTACCCTTGATCGGCCGGGTTTCCACCTGGCCTTCGCTGATGCGCAAAAAACGCTCGGGTGACAGACTGATAATGGCACCGCCTTGCGGCAGTGCCTGATAGCCGGAAAAGGGCGTTGGGCAGGCCTGGCGCAAGGCCTGGTAGGCCGTCCAGGGCGAGCCTTGATAGGGCGCCCGAAAACGTTGGGCGAAATTCACCTGATAGCAGTCGCCGGCCTGGATATAAGCCTGGATGCGCGCGAAGCACTGCTGGTACTCGGCTTCACTGATGTCTGACCGGAACGGTTCAAGCAACTGGAAGGCCTGGGGTGAGGGGGCTGTCGGTGTGTTGAACAGTTCGCTCAGGCGTTGCCGCTCGCTCGCAGCCAGGCTGGGGTGAAACATCAGCTGGCTGCACTGCTGCTGGTGGTCGGTGATCAGGGCCCAGGCGTACAGGCCAAAGCGCGCATCTGCCAGGCCAAGGTCATCGACGGCCTGGGCCGGAAGCTGTTCCAGACGCCGCCCGAAGTCGTAACTCAGGTAGCCAATCAAGCCGCCGACGAACGGAAGCGGATTATCCGCCGGGGGTTGGCATGCTCCGAGGCTGGCAAGGCTCTGGCGCAGGCGTTGCAGGAAATCGTTGGCCGTTTCGTCAGGCGTCGGTGCCAGCTCTGCCAATGGCCAGGCGCTGATAAGGTCATAGCGTCCACGCTGCGCGGTCGGGCGCCCAGCATCCAGCAGCACCGCGCCGGGTGCTTGCATGACGCTGTTGAAGTAATACGAAGGGTCTGCGTGGTAAGGCAGAGCCTGTACAAGGCAAGTAGGCATATGACAGGTTCAAGGTGCGCGGACGCCGATTGTAGAACGTCGCCAACATTCATCCTAGAGCTTGCGCGTGGGTTTACTCGGGATGCTTGGGCTCATTAGTATGGGTAGGTCCCCGGATGTTCGATGTGACTAATAAAACAATAATTACTACGGGATCAAGGCCATGGATGAAGTAATGGATCCTGCCGCTGGGAGCCTCTTGCGTGCCAAGCTGATGCCCCCTCAGGCGTCAGCTGATTATCTGCTCAGACCACAGCTGGAGTCGGCCCTGTGTGCCAACCCCCATGCGCGGGTATTGCTGCTGGCCGCTCCGGCAGGCTTTGGCAAAACCAGCGCACTGGTTGCGCTGGCCCAGGCGCGGGCGCAGAGCGGTCAGGCCGTGGCCTGGCTGTCGCTTGGCCCAGGCGACGATGAACCGTCGCGTTTTCTGCTGCAACTGATCGAAGCGCTGGCGAGCCTGCTGCCGGGTTTTGGTAGTGAAGCCCTGGCCTATCTGCAAAACACCATGCGGGTGCCGGTTTCTGCGGTCATGGAAAGCTTGTTGGTGGACCTGGCGCAGCTGGACACTCCGCTGTTGCTGGTGCTCGATGACCTGCATCTGATTCAGGATGCCGAGCTGCTAGGTGCCCTCAACCGCCTGATCAAATTCGCTCCCGAAGGTTTTACCCTGGCCATCGGCAGCCGTTCGCAACCGGCGCTTAACCTGGCCACCTTACGTGCCAAGGACCTGCTGGTGGAGATCGGCGAGCAGGAGTTGCGCCTGAGCAAGGCGGAAACCCGCGATTACCTGCAGCGCTGTGGCCTGCAACTGGATGCGGTGGCGTTTTCTGCGCTGTACAGCCAGACCGAAGGCTGGATGGTGGGTGTGCATCTGGCCAGTCTCTGGTTGCGTCATCAGCCCCAGGCCGCGGCACAGATTGCCGATATGGGCACCGATCAGGCGGCGGTGGGTGCCTACCTGCTGCGCAGTGTGTTTGAGCAATTGCCCGCCGACAAACAGGAGTTGCTGCTGGCCCTCGGGGTGGCGCAGCAACTCAGTGGCGATCTGGCCAATGCGCTAACTGGGCGGCATGACGGCCAGCATCTGCTGGAAGAGCTGGAGGCCATGCAGCTGTTCCTCCTGCCGCTGGACCGCGAGCGCCAGTGGTACCGCTTCCACAATCTATTTGCCGAGTTTCTGCGCGGTCGCCTGAAAGAGCGCGACCCGGAACGCTTCAAACAACTGCATTTCAATGCCAGCCTGTGGTTCACCAATCATCATATGCAGAACCTGGCCATCGAACATGCCTGCTTGGCCGAAGACCCGGAAATGCTCGCAGCACTGGTCGATGGTTGCGGCCTGGAGCTGATCAACCGTGGTCAGCTCAACCTGATCTACAAATGGCGTCAGCATGTGCCGGATGAGATTGCCGAGCGCTTTCCGGTGCTGGTGCTGGCGGATGTCTGGACCCGTGCGGCCGAGCTGGGTCTGGTCGAAGCCAACCGCATGCTTGATGAGCTGCTTGAGCGTTGGGGAGAGGCCAAGGTTAGCGGGCCGTTGAGCGACAAGCTGCTGGCGACCCTGGCGATCAAGTCGGTTATCGCCTTGCAGAAAGATGACTTGCAGACCTGTATTGCCCTGGCGCGGCGCGTCGAAGTGCAGCTGGGCCAGCACACGGCCTTTCTTGAGGTAGCGATGCTGATTGTCGGTGCATTGGCCAATGTGATGATTGGCCAACCGGATCAGGCCAAGCGCCTGCTGGCCCTGGCGCAGCAGCGCAATCACTTTCTCGAAGGGCGCTACCTGGATATGCAGCTGGCCAACGTCGAGGTGCTGCTTAGCCTGGAGCAGGGACAGATCCGTCAGGCCGAACTGCTTTTTGCGCAGCTGCGTGCGCGGGTTATTCCCTGGTTCGCCGACCGCTCTCGTGCACTGGCGCTGCCGACCATTACCGAGGCCCTGATTGCCTACAACCAGGGTCGCCTGGAGGGCATTGAAGAGCGCCTGCGCTGGGCGCTGGCCACGGTCGACGTGATCAACCCGATCGATCTCTACGCTCAGGGTATGTTGTGCATGGCCCACGTGCAACGCATGCAGGACAACCCCAAGGATGCCTACGCCAGCTTGGTGCTGATGCAGAACCTAGCCGCGCGCAATCAGTCCTGGCGCTTTTACGCCCAGGCGGTGGCCGATGAGGTGGTGCAGATTCTGCAGGAACCGGCGGCGGACCGGCTCAAACGCGCCGAACAACGACTTAAGACGGTGGACTGGCACAAGCTGGCCGAGCATTACCAGCATATGCGCTTCAACCCGGTGCTCTGGGTGCGCGGCCTGACCCGTATTCGCTTGCAACAGGCGCGTGGCCATTACAGCGAAGCGCTGCACGAAATCACCCAGCTGCGCGGCATGTTGCTGGATAACTGGCATGGCCTACAGCGCTTGCGCCTCGATCTGTTGGCTGCGCTGAGTTACCAGCGCCTGGGTTATCAGGAGCGGTCGCAAAGCCTGTTGGTGCAATGCCTGATCGGTGCCGAGCGCGAAGGTGTGCGCAGCCTGTTTGTCGAGGAGGGCGAGGCCATTCGTCTGCTGCTGCAGCAGCTGGAGGCCGCCGAACGCCAGCCTGCGCTGCAAGGGTTTATCCGCAGCCTGCTGGCCATCTGGCCAGGTAACAGCGCGCGGCAATCGCTGGACGTGCTTGAGGAAGGGCTGACCGAGCGTGAGCGTGAAGTGGTCTGCCTGGCGGCTCAGGGTATGTCCAATGATGAGATCGGTCAGCAGCTGTCACTGGCGCTGGGGACGGTCAAATGGCACCTGCACAACATCTACGAAAAGCTCAAGGTGCGTAACCGCACACAAGCCATCCGCCGCGCCCGTGAACTGAGTCTTCTGGATCTATGAACAGCCAATCATCGCCCCGTCAGGGCTCGTTGCCGTTACTGCGCACCAAACTGTTTCCCGCCGAGTCAGCCGGGCGGCCCATGCTGGCCCGCTCGGCGTTGCTTGATCGGTTATTCGAGGCCCGTCAGCAGCGGCTGATTCTGCTCAGCGCGCCAGCGGGTTTTGGCAAAAGCACGGTGCTCAGCCAGTTTCGTTTGCGCTTGCTGGAGAGCGGCGCGCGGGTTGCCTGGCTGTCCTGCGATGAGGCTGACAGTGAGCCGCAACGCCTGCTGCATTATCTTATCGCGGCCATCGAGGCACAGTTGCCAGGCTTTGGGGCCAGTACTGCGCGGTTGCTGCGCGATGATTTGAGCGTGCCCAACGAGGTGCTGCTGGATTCCTTTATTGCTGATCTGAAGAAGGTGCAGGGCGATCTGTACCTGATCTTCGATGACTTCCACCGCGTGCGGCATGTTGATCTGGGGCCGTTGGTCAATTACTTCGTCAAACAGGTGCCGGCCAATGTGCGGATGATCGGCAGCACTCGCCATCAACCGCGCTTTCTGGGAGAGGTGCCGGCCAATGTGCCTTGGGCGCTGTGGGTCAAGGCGGATGAATTGCGCCTGACCCGGACGGAGACCGAGGCGTATTTTCGTGAGTTGAAGCAGATAGAGCTGGGCAGTGCCGAACTGGACCTGTTGCATAGGCGCACCGAAGGCTGGGTCACGGCGCTGCATCTGGTGGCGTTGGCGCTGGCCCGGCAGCCTGAACGCAGTGCTTTCCTCACGAAGCTATCGGGTACCGAGCGCAATATCGCCGATTACCTGGCCGAGGACGTGCTGGATCACCTGCCGCAGGAGCAGCAGCTGTTTCTTGACCAGACCTCGGTGCTGGATGAATTCAATGCCGAGCTGTGCAATGCCCTGACGGGGCGTAGCGATGGTTCACAGATGCTGCGTCGGTTGCAGGCCGCACAGCTGTTCATCATTGCCCTGGACGAGCAGGGTGAATGGTTTCGTTATCACCACCTGTTTGCCGAGTTTCTTCAGGGCCGGCTTAGCCGCAATGGCGACCCTACGCATTTGCTGCATGCCGCTGCGCGCTGGTGCGAAAGTCATGAGCTGGCAGACAAGTCGGTCAAATACGCCTTGCGCGCGCGCGATTACAGTTTTGCCGCCGAATTGCTGGAACGGCAGGGCGCGAGCCTGATTGCCAGCAATCAGGTGTACGGCATTCTGGCGGTACTCAAGGATGTGCCGGCAGAAGTGATTTGCGAGCACCCGGTGTTCCAGATTTTCTATGCCTGGCAGCTGGCCTTCGAGCAAAAATATGCCGAGGCTGAGGCGCTGATCGAGGAGGTCAGTACACGGTTGATGCAAGGGCGTGGCAAACCAATGCACTTCGGGCTGGCAGTACTGCTGGCGGTGGCTCAGGTGCTCAAGGCGCTGGTGCTGCTGTATCAGGACAAGCTGGAGGCTGCGCTGAAGGTTGCTCGTCATTGGCTGGCCTTGGTGCCAGATAATCAGCCAATCTTTCGCGCCAGCCTGTCGTGCATCCAGGCGGCTGCGTACGCTTTGCTTGGCGAGTTTGGTGATGCGGCCAAATCGATTGCCGTGGCGCGTGACAACCTGCAGCAGGCCGACAGTGAATACCTGCATGCGGTGGTCAGTCTGATCGAGTCACTGATTTGCAAGGAAATGGGCCAGCCTGAGCGCGGCCGGGTACTGGCCGAAAGTGCACGGGCGCGGGTCGAGCAGGTGTTTGGTCGGCGCAGCCGGGTGGGTGGGCCGTTGGCGCTGGCCTATGCCGATCTGCTTTATGAACAGGATCGGCATGCGGCGATTCTTGCCGAGTTGCCATTGGCCACGACCTGGCGTGATGTGGCGACCCCGGTTGAGTTGATTAGCCGCGGCAAACTGGTAATGGCCAAGGCGCGTTTCTTTGCCGGCGAGGGTGAGTCGGCGCTGGCGGAGCTGGATGAGTGGCTGGCCGGTTTGCACGGCCCTGGCTACGAGCGCGTCTATGCCCTGGGTATGAGCTGCAAGGTGCAGTTCCTGCTCTGGTTGCGTCGGCCGAATGAGGCTGAACGCACTTGTCTGCAGCTGCAGCGCCACCTGGCTGTACTGCCTGCGGGGCGCTATGCCGATGCAGAAACCGTACAGGCACTCTCTGAAGCGCGTCTGGCACTGACCGAGCGGCGCGCTGACAAGGCGCAAACGGTGCTTGAGGCCAGCCTGGCCAAACAGACGGCTGAACATCAGCGCGATCGGCGCCTACGTCTGGCCCTGTTACTTTCTGTGGCGTATTGGCGCAAAGGTAACAGCGACAAAGCCTTCGCTCTGTTCAAACAGACCCTGGAGGATGCCTGGGGCAGTGGTTATCGGCGCATCTTCCTGGATGACGCGCTGTGGCTGTTACCGCTTTGGGACGCCTGGCATGCGGCTGAGTCCAAGCGCGCGGGTGTCTGGCAGGGGCTGGCTGAACAGCTGCGTGAACAATGCCGTCGGTTATCCATCGATCTTGAAACTTTTGATGAAAATCAAGATGTTAGCCATAGGGAGCGGGAAATTCTGCGGTTTGTCGCCGCCGGATTGTCGAATCGCGACATTGCCCAGGCGGTGCACCTGTCCGAGGCAACCATCAAATGGCACCTGCATAACCTGTTCGCCAAGCTTGGGGTGCGTAGCCGTACTCAAGCTGTTCTGAAGGGTAAAAGCCTGGGGTTGTTGAGCGAGGCTTGAGAAATGTCGGTGTTGGTGGTGGTAAACGGCGCTCCATCCCTTGGATGGGCTGGCAGCCAGGGCAGGCACCAGTAGCTTTAGCGTCAGGACGAGAAGCATGTTGCTTCACGATTCCAAGCCTGACGCGAATAAGGAAGCAGTGTCAGACCTGGTAAGTGGCGTGAGCCGCTGGAGCTGAGAAGGACAGGAGTCCAGAGCAGCCTGCCGGGGACAACCCATTAGTGAACTGTGGAGACAATAACAATGAAAACCCTCAAACAACTGGCTCTGGCTACCGCTGTTCTGGCTGTTCCTTTCATGGCTCAGGCTGAGCTCAAGGCCATGGACGACAGCTCCCTTTCCTCCGTAACTGGTCAGGCTGGTATCAGCATTTCTGGTAACTTCAACGGCAGCATCGGCAAGATCAGCTACATCGATGATGGTAATAGCCTGAATCTGGAAACTGTTGCTTTCAGCGGTTTTAACATTGCTGATAATGCCCCAGTCAAGGTGGATGTTGTGAGCACTGATATCACGCCTGCCGGTGGTGGTGCTGCTGTGCCTACTCAACAACTGCAGATTAGCCTGCCAACCATCAATGGCGAACTGAGCGTCGGTGCTATCCGTCTTGGCACTGGTGCCAGCATTGGTGGCCTGGCGATCAACGATATGAACATGGCCGGCACCACCGTTAAAGTCTGGGGCCACTAAGTTCGCTTAGTTGTTGCGTGTGATGAAAAGTCTTACCGGTTTTGGCCGGTAGGACTTTTCTCTTGCTGGAGAGGAGTGCGGTTGGCTGATGATCGAGATTCTGCTGGGTAGCCTGATCGGTGTATGGGGCTTTACCGAAGCGGTGGATACCAAACCGCCGACACCAGGTACTGTGCATATCAATCAGCATTTGCTGCCGAACGGCCCCTTGCGTGAGACGGTGACACTTGAGCCGTTGAGCCAGTTGCAGTTTCGCAATGTGATTCGGCAGGCCTATGACTACAGCTGCGGTTCGGCTGCCCTGACTTCGTTACTGGATTATTTCCTTGGCCGTAACCTGCAGGAGCGCCAGGTGATGGAAGGCCTGCTGCAGTTTGGCGAGGCCGACAAAATCGTTGAGCGGCGTGGTTTCTCCCTGCTCGATATGAAGCGCTTTGTCACTGCGCTGGGTTACAAGAGTGGCGGTTTTCGCGCAGCTTTTGCCGATCTTGATGAGCTTGAACACCCAGCCATCGTGCCTATCGAATATGCCGGCTTTAAGCACTTTGTGGTGGTGCGCGATGTGTACAACGACCATGTGTTTGTTGCCGATCCGGCGTTGGGCAATATCAGTTTTACCCGGACACGTTTCGAGGAAATCTGGGATCAGAACGTAGTGTTCGTGATTTTCCCCAATGGTAATGAACCACCCAATGCCCTTGCCTTGAGCGAGCAGGACCTGCGCATCATTGACGATCGCACCGTCAGCTTGCTGGCATTTCGTGAGTTCCCGCAAATGACCAAGTTCATCGACAACCAGGCCACAGAACTGGGGTCGGGGGGCGACATTCGGTATATCCGACGTAAGTAATAACGCCCGGCATAACAATAATATTTGGGGGCTGTGCCATGAGAGTTTTGCGTTGTGTATGGCTGGCCATACTGGCAGGTGCTGCCAGTTCAGCGGTGTATGCCGATCCGGCGTCTGTTGATCAGGCGCGCGAGGCATTGAGCAAGCAGGAAGATGACGCCGACAGCGCCAAGGCACTGGAAGAGGTGTTCCAGGCTGCGGAAAAAAGCTACACCTTGCTGAAAAAGGGCGAGCGGACCCTGACCTATGGCTTCGATTACTCGCTGCTGCGCGATACGGTTATCGAGACTGTACGCACCGGTAACAACGTATTCAGTGTTATTGGCCAGAGCGAGGCGCAGCACACTTTCACCAACTCGTTCACCTTTGATTACGGCGTTTGGGACAACCTGACCTTCAGCGTGCGTTTGCCTATGGTCGCCAAGTACGACACCGAACGTGATCTGAACGCCTACAGCCTGGGCGATATCTCCGCCAGTCTGCGCTGGCAGCCGTGGACTTCCTTGCGCGGTAAGCCGGTCACCACTCTTTACGCAACCCTCGGGCTGCCGACCGGTAACAGCCCTTATGACATCAATTCACAAAGTGACCTGTCTACGGGCAGCGGCACCTATAGCTTGGGCGTCGGGGCGAACCTGTCTTATGTGATTGACCCCGTGGTGCTGTTCGGTTCGCTTGGTTATACCTACAACATGCCCATTACGGGCATCGGTCAGGTGCGTGGTGGCCGTTTGCTTGAAGAAGTTGACCCTGGCTCGTCTTTCTCGCTGAGCATGGGCTTTGCCTATGCCTTGTCCTATGACGTGTCATTGGCGACCTCCTACCAGATGTCGCATTCGCTGAAACCGACCTTCACTTTCGCTGACGGTGAAGCTGAAGGCAAAGGCCAGACCAGTGCGGTAATGAACTTCTCGCTGGGGTTGCGTACTTCGCCGGAGCGTATCGTCAACGTCAACGCAGGCTTCGGGATGACCGAGGACTCGCCGGATGTGCTGTTGGGCATCTCCATGCCTTTGGATATCAAAGGCCTGAAGGCCCAATAGACGCGAGCGAGTATTTCATGAACATGCGAATTTCGCTGCTGGCGCAGACGATTACTTGGGCCGCTGCGCTTTATGCGGGTGCGGCACAGGCTCAACTGGCTCAGAACCTGACCATTGGCAGCCCCAAGGCCATGGCACTTGGTAATGCGGTAACGGCCGACTTTACCGGTATTGACTCTGTGCACTACAACCCGGCTGCCTTGAGCAAGCTCAAGGGGCGGCAGACAACGGTCAAGTTCATCACCGGGATGATGGATATTCGCGCCGAATTCGATGCGCCGGCCGGTTATGGCAGCAACTTTCTTGGTTTGAATGATGATCCTGTAGCCAACTCGTCCAGCCGTGCAGGCGCTGCCATGATGTACCTGCCTGGTGTGGGTGGTGCTACCGAGTTGCCCATGCTTTTTGCTCCGCTGGCAGGGTTGTCGATCAACCCGCCGGGGTCGAAACTCACCTTTGCAACCAATATGTACACCCCGCAGGCGCTCGGCTTTGCCCGTGATGACGATGACCCGGGTCGCTATCAGGGCAAGGAGTTGGTGCTTCAGCGGCTGACCTACTTCTCGCCTTCGCTGGCCTATCAGGTTAACGATGAGCTATCGGTTGGTCTGTCCATCGGCTTTTCTCATCAGGCCATGGCTCTCAATCAGGACTTTCGTGCGCCGGGCATCCTTACTGGGTTTGTCGGGGTGGCCCAAGATGCGCTGTGCGCTGTGAGCGGCAACCCATTCGAAATTTTTCTGAATATCTGCGGTGGCGAACTGGGACCGTTTACTGATATCGCCAATATCGATATCGATATGCAGCAGACACTTTCGCCAACCTGGAACGTTGGTTTCCTCTGGGAGCCGAACGACTGGTTTGCCCTCGGTGCGGTGTATCAGAGCGAAGCTCGGATGCGTCTGAAAGGGCAGTATGTGGTTGACTACTCGCAGAACTGGCAGGGGTTCTGGCAGGGGCTGGACAGTTCGTTTATCGGCGCAGTTTTTAGCACGATCACTCCGGACGGACTTTTTGATAAAGAGCGCGGTAATGTCTCGCTCAATATGACGTATCCAGCCCATTTCGCCTCTGGTATCAAGTTCAAACCGCATGACCGCTGGCAGATCAATCTGGATGTGAAGTGGACAGACTACGAGGCTTGGGATCAGTTTGAGCTGGAGTTTGATCGACAGCTGGATATCTTGACCATTGCCAGTTTGTTTTCGCCGAAAAACGCAACCTCGACCACCATCATTCTCGACCGCGGTTATGAGTCGGTATGGAGCTGGGCGATAGGTGTGGAGTATCAGGTCAATGACCGTCTGAGCCTGCGCATGGGTTATGAACCGCGACCTTCAGCGATTCCGGCGAACAAGGCCGATGTTCTGGCGCCGCTGGGCGATGCCAAACTCTATGGGCTGGGCCTGGGTTACCAGTGGGATAAGGACACGGTGATTGATCTGGGTTTCAATTACCTGGTCAGCAAGCAGGACATCCCGGCGCGCTCCAGCTGCAACATCAACTGTTCGACCATCGACAGCATGGTGTACAACCCCTATGCCGATCTTGATGTGAAAACCAGTGTTAAGGCCTATGTGCTGGCCTTGACCTATCGCACCACTTTCTAGGTTTCTGCTATGCGTGTGCTGTGGGTTCTGTTCGGGTTGTTAGTCTGCCAGTCCGCGGCTGCCAACGGCCGATACCTGACCTGGGTTGATGATCAGGGCAGGGTGCATAACACCTTTGTGGGCGACCGTTATGCGGCCCATCAGCGTGCGGCTGCCAGTACGATCCAGCGCAGTGATCAGGCACGTTTGCGTGACGATGCGGGGGCTGGGAGTTGGCCGGGCAGTAAGGGCACGGGTGAAAGCAAGCGGCGTTATTTCACCTGGGTAGATGCCAGTGGCAATCTGCAGAACAGTTTTTACGCCGGCCAGCAGGTTCAGGCTGGGGGTAACGAAGTGCTCCTGGGAACGGGTGAACGTTCCAGTGCCTATATCAGTTCGGATGTGCTTGAAGGTCGCGATTTTGCTCGGGATGAGCAGGATGGCCGCTACTTCACCTGGGTCGATGAACAAGGCCGCATGCGCAACTCCAAAGTGCTGCCCAAGGGCGCCAAAGCGCCAACGCCGACCTTGCACAATGTACCGTTGACCCAAGGGCGAGAAGTGACCTTTGACGCCAAACCTCCAAGCCTTCCGGGGTTGGACGGCCAACCGACGGCGGCCATGCAGGCTCTGCTGGCGGGAACCGAGGCCAAAAGCGAAGGGCGTTATCAGGCACTGCTTGAGCGCTGCTGTGGTCAGTTGAACGAGGATGATTTCACCCCGCTCAGTGCCGATGAGCCACGTTATGAAGAGCTGAATCGCTTTTCCCCCAGCCTGGATTTCCCCATGGGCAAGAGTTACTACGCCGCCCTCAAGTTGCCACGCTCGCAGTATGACTTTGGCCTGCGTATTCGCAGTTTTGCCAACAAGAAGGTGGCCTATCCTTCCTTACTATTTCTTGATCAGGCCAAGCAGCCGACCCGGCTGGTCAGTGATGCGGTGTATCAGTTGCATGCTGAAACCTGGTACCGCTACGCCTTTATCGAGGGCACGGTACCGGTGAGGGCGGCAGCGGGTGAGCACTATGTATTGTTGTTGACCACGGATGAGGATCGCAGCCTGCAAACCCTGGATAACAAACCGTTCAAGCGTCCTTTGCAGGCCTTGGCATTGGATGAGGCGGGTATGCAGAGCCATACTCACAGTGATGAGGGCGCGTTTGAGCTGGCCATTGTGCGTTGAGTGAGCCAAACAGTAGCCAATAAAAAGCCCGGATGATCCCGGGCTTTTTATTGCGCGTCAGATTCTATATCTGGGCGATTGAAACGTGGCCGAACAGCTCTTGCGAGAAGCGCACGCGTTCCTCGGCAGTTTCCACGATGCCTTTCTTGGCCAACTCGGCCAGGCGGGCTTCGACAGCATGGGCGCGATGGGTCAGGCCGCAGTCGTTGGCGATCTGGATATTCAGGCCAGGGCGTGCGTTGAGCTCGAGAATCAACGGGCCTTTGTCCTGGTCCAGCACCATGTCCACACCGATATAGCCCAAGCCACACAGCTCGTAGCAGCCTGCGGCGAGCTTCATGAAACCATCCCAGTTCGGCAGTTGCACGCCGTCCACCGCGTTGGTGGTGTCCGGGTGTTTGCTGATCTTGTTGTTCAGCCAGGTGCCGCGCAGGGTCACGCCGGTGGCCAGGTCCACACCCACGCCGATGGCGCCCTGGTGCAGGTTGGCCTTGCCGCCGGACTGGCGGGTCGGCAAACGCAGCATGGCCATGACTGGATAGCCCATCAGCACGATGATGCGAATATCCGGCACGCCTTCATAGCTGATGCTTTTGAAGATCTGGTCCGGAGTGACGCGGTATTCGATCAGTGCACGATCTCGGTGGCCGCCGAGGGAGTAGAGGCCGGTGAGGATGCTGGAAATCTGATGCTCGATCTCCTCGTGGCTGATGATCTTGCCCGAAACGGTCTTGTACTTGTCCTCAAAACGGTCGGCGATCACCAGAATGCCGTCACCGCCAGCGCCCTGCGCCGGCTTGACCACGAAGTCCGGGCGATCGCCAATGATCGTGCGCAGGTTATCGATGCCTTTTTCTGTGTCGATGATGCCGTACATCTCCGGCACATCGATACCCGCTTCGATGGCGCGCATCTTGGTGATGATCTTGTCATCGACAATCGGGTACAGGTGCCGTTTGTTGTACTTCAGCACGTAGTCCGCGTTACGCCGGTTGATGCCCATGATGCCTTTGGCCTCGAGGGCTTTCCACGTCTTGATCAGACCGAACATGGCATTAGTCCTTGAGGAAGGCTTTGAAGCGGAACAGTTCGGTCAGGCGGTAGCCGCGGTAGCGACCCATCGCCAGCATAAAGCCCACCAGAATCATCAGAACGGCCGGGAAGGTGAATACGAAGTAGTTCAGTTCCGGCACGCTCATCAGCAGGTGCGCCAGGGTGGCAGCGAACAGGGTGCCGATGGCGACCTTGAAGGCATGGCCGCCGCCACGCTCTTCCCAGGTGATCGACAGGCGTTCGATGGTCATGGTCAGAATCACCATCGGGAACAGCGCGACCGACAGGCCACGCTCCAAACCGAGTTTGTGACTGAACAGGCTGATCACGGCAATCAGCACCACCACGAACGTCAGTACCACCGACAAGCGCGGCAGCATCTGTAGCTTCAGGTGTTCGAGGTAGGAACGCAGTGACAGGCCCAACGCGGTAATCACGGTAAACAGCACGATACCGAAGCCCAGCTGGGTTTCGCGGAAGGCCAGGGCGATCAGGACTGGGGTGAAGGTACCCAGGGTCTGCAGGCCGCCGAGGTTACGCAGGATCAGAATCACCAGCACGCCAATCGGGATCATCACCATGATCATGAAAGTCTGCTGAGTTTGCAGCGGCAGGCCGTACAAGCTGTATTCGAGGAAGTCAGCGTCGGTGTTCTCATCGGTCAGCTTGGCCAGGCGGATGGCGTTCATCTCGCTGTTGTTCAGGCTGAAACTGACCTGTGCCTGCTTGCCACCTTCCAGGGTGACCAGGCTGTCATCGCCGATCCACCACACCAGGCGATCAACTGGCATGCCTTGCTCGCCGCTTTCCGGGTTGAAGTACAGCCATTTTTCGCCGTTGAAGCTGCGCAGCCACAGTTCCGGGTTCTGCTGGATGTCGGCTGCCAGGCGAATGGTGTGTACGCGTTCCATCGGCACGTGGGCGATGGACAGCAGCAACTCGATGACCTTGGCTTTGTTTGGCGTGGAAGCATCGCCGCCCAGCAGCAGTTTGACGTTGTCGTCATTGCTGTTGTTGACGCGCTTGATGGTTTCGCTGATGAAGGTTTCGACGTCCGCCGAGTGCTGACGGATCGGTGCCAGAAGCGCTTCGGCAGCAATTTTCTCGGCGCCTTCAACCGGGATGCTGTCACGGAAGATCGGGCCCTTGGCCTTGGCTTGTTCGCCGCTGTAGCGCTTGGTCAGTACCAGGCGGTAGTACAGGGTTTGCTTACCGCTGGCGCGGCGGGCGGACCAGGTTACTTTGCGGTTGCCATCGGCGCGGTTGATGCTCACGCCGTAGTTGTTGGAGATAAAGCTCTCGTTGAGGCTGACGTAATCCTGGGCCAGCGGCGGTACAAACATTTGCAGTTTGACCGGCTCGCGTGGGTTGGCCTGGAATTCGACCTTGGCGTCGATGTTCCAAAGATCGTCAGTCTCATCTTCAGTCATCGGGATGCCGAGGATAAAGATCTGATAAGCCGTAATCAGAACGCCCAGGCTCACAAGGAGTATGACCAGGACTTTCAGATGGAGGGTAAGAGAGCGCATGGGAGTTACTCGCCAGGGTTTGCGTCAAGGGTGCAAGCAGGCTTGCCTGCTGCGTATTTAAGGCTCGGGTCGACCAGTGCCGAAAAGCGCGTGAGTGCATCGGAGCCTATCAACAACGGGTATTGGAATGCACTGCGGTCGGTCAAGTTCACTTCAATTGTGCGCAGGCTGTTGCCCATGCAGACATCCATTTCGATCACTGGGCGCGCCGTGTAGGTTTTCCCTTCCTCAGGATCATAGTCGCCTGCGCGTCGTTTGATCTTGCTGATCCGCGCCAGAGGGCGTTCGATCGGGCTGCTGTGGGCTTCGTCGATGGCCAGGTAGAAACGCACCCAGGTTTCCCCGTCACGCTTGAAACGCTTGATATCGCGGGCGCTGAGCGACGCGGTCTTGGCACCTGTGTCGAGTTTGGCGGCCAGCTTCAGGTCGAGGTCGAAGAGGCGGACATATTCATTAAGCCCATAGACTGTCTTTTCCGCGGCAAGGCTCAGGCCGGGGGCAAGTAGCAGGCATAGCAGCAGGAGGGCGGGCTTTAGTGTCATAAGTCCTGACGGCATGGAATTTATAAAGAAGAAAGCGTCCGTGTGCCTGCCTGGTGGCCGGCAGGTCTGCTTCTGGAGTCTAGCAGGCACTCTGCAATTCCTCTGCGAGCGCTAAACGGGCGGCATTCTAACATGGGGTTTTTCAGTCCGGACAGGCGCTTATGGGCGTTTGTGCAAGTAAGGTCGCGTTGTTAGTTGACTAAAGTAATCTCAAATATTGTCGACAGTTGAGTTGGTTTGTTTGACATGAGTGCGCTCTAGGCGTAATTTTTCGACATTAAATCAGCATAGTGTCGACAATATGTTGGATGTCAGCGAGTCGCATGAAACGCTTCAGGAAGATTCTGAGACGCTTTCCGAACAGGTTTTTCGGCGTATCCAGGCGGCGATCGTCAAGGGCGAAATTGCCCCAGGCAGCAAGATTTCCGAGCCGGAGCTGGCGCGCACCTATGGCATCAGTCGTGGTCCACTGCGTGAGGCGATCCATCGCCTGGAAGGGCAGAAACTGCTGGTGCGCGTGCCGCACATTGGCGCGCGGGTGGTGTCGCTCAATCATGCCGAGCTGATCGAGCTCTATGAAATTCGCGAATCCCTGGAGGGCATGGCGTGCCGCCTGGCTGCCGAGCGCATGACCCAGGCAGAGATCGACGAGTTGCGTCAGCTACTGGACCTGCATGAGCAGGACGCGGCCTTCAAAGCGGGCGTCGGTTACTACCAGCAGGAAGGCGATTTCGACTTTCATTACCGCATCATCCAGGGCAGCGGTAACAAGACCCTGACCCATATGCTCTGTGGCGAGCTCTATCAACTGGTGCGCATGTACCGCCTGCAGTTCTCCGCGACGCCCAATCGGCCGCGTCAGGCCTTTGCCGAACACCACCGTATTCTCGATGCCATCGCCGACCGAGACGGCGAACTGGCCGAGTTGTTGATGCGCCGTCATATCGGTGCTTCCAAACGCAATATCGAGCGCCATTTCTCCAGCGGTACGGGCGCACACACCAAGACAGCCAAACCACGAGGTGAGTCATGAATCAGCTTTCCCCAGGCCAGCGTTTCCGTCAGGCGCTTGCCATTGAGTCGCCCTTGCAAGTAATCGGTGCGATCAATGCCAACCACGCCTTGCTGGCCAAGCGCGCAGGTTTCAAGGCCATCTACCTGTCGGGTGGCGGGGTGGCCGCCGGTTCTCTCGGTTTGCCCGATCTGGGCATCAACACCCTGGATGATGTGCTCACCGATGTACGCCGCATCACCGACGTGTGCGACCTGCCGCTCCTGGTCGACATCGATACCGGCTTTGGCCCTTCGGCTTTTAATATCGAGCGCACCATCAAGAACCTGATCAAGGCCGGCGCAGCCGCCGCGCATATCGAAGATCAGGTGGGTGCCAAGCGGTGTGGTCACCGTCCGGGCAAGGAGATCGTCTCCTGCGAGGAAATGGTCGATCGCGTGCGCGCTGCCGCCGATGCCAAGACCGATCCTGATTTCTTCCTTATTGCCCGCACTGACGCGATTCAAGCTGAGGGCGTAGATGCCGCCATCGAGCGCTGCCAGCGCTACGTGGAAGCCGGTGCCGACGGTATTTTCGCCGAGGCCGCCTATGACCTGCCGACCTACAAACGTTTCGTTGATGCGCTGAATGTGCCGGTGCTGGCCAATATCACTGAATTCGGTGCCACGCCGTTGTTCAGCCGTGACGAACTGGCCTCGGTTGGCGTGGCCATTCAGCTCTACCCGCTGTCGGCCTTCCGCGCCGCCAACAAGGCTGCAGAAAGTGTTTACACCTCGATTCGCCAGAACGGCCACCAGAAAGATGTGATCGAGTTGATGCAGACCCGCGCCGAACTCTATGACCGCATCGGCTACCACGCTTTCGAGCAGAAACTCGACGCCCTGTTTGCCGCAAAAAAATAACAACGCATCAACCGGATTTGAGGAGATAAGCATGAGCGCAACCCCGGAAACCACCCCAGGCTTCAAGCCGAAGAAATCCGTGGCCCTCTCTGGCACTGCTGCCGGCAACACCGCCCTGTGCACCGTGGGGCGCACCGGCAATGATCTGCACTACCGTGGCTATGACGTGCTGGATTTTGCCAACCGCTGCGAGTTCGAGGAAATCGCCCACCTACTGGTGCACGGTAAACTGCCTAACGTCGCCGAACTGGCCGGCTACAAGGCCAAACTCAAGGCCCTGCGCGGCTTGCCTGCGGCATTGAAGGTATCCCTTGAGCAGCTGCCGCCATCTGCCCACCCGATGGATGTGATGCGCACGGCTGTGTCGGTGCTCGGTTGCGTGTCGCCGGAAAAGGACGACCACAACCACCCCGGTGCTCGTGATATCGCCGACAAGCTGATGGCTTCGCTGGGTTCCGCGCTGCTGTACTGGTACCACTTCAGCCACAACGGCAAGCGCATCGAGGTGGAAACCGATGACGATTCCATCGGCGGGCATTTCCTCCATCTGCTGCACGGCGAGAAGCCGCGCGAGTCCTGGGTGCGCGCTATGCACACCTCGCTCAACTTGTACGCTGAGCACGAGTTCAATGCGTCGACTTTCACTTCGCGGGTGATCGCCGGTACCGGCTCGGATATGTACAGCTGCATCGCCGGTGGCATCGGCGCATTACGTGGCCCGAAACATGGTGGCGCCAACGAAGTGGCCTTCGAGATCCAGAAACGCTACGACAACCCGGACGAAGCCGAGGCCGACATCCGCGCCCGTGTCGAGCGCAAGGAAGTGGTGATCGGCTTCGGTCACCCGGTCTACACCGTGGCGGACCCGCGCAACAAGGTGATCAAGGAGGTGGCGCGCGAGCTGTCGCTCGAGCAGTCCAACACCAAGATGTACGACATCGCCGAGCGCCTGGAAACCATCATGTGGGACATCAAAAAGATGTTCCCCAACCTCGATTGGTTCAGCGCCGTCAGCTACCACATGATGGGCGTGCCCACCGCCATGTTCACGCCGCTGTTCGTGATTGCGCGCACTTCCGGTTGGTCCAGCCATGTGATCGAGCAACGCATCGACGGCAAGATCATCCGTCCAAGCGCCAACTACACCGGTCCTGAGGACCTTAAGTTCGTGCCGCTGAAGGACCGCAAATAATGAGCAGCGCGATGAACAGTCAATACCGCAAGCCGCTGGCCGGCACCGCGCTGGACTACTTCGACACCCGTGAGGCGGTCGATGCCATCACGTCGGGCGCTTACGCCAAGCTGCCGTACACCTCGCGTGTGCTGGCCGAGCAGCTGGTACGCCGCTGCGAGCCAGAGCTGCTGACCGATGCGCTCAAGCAGCTGATCGAACGCAAGCAGGAGCTGGATTTCCCCTGGTATCCGGCCCGTGTGGTGTGCCACGACATCCTTGGCCAGACCGCGCTGGTCGATCTGGCTGGCCTGCGCGATGCCATCGCTGAACAGGGCGGTGATCCGGCCAAGGTCAACCCGGTAGTGCCGACTCAGCTGATCGTCGATCACTCCCTGGCCGTCGAATTCGGCGGCTTCGATCCGGATGCGTTCGAGAAGAACCGTGCGGTGGAAGAGCGCCGCAACGAGGATCGCTTCCACTTTATCGAGTGGACCAAGACGGCGTTCAAGAACGTCGACGTGATTCCGGCCGGCAACGGCATCATGCACCAGATCAACCTGGAGAAAATGAGCCCGGTGATCCAGGCGCGCGGCGGCGTGGCTTTCCCGGATACCTGTGTCGGCACTGACTCGCACACCCCGCACGTCGATGCCCTGGGCGTAATCGCTATCGGCGTGGGCGGGCTGGAAGCGGAAACCGTGATGCTCGGTTTGCCGTCGATGATGCGTCTGCCCGATATCGTCGGGGTCAAGCTGACTGGCAAACGCCAGCCTGGCATTACCGCCACCGATATCGTCCTGGCCCTGACCGAGTTTCTGCGCAAGGAGCGGGTGGTTGGGGCTTGGGTCGAGTTTTTCGGCGAGGGCGCAGACAGCCTGTCCATTGGTGACCGTGCCACCATCTCCAACATGTGCCCGGAATACGGCGCCACGGCGGCGATGTTCTATATCGACCAGCAGACCATCGACTACCTCAAGCTCACTGGTCGCGAGCCGGAGCAGGTGGCGCTGGTCGAGCAGTACGCCAAAACCACCGGCCTGTGGGCGAGCGCTCTGGAAACGGCCGAATATGAGCGCGTGCTGAGCTTCGATCTGTCGACTGTGGTGCGCAACATGGCCGGCCCGAGCAACCCGCACAAGCGTCTGCCGACCTCGGCGCTGCACGAGCGTGGTATTGCTGACGAGGCCAAGTTGGCCGCCGGCAAGCTGGAGGAGGGTGAGGGCCTGATGCCGGATGGTGCGGTGATCATCGCCGCCATCACCAGCTGCACCAACACGTCCAACCCGCGCAACGTGGTGGCGGCCGGCCTGCTGGCGAAAAAAGCTAATGCACTGGGCCTGGTGCGTAAGGCGTGGGTCAAGACCTCGTTCGCGCCGGGTTCGAAAGTCGCCAAGCTGTATCTGGAAGAAGCCGGCCTGCTGAGCGAACTGGAACAGCTCGGCTTCGGCATCGTCGCTTATGCCTGCACCACCTGTAACGGCATGTCCGGTGCGCTGGACCCGGTGATCCAGCAGGAAATCATCGATCGCGACCTTTACGCTACCGCCGTACTCTCCGGTAACCGCAACTTCGACGGGCGCATTCATCCCTATGCCAAGCAGGCGTTCCTGGCTTCGCCGCCGCTGGTGGTGGCCTACGCCATTGCCGGTACTGTGCGCTTCGATATCGAGCAGGACGTACTGGGCGTTGATGCGAACGGCAAGCCGATCACCCTGAAGGATCTGTGGCCGAGTGACGAGGAGATCGACGCCATCGTTGCAGCCTCGGTGAAGCCTGAACAGTTCAAGCAGATCTACATCCCGATGTTCGATCTGGGCACCGTGCAGGAGGCCGAAAGCCCGCTGTACGACTGGCGCCCGATGAGCACCTACATCCGTCGCCCGCCGTACTGGGAAGGCGCACTGGCCGGCGAGCGTACGCTCAAGGGCATGCTGCCGCTGGCGATCCTGCCGGACAACATCACCACTGACCACCTGTCGCCGTCCAACGCCATCCTGCTGGATTCGGCCGCGGGTGAGTACCTGCACAAAATGGGCTTGCCGGAAGAGGACTTCAACTCCTACGCGACTCATAGGGGGGATCATCTGACCGCGCAGCGCGCCACCTTCGCCAACCCGCAGCTGGTCAACGAAATGGCCGTGGTTGATGGTACGGTGAAGAAGGGTTCGCTGGCCCGTGTGGAGCCGGAAGGCAAGGTCATGCGCATGTGGGAAGCCATCGAAACCTACATGAACCGCAAGCAGAACCTGATCATCGTTGCCGGTGCTGACTACGGTCAGGGCAGCTCCCGCGACTGGGCGGCCAAGGGCGTGCGCCTGGCCGGTGTGGAAGTGATCGTCGCCGAAGGCTTCGAGCGCATCCACCGCACCAACCTGGTGGGCATGGGCGTGCTGCCGGTCGAATTCAAACCGGGCACCACCCGTCTGACCCTTGGCCTCGATGGCACTGAGACCTATGACATCCAGGGCGATGTATCGCCGCGCTGCGACCTGACCCTGGTGGTCAATCGTCGCAACGGTGAAGTGGTCAAGGTGCCGGTGACCTGCCGTCTGGATACCGCTGCCGAAGTGCATGTGTACAAGGCCGGCGGTGTGCTGCAGCGATTCGCCCAGGACTTCCTCGAGTCGACGGTGGCAGTTTAAGCACCGTGTTGTGGGAGGGGCTTCAGCCGCGATTTAGCTTTAAAGAGCTCGCGGCTAAAGCCCCTCCTACATGCGCAGCCTTCACATAATTTGGAGTGGCTCTTAACCATGCCCCACGCACCTCAGATCAAGATTCCCGCCACTTATATGCGTGGCGGCACCAGCAAAGGCGTGTTCTTCCGCCTGCAGGACCTGCCGCCAAGCTGCCAGGTGCCGGGCGCTGCGCGCGACAAGCTGTTTATGCGGGTGATCGGCAGTCCCGATCCTTATGCCGCGCATATCGACGGCATGGGCGGCGCCACGTCCTCGACGTCCAAGTGTGTGATTTTGTCGAAAAGCAGCCAGCCGGAGCATGACGTCGACTACCTCTACGGTCAGGTCTCGATCGACAAGGCTTTTGTCGACTGGAGCGGCAATTGCGGCAACCTGTCTACCGGTGCCGGGGCCTTTGCCATTCATGCTGGTCTACTTGACCCTGCTCGCATCCCGGAAAACGGCATGTGTGTGGTGCGCATCTGGCAGGCAAATATCCAGAAAACCATCATCGCCCATGTGCCGGTGAGCAATGGTCAGGTGCAGGAAACCGGCGACTTCGAGCTGGATGGCGTGACCTTTCCGGCGGCCGAGATCGTGCTGGAGTTTCTCGATCCATCCGACGATGGCGAGGAGGGCAGCTCGATGTTCCCCACCGGCAACCTGGTCGATGACCTGGAAGTGCCGGGTCTAGGCACCTTTAAGGCGACCATGATCAGCGCTGGTATCCCGACTGTGTTCGTCAATGCCGAGGACATCGGCTACCAGGGCACCGAATTGCGCGAGGCGATCAATGGTGATCCGGCGCAGTTGGCACGTTTCGAGGCCATTCGCGTGGCTGGCGCGCTGCGCATGGGTCTGATCAAGAGTGCCGAAGAGGCGCAATCCCGCCAGCACACGCCGAAGATCGCCTTTGTCAGCCCGCCTAAGGACTACCAGGCCTCCTGCGGCAAGACCATCGCGGCCGGCGAAGTGGACCTGCTGGTGCGTGCGCTGTCCATGGGTAAGCTGCACCACGCGATGATGGGCACCTGTGCGGTGGCTATTGGCACGGCAGCGGCGATTCCCGGAACCCTGGTCAATCTGGCGGCCGGTGGCGGCGAGCGTGAGGCGGTGCGTTTCGGTCACCCGTCCGGCACCTTGCGGGTTGGTGCGCAGGCTGAGCGGGTCGATGGCCAATGGACAGTCACCAAGGCGATCATGTCGCGTTCGGCGCGCATTCTGATGGAAGGCTGGGTACGTGTGCCGGGCGATGCTTTGTAGTCTTTATAAATGAGAAAAGGCTCGAAGAGTTCGAGCCTTTTCTTTTCGCTTCAATGGGTTGTACAGGTTACTTGAGACGGCGCTCAACACCTTTTTCCACCAGGATCTTCGCGGAGATTTCTTCCACCGAGAAGTGTGTGGAGTTGATGAAGTTGATGTTCTCGCGGCGGAACAGGTTTTCCACCTCGCGCACTTCAAACTCGCACTGGGCATAGCTGGCGTAACGGCTGTTGGGCTTGCGCTCGTTACGAATGGCGGTGAGTCGATCGGGGTCGATGGTCAGGCCGAACAGCTTGTCCTTGTAGGTCTTCAGCGCGGCTGGCAATTGCAGGCGCTCCATGTCGTCTTCGGTCAGCGGGTAATTGGCCGCGCGGATGCCGTATTGCATGGCCATGTACAGGCAGGTGGGGGTTTTGCCGCAGCGTGATACGCCGACCAGGATCAGGTCGGCCTTGTCGTAGTAATGGGTGCGTGCGCCATCGTCGTTGTCCAGGGCGAAGTTGACCGCCTCGATGCGCTCCATGTAGTTGGAGTTGTGGCCGATGGAGTGCGACTTGCCGACCGAGTAGGAAGAGTGAGAGGTCAGCTCTTGTTCGAGCGGGGCGAGAAAGGTCGAGAAAATATCGATCATGAAACCTTCAGATTCAGCCAGGATGTCGCGGATGTCCTGGTTGACGATGGTGTCGAAGATGATCGGGCGAGAGCCGTCTTTCTCGGCGGCGCTGTTGATTTGTTGTACCATTGCGCGCGCTTTTTCCACACTGTCGATGTACGGCCGTGTGAGTTTGGTGAAGTTGATGGTTTCAAACTGTGCCAGCAGACTCTGGCCCAGGGTTTCGGCGGTAATGCCGGTGCCATCGGAGATGAAGAAAGCGGTTCGTTTCATTTGCGCCGTGGGCCTTAAGCTGAGGACGAATCTTGGCTATCATAGGCCCGCCTTTGCAGGGCCGATCTGGCCGGCATTGTTACTTATTTTCCAGGGCCAGGCCACAATCGTGCGGGCATGTTTGCCGCCGAACTTTCCCAGCCCCTTGAGCTTTTCCAACACCTTAGTGGAGAGATCACCTTGGTAGAGTACGTAGTTTCCCTCGATAAGCTCGGCAATCACGATGTTGAGCACGTAGGGGGCAAGAACGCCTCCCTGGGCGAGATGATCAGTAACCTGGCTGGTGCTGGTGTGTCGGTGCCCGGTGGTTTCGCCACTACGGCTCAGGCCTATCGCGATTTTCTTGAGCAAAGTGGCCTGAATGCGCAGATTCACGCTGCCCTTGATGCTCTCGATGTAGACGACGTCAATGCCCTGGCCAAGACCGGTGCGCAGATTCGCCAGTGGGTGATGGATGCGCCATTCCCGGCTGAGCTGGACAAGCAGATCCGCATCGCCTTTGCCGAAATGGCCGGCAGTAACGACAACATGGCCGTGGCTGTGCGTTCCTCCGCCACTGCCGAAGACCTGCCAGATGCCTCGTTTGCCGGCCAGCAGGAAACCTTCCTGAACATTCGTGGCGTGGATAACGTGATTCGCGCTGCCAAAGAGGTATTCGCCTCGCTGTTCAACGACCGCGCCATTGCCTACCGCGTGCACCAGGGCTTTGACCACAAACTGGTCGCCCTGTCTGCAGGTGTGCAGCGCATGGTGCGTTCGGAAACCGGTACCGCCGGCGTGATGTTCACCCTGGACACAGAGTCGGGCTTCCGTGACGTGGTGTTTATCACCGGCGCTTACGGCCTCGGCGAAACCGTGGTGCAGGGCGCGGTCAACCCTGACGAGTTCTACGTACACAAGCAGACGCTGGAAGCCGGTCGCCCGGCCATCCTGCGCCGCAACCTGGGCAGCAAAGCCATCAAGATGATCTACGGCGACGAAGCCAAGGCCGGTAAATCGGTCAAGGTTGTCGATGTGGACCGCGCTGAGCGTGCGCGCTTCTGCCTCAGCGATGCCGAAGTCAGCGAGCTGGCCAAGCAGGCCATGATCATCGAGAAACACTACGGTCGTCCGATGGACATCGAGTGGGCCAAAGACGGCGATGACGGCAAGCTGTATATCGTTCAGGCTCGCCCGGAAACCGTGAAAAGCCGCGCTAGCGTCAATGTCATGGAACGCTACCTGCTCAAGGAAACCGGTACCGTTCTGGTTGAAGGTCGCGCGATTGGGCAGAAGATCGGCGCCGGCAAGGTGCGGGTGATTCACGACGTTTCCGAGATGGATAAGGTCCAGCCGGGCGACGTGCTGGTCTCCGACATGACCGATCCGGACTGGGAGCCAGTGATGAAGCGCGCCAGCGCCATCGTCACCAACCGTGGCGGTCGTACCTGTCACGCGGCGATCATTGCCCGCGAACTGGGCATTCCTGCCGTCGTCGGTTGCGGCAACGCCACCCAGGTGCTGAAAGACGGCATGGGTGTGACGGTTTCCTGCGCCGAAGGCGACACCGGTTTTATCTTCGAAGGCGAGCTGGGCTTCGACATTCGCAAGAACTCGGTCGACGCCATGCCGGAGCTGCCGTTCAAGATCATGATGAACGTCGGCAACCCGGACCGTGCCTTCGACTTCGCGCAACTGCCCAACGAAGGCGTGGGTCTGGCGCGTCTGGAGTTCATCATCAACCGCATGATCGGTGTGCATCCCAAAGCGCTGCTGAACTTCGCCGGCCTGCCGCCGGAGATCAAGGACAGCGTCGAGAAGCGCATCGCCGGTTACGACGATCCGGTCAATTTCTACGTCGAGAAACTGGTTGAGGGCATCAGCACCCTGGCCGCCGCGTTCTGGCCGAAAAAGGTCATCGTGCGTCTGTCGGACTTCAAGTCCAACGAATACGCCAACCTGATCGGCGGCAAGCTCTACGAGCCGGAAGAAGAGAACCCGATGCTCGGCTTCCGTGGCGCTTCGCGTTATATCAGCGAATCGTTCCGCGACTGTTTCGAGCTGGAGTGCCGCGCGCTGAAGAAAGTGCGCAATGAGATGGGCCTGACCAACGTCGAGATCATGGTGCCGTTTGTGCGCACTCTGGGCGAGGCCTCGCAAGTGGTTGAGCTGCTGGCGAAGAATGGTCTGGCGCGCGGTCAGGATGGCCTCAAGGTCATCATGATGTGTGAGCTGCCGTCCAACGCCATTCTGGCTGAGGAATTCCTGGAGTTCTTCGACGGTTTCTCCATCGGTTCCAACGACCTGACTCAGCTGACCCTGGGCCTGGACCGTGACTCGGGCATCGTTGCGCACCTGTTCGATGAGCGTAACCCAGCGGTGAAGAAGCTGCTGAGCAACGCCATCCAGGCCTGTAACAAGGCGGGCAAGTACATCGGCATCTGTGGTCAGGGCCCTTCGGATCACCCGGATCTGGCGCGTTGGCTGATGGAGCAGGGCATCGAAAGCGTGTCGTTGAACCCGGATTCGGTGCTCGACACCTGGTTCTTCCTGGCCGAAGGTCAAACATCGGCCTGATAGCGCTTTAAAATCTCTATTCAAGGGCGGGTTGATCCTGCCCTTTTTTACGCCAGAGAAAAAATGCAAAGCAGCAGTGAGCTTTTCCCCGTCGCCTTGATCAGCGCGGAGTTTCGCGGTGACCTGAGCGAAGATGTTTATCGCCTCAAGCCGGGCAACAGTCCGGATGGCAGCGTCGAGTTGGCTCTCACGCGCCTCGGGCGAGCTGGGCATGAGCAGGAACGCGGTGCCCCGGTGATTCTGATTCCGGGTAGTTTTTCCAATCGGCGTTTCTGGTATTCACCCAAATGCATTGGCCTGGGGCCATATCTGGCGCGCGCCGGTTTCGATGTGTGGATTGCCGAAATGCGCGGTCATGGCCTGTCACCGCGCAACCGTGACTATCAGCGCAACACGGTCAGCGATTACGTGCGTTATGACCTGCCGGCGATTGCCGACTTTGTCTATGAGCAGAACCCGCAGAAGGCTCATTGGTTGGGTCATTCGTTGGGCGGGATCATCCTTGCGGGTGGTCTGGGCGGACATTATCTGGATCAGGCGAAAATCGCTTCCAGCGTGCTGTTTGGCAGTCAGATCAGTCGTATTTACTGGCCGTTGAAGATTCCGCCGGTGGAGTGGGGTGGGCGTTTTCTGCTCAAGCGGTTTTCGGCTATTTCCGGCTCGCGGCTCAAACGTGGTCCCGAGGATGAGCCGATTGGTCTGGCTGTTGAAAGCCTACGCTGGCATGGCTTGTTTGGTCGTTTCGGCGATGCTGAGCGTGACTGGTGGGCGGGGCTGGCCGATGTGCGTGTACCGGTCATGGCAGTGGCTGCGCTGGGGGATAACCAGGACCCGGCCTGGGCCTGCGAGAAACTGCTGAAGCAGTTCGGTTCACCGCTGAGCGAGTTTCTTTGTCTGGGCAAGAAGCATGGTTTCAGTGGCGATTTTGGCCATGTTGAAATGCTCGTCAGCAAAGAGGCACAGCGCGAGGTCTGGCCCCTGATCGAGCAGTGGCTGCGCAAGAGTCCGCAAGTGGCTGCCGAGCTTGAGCGTGCGGCGCTAGAGGCCGATAAAGGCATTTGCGCAGAGTGAGCTTGCGGCTAGTATCGCGGCATTGTGCTGGTTGCGGTGTGAACATAAATCTGAACGAACTGACGGCGGCATGCGTCAATTCTGTATCGCTGTCAGTGATCGGCAGCAGCGCTTTTCCATCCAAGGAGTTTTGCCATGCATTACATCACCCCGGATCTGTGTGACGCCTATCCTGAGCTGGTTCAGGTCGTTGAGCCGATGTTCAGCAACTTTGGCGGTCGTGATTCCTTTGGTGGCGAGATCGTGACCATCAAGTGCTTTGAAGACAACTCGCTGGTCAAGGAGCAGGTCGAGCAGCCAGGCAAGGGAAAAGTGATGGTGGTGGATGGTGGTGCCTCCATGCGCCGCGCACTGCTGGGCGACATGCTCGCCGAAAAGGCCGCGAAGAATGGCTGGGAAGGCATTGTGGTGTACGGCTGTGTGCGTGATGTTGACGTGTTGGCGCAGACTGATCTGGGTATTCAGGCCCTTGCCAGCCATCCGATGAAAACCGACAAGCGTGGCATTGGTGATCTGAATGTTGCGGTCACGTTCGGCGGCGTTACCTTCCGTCCGGGCGAATTTATCTACGCCGACAACAATGGCGTGATCATTTCGCCTTCTGCCCTGCAAATGCCGGAGTAAGGGTTTTGCAGGAAACCGTCATGCGTGAGGAAGACAACGCGCAGTGGGGCCTGGTGCATGCCTTCGTCCTCAATGGTCAGGGCGGGGCACGCAGCATCACCCGACAGGAACTGCAGGGGCTTGAACTGCGTGAGCAGGAAAGTCTTTGGCTGCACTGGGATCGCGGGCATCCGCATACGCACAACTGGCTGCGTGCTGAAAGCGGGCTGAACGAGTTCGCCTGCAACCTGCTGCTGGAGGAGAACACCCGGCCCCGGCTGTTGGCGTTGCCTGAGCAACAGTTGCTGCTGTTTCTGCGTGGTTTGAACCTCAACCCTGGCGCCGAACCGGAAGACATGGTGTCGGTGCGCATCTTCGCTGATGCGCAGCGTGCGATCTCCCTGCGTCTGCGCCCCTTACGTGCCACCGAAGCTCTGATCGAGGACCTGCTGGCCGGGCGCGGGCCGAAAACCTCGGCGGAGCTGATTCTGCGTCTGGCGCATTACCTGACGGACAAGATCGAACTGCTGATCGGCGACCTCGCCGAGCAGATTGATGAGCAAGAAGAACTTGCCGATGCCGAGCAGACCAGCACTCTGGATCACGCTGAGTTGCTACAGATGCGCCGACGTGCGGCCAGCCTGCGACGGTTTCTGGCGCCGCAGCGCGACATCTACGGACAACTGACGGCCAGTGCCCAGGCCTGGTTTGTCGGCGGCGACAGCAGCTACTGGAATGAGCTGAATAACCGCCTGACCCGTTATCTGGAAGAGCTGGAACTCAGCCGCGAGCGCGTCAGTCTGCTGCTGGAAGCCGAAAACCGGCGTATGGATGAACGGATGAACCACACCATGTACCGGTTCGGCATCATCACCGGGATTTTCCTGCCGATGAGCTTTATCACCGGGCTGCTGGGGATCAACGTCGGCGGTATTCCCGGCTCGGAAAGCCCTCACGGTTTTCTGTTGGCTTGCTCGTTGATGGCCGTCGTCGCGCTGGGGCAGTGGCTGTTGTTTCGCCGCTTGCGCTGGATCTGATGTGACTTGCCTTGCACATGCCTCGTCTAGCCGTCACATCCTGTGAGGTGCGCCATGCACGATCCGTTTGAAGAATCACTGCGTGATTTGCTCAAGTCACCTGCCGCAAGCCACGACGATGATGCCTGTCTGCATCGCGTGCTGAAGACCGCCAATCGCCAGGTCGGTGCAGGTGATCTGTTTGCCCTGATGGGGCACTGGCTGAGTGCGCTGATGATTGCCCTGAATAACGGTTCGGCACATGTTGCACCTGTTTCACGCCGCAAACCCTCACTTCGTTCGACTGAAAAGGCTGACTGAGCATGGAATTTACTCAAGTTCTGGTTGATGCGATGGCCAGCGTGTGGACCCCGATTGCCGCCTTTATCCCGCGCCTGTTCGGTGCCATGGTGGTGGTGCTACTGGGTTTCGTGGTGGCCAAGTTCCTCGACACCCTGTTGTCGAAGCTGCTCGGCAAGATCGGCCTGGATCGCCTGATGGCGGGCACTGGCCTGACCAAGTTGCTGAGCCGCGCCGGCATTCAGGTGCCGGTATCGACCCTGATCGGCAAGATCGTCTATTGGTTCGTGCTGTTGATCTTCCTAGTGACGGCTGCTGAGTCCCTGGGCTTGGAGCGGGTTTCCGCAACGCTTGATGTGCTGGCCCTGTACCTGCCGAAAGTGTTCGGTGCGGCCCTGGTGCTGCTGGCTGGTGTATTGCTGGCGCAACTGGTCAGTGGCCTGGTACGCGGTGCAGCGGAAGGTGTCGGCCTGGATTACGCCAACGGTCTGGGGCGTATCGCTCAGGGCCTGGTGATCATCATCAGCATCTCGGTGGCCATCGGCCAGTTGGAGGTCAAGACTGACCTGCTCAACAACGTGATCGCCATCGTGCTGATTTCCGTGGGCCTCGCAGTGGCCCTGGCCCTGGGGCTGGGGAGTCGTGATATTGCCAGCCAGATTCTGGCGGGTATTTATGTGCGCGAGTTGTATGAGGTTGGGCAACAAGTGCAGATCGGTGCGGTCGAAGGGCAGATCGAGGAGATCGGAACGGTCAAGACCACCCTGCTGACGGAAGCGGGCGAGTTGGTCTCAGTGGCCAACCGTACCTTGCTCGAGCAGCAGGTAAGCAGCCGCTAAGGCCAATCCCTGCTATTGTATGCGGCCAATCCGCAGCCTGATTCAGGGCTGCGCTGGCTTTTGTCCTGACTGTCGGCCCGACTCGTTTTGAATAAAGCCCATTCTGCGTCTCTACGCTACGACCCCCGCGAGCTCTCGGATGAAGAGTTGGTGGCGCGTGCGCATGACGAGTTATTCCACATAACCCGTGCCTATGAAGAGTTGATGCGTCGTTATCAGCGCACCTTGTTCAACGTGTGCGCGCGTTACTTGGGCAACGAGCGTGACGCCGATGATGTCTGCCAGGAAGTAATGCTCAAGGTCTTATATGGCCTGAAGAACTTTGAAGGTAAGTCGAAGTTCAAAACCTGGCTGTACAGCATTACCTATAACGAATGTATTACCCAATATCGCAAAGAGCGGCGTAAACGTCGTCTTATTGACGCCTTAAGTTTGGATCCGCTTGAAGAAGCTTCCGAAGAAAAGGCGCCAAAGCCCGAGGAAAAGGGCGGGCTTGACCGTTGGCTGGTGCACGTCAATCCGATTGACCGGGAAATTCTGGTGCTACGTTTTGTCGCAGAGCTGGAGTTTCAGGAGATTGCCGACATCATGCACATGGGCCTGAGCGCGACGAAAATGCGTTATAAGCGGGCACTCGATCGGCTGCGTGATAAATTTTCTGACAATCCCGAAACTTAGTTGGAATAAAGGCGTCATAGTAAGCGGTTAATTCTGGTAGAATTGCCGGCTGAGTTGTCTTGTGTCTGTCAGACAACTTACTGACCACCAAGATAGGGATTCTCGTAATGAAATTGAAAAACACTCTAGGCGCTGTTATTGGCTCGCTGCTGGCCACCGCTTCCCTGAGCGCTCTCGCTCAAGGCCAAGGCGCTGTAGAAGTGGAGGGTTTTGCCAAGAAGGAAATCTTCGACAGCGCCCGTGACTTCAAAAACAACGGCAACCTGTTCGGCGGTAGCATCGGCTACTACCTGACTGACGACGTTGAACTGCGCCTGAGCTACGACGAAGTGCACAACGCACGTGGCGAAGATGGCCGCAACATCAAGGGCTCCAACACCGCTCTGGATGCGCTGTACCACTTCAACAACGCTGGCGACGCACTGCGTCCTTACGTTTCCGCTGGCTTCTCCGATCAGAGCATCGGTCAGTCCGGTCGTAACGGTCGCAACGGTTCCACCTTCGCCAACGTTGGCGGCGGCGCCAAGTACTACTTCACTGACAACTTCTACGCCCGTGCTGGCGTTGAAGCTCAGTACAACATCGACCAGGGCGACACCGAGTGGGCTCCAAGCGTCGGTATCGGCATGAATTTCGGTGGCGGCAGCAAGCCGGCTCCAGTTGTAGCACCGGCTCCTGAGCCGATCCCAGAGCCAGTTGCTGCTGTTGAAGAGCCGCTGGAACTGGTTCGTGTTGAGCTGGACGTGAAGTTCGACTTCGACAAGGCTCAGGTCAAGCCAGAAAGCTATGGCGACATCAAGAACCTGGCTGACTTCATGAAGCAGTACCCGCAGACCACCACCGTGGTTGAAGGTCACACTGACTCCAAAGGCAGCGACGCCTACAATCAGAAACTGTCCGAGCGTCGCGCCAGCGCTGTTCGTGACGTCCTGGTCAACCAGTACGGCGTAGAAGCTTCCCGCGTTAACGCTGCCGGCTACGGTGAGTCCCGTCCGGTTGCTGACAATGCTACCGACGCAGGCCGTGCTGTTAACCGCCGCGTAGAAGCTGAAGTAGAAGCTCAGATCAAGCAGTAATCGATCTGGCTGCATAGAAAACCCGGCTTCGGCCGGGTTTTTTTATGCCTGCGATAAATGCTCTGCTCTAAAACTAAATGAGGGCAATAAAAAAAGCCCGCGGGTAGCGGGCGAGGGGAACTTCGCAGGAGCGCGAAGTGGTCAGGCACTGATCGCAGCGAGCTGCATGTCAGGTTGTGCGGCCACGTCGCCAATCACCAGGATGGCGGGGCTTTTCAGGCGGAAGTCGTGTGCGGCTTGTTGCATGTTTGCCAGGTTGCTGCGGCATTCGCGCTGTTCAGGCAGCGAGGCGTTTTCGATCATGGCCACCGGCATGTCATTGCGCATACCTGCAGCCAGCAGGCTTTCGCGGATTTCCGGCAGCTTGGCCACGCCCATATATACCACCAGGGTGGTGCCGCTCTGCGCCAAAGCACTCCAGTTCAGGCTGCTGTCGTCCTGGGTGTGGGCGGTGACCAGGGTTACGCCACGGGCGACGCCGCGCAGGGTCAGGGGAATGCCGAAATTGGTCGCCCCGGCTAAACCTGCGGTAATGCCGTTGACCATTTCCACTTCGATACCATGTTGGCTGAGCCAGTCGGCCTCCTCGCTGCCACGGCCGAAGATGCACGGGTCGCCACCTTTCAGGCGTACCACGCACTTGCCTTGGCGGGCATAACGCAGCATCAGCCGATGGATAAACGCCTGTGGCGTGGAGCGGCAACCGCCGCGCTTGCCCACCGGCATGATCCGTGCGCTGGGGCAGTGTTCCAGCACCGCCGGGTTGACCAGATCGTCGATCATCACGATGTCGGCCTGATTCAGGGCCTTGACTGCCTTGAGAGTCAGCAATTCCGGATCACCCGGGCCTGCGCCTACCAGCCAGACTTTTGCGCTCATATCGAATACCTCTAGGCGTTGACGGCAACCGGCTGTTGGGCCAGCAGGCGCTTGATTTCGGGTACGCAGGAACCACAGCTGGTGCCGCATTTGAGTTCCTGCTTGAGGCCGTTCAGGTCAAGACCGCGAGCGATTCCCGCGCATACTGCGGCTTCACTGACGTTCAGGCAGTTGCACAGGGTCTTGCTGGCGGTTTTGCTACTGGCACTGCCCGGTGGGGTTGACACGGGGGCGAGCAGCCAGCGGC
This sequence comes from Pseudomonas cimarronensis, assembly GCF_049331905.1. Taxonomy (GTDB): domain Bacteria; phylum Pseudomonadota; class Gammaproteobacteria; order Pseudomonadales; family Pseudomonadaceae; genus Aquipseudomonas. The sequence continues at coordinate 3,031,849 of NZ_CP186283.1, read as the reverse complement.
GCAGATCGGCATCGGCTTGACCGTCGTTCCACAGGGTTTTTAGCCAGTCGCGAGCGGCGGTTTCACCAGCCAGACGGATCGCCGTGATGCGCCCATCTTCAATGCGTACGCGTTTGCCGACGGCCTTGCGCGGGTCGTCATAGGCCAGCACTGGGCCCTTGTTCAGGCCGAGCAGGCGGTCGATATGTGCCAGCAGTTCGGCCTCGGGTGCCACCGCACACGCTGCGCGGATCAGCAGAGCGGGGCGCTCGCGGCCGGTCAGGGTCAGGTTGGCGTAGGCAAACGCTTCGAACAACGGGCGCAATGCCTCGAAGCGCGACTGCACATCACCTTCGACCAGGGCAAAAAAGCTCCAGGGCAGCTCGACTTTTTCCACTTCGATGCCGGCATGTTTCAGCTCCGGCTGCTTGGACAGCGGATCGAACGCCGGCTGGGTCAGCACGTTGGTGCCCAGGCCCTTGAGAAAGCGGTTGCCCCAGTGCATGGGCATATACGCCTGGCCACTGCGGATCGACTCATCGGCCACCACCGGGACGATCAGGCTGCCGCGGCGGCTGCGCACCTTGAGCAGATCGCCGCTCTGCAGGCGACGCCGGCGCAGTTCGTCCGGATGCAGGCTGAGCAGCGCTTCCGGGGCGTGGCCGAACAGCTGCGCGGCCGAGCCGGTGCGGCTCATGCCGTGCCACTGATCACGCAGGCGGCCGGTGTTGAGGGTCAGGGAATAACGCGTCTCGCGTTTTTCCTTGGCCGCGCGAAACGGCTCGGCCTGAAACTTCGCGCGGCCGTTTGCCGTGGGGAACTGGCCATCGCCATACAGGCGCGCAGTTCCCTGAGTCGCGCCGGCCGGGAACGGCCATTGCTGGGGACCTTGGTGATCCAGAATCGCGTAGCTCAGCCCCGAGAGGTCGAGATCGCGTTTGGCAGTCAGGTGTTTGTATTCCTCGAACAGCGCGTCAGGGCTGTCGAAGGCGAACAGGCTGGGCAGGCCGGGGCGTAGCAGGGGTTCTAAACGGCGGGCGAAATCCGTGGTGATCGCCCAATCCGGCCGCGCCTCGGCGGGTGCTGGCACGGCGCGGCGCACATGGCTGATACGCCGCTCGGAGTTGGTCACTGTGCCTTCCTTCTCGCCCCAGCTGGCAGCGGGCAGCAGCAGGTCGGCGTAGTGGCAGGTCTCGGTGGTGAAGAAGGCTTCCTGCACCACGACGAAGGGGCAGGCGGCCAGCGCTTCATGCACCTTGTTCTGGTCCGGCAGCGACTGCGCCGGGTTGGTACAGGCAATCCACAGCGCTTTGATCTGGCCGACCCGCACCGCTTCGAACAGCTCGATGGCGGTCAGGCCGGTGCTTTCCGGCAGGCCGTCGACGCCCCAGTAGTGGGCGACTTCGGCGCGATGTTCGGCATTGCCAGCCTCGCGATGACCCGGCAGCAGGTTGCTCAGGCTGCCGGTTTCGCGGCCGCCCATGGCATTCGGCTGGCCGGTGAGGGAGAAGGGCCCGCTGCCGACTTTACCGATCTGCCCGGTGGCCAGGTGAAGGTTGATCAGCGCGCTGTTCTTGGCCGAGCCTGCGCTGGATTGGTTGAGGCCCATGCACCACAGCGAAAGAAAGCTCGGTGCCTGACCGATCAGCTGGGCGCACTGTTGCAGGCTGTCCACGCTGATGCCGCACAGCTCGCTGACCATCTGCGGGTTGTAGGCGTGCACCAGGCTTTTCAGGGCATCGAAGCCCTCGGTGTGGGCATCGATATAGCGGCGGTCGATCCAGCCTTCCCACAGCAGGATATGCAGGATGCCGTGAAACAGCGCCACGTCACTGCCCGGCAGAATCGCCAGGTGCAGGTCTGCCAGGTCGCAGGTGTCGGTGCGCCGCGGGTCGATGACGATGACCTTCATCTGCGGGCGTTTGGCCTTGGCTTCTTCCAGGCGGCGAAACAGCACCGGGTGGGCGTAGGCCATGTTGCTGCCGGCGATCAGCACGCAATCGCTCTGCTCGATGTCCTCGTAGTTGCACGGCGGCGCGTCGGCACCCAGGCTGCGCTTATAGCCCACCACGGCGCTGGACATGCACAGGCGCGAGTTGCTGTCGATATTGTTGGTGCCGACCAGGGCACGGGCCAGCTTGTTGAAGGCGTAGTAGTCCTCGGTCAGCAGTTGCCCGGAGATATAGAAGGCCACGCTGTCCGGGCCATGTTCGCGGATGGTTTCAGCAAACACGTTGGCGGCGTGATCCAGGGCGCTGTCCCAATCCGTGCGGGTGCGCGCCAGGCCCTTGCCCAGACGCAGTTCCGGGTAGAGGGCGCGGGCGTCGAGGTCGCCGGTCAGGTGCAGGCTTGCACCCTTGCTGCACAGCTTGCCGAGGTTGGCCGGGTGGCTGGGGTCGCCCGCAACGCCGAGAATCTTCTCGCCGTCGTGTTCGATCAGCACGCCGCAGCCGACACCGCAGTAGCAGCAGGTTGAAGCGGTGATTTGAGTGGCCATGGCCGTTTCTCCGCGCCTACAGGGTTATGCGCACTCGGCGGTGGCGACTTTCAGGGCCAGCAGCACGCGGCCGTTTTCCACCTTGGTCTCATGCTTGTGTGCACAGCCGACATCCGGTGCGACCGCCGCACCGCTTTCCAGCTCGATCTGCCAGTTGTGCAGCGGGCAGGCCACGCGCTTGCCGTAGATCAACCCCTGGGACAGCGGGCCGCCCTTGTGCGGGCAGCGGTCGTCGAGGGCGAATACTTCGTCGTCACTGGTGCGGAAGATCGCGATATCGCCTTTCGGGCCGCTGATGATGCGCGAGCCGAGCACGTTGATTTCTTCCAGGGCACAGATATCCAGCCAGTTCATACGGTGGCCTCCTCGACTTGCACGACGCTGATGCGGTCGAACTCTTTTTTCAGTTGCGGGGTTTCGATGCGTTCTTTCCACGGGTCCTGCTCGAACGACAGGGCGAACTGCAGGCGCGCATTCAACGCCTTGCGGTTGTCCTCGTCTTCCAGCACGGCCTTCTTGATGTGCTCCATGCCGACGCGCTGCATGTAGTGCACGGTGCGCTCCAGGTAGAAGGCTTCCTCGCGGTAAAGCTGGAGGAAGGCGCCGTTGTATTCGCGCACTTCTTCGGCGGTTTTCAGCTTGACGAAGAACTCGGCGACCTCGGTTTTGATCCCGCCGTTGCCACCGATGTACATCTCGAAGCCGGAGTCCACGCCGATGATGCCGACGTCCTTGATGCCGGCTTCGGCGCAGTTGCGCGGGCAGCCAGAGACGGCCAGCTTGACCTTGTGCGGCGACCACATATTGAACAGGTCGTGTTCCAGATCGATGCCCAGCTGGGTCGAGTTCTGTGTGCCAAAGCGGCAGAACTCACTGCCGACGCAGGTTTTCACGGTGCGGATGGACTTGCCGTAGGCGTGGCCCGAGGCCATGTCCAGCTCCTTCCATACCGCTGGCAGGTCTTCCTTCTTGATGCCCAGCAGGTCGATACGCTGACCGCCGGTGACCTTGACCATCGGCACCTTGTACTTGTCGGCGACGTCGGCGATGCGGCGCAGCTCAGACGGGTTGGTCACGCCGCCCCACATGCGCGGCACCACCGAGTAGGTGCCGTCTTTCTGGATGTTGGCGTGGGCACGTTCGTTGATCAGGCGCGACTGCGGGTCGTCCTTGGCTTCGCCCGGCCAAGTGGAGATCAGGTAGTAGTTCAGCGCCGGGCGGCAGGTGGCGCAGCCGTTTGGTGTGCTCCAGTGCAGCGCCGCCATGGTGTCGGCCATGCTGGTCAGGTGTTGTTCGCGAATCGCCTGGCGGATCTGCCCGTGGTTCATCTCGCTGCAGCCGCAGATGGCTTTCTCGCTTTTCGGCTTCACATCGGCGGCACCGCCGACGGTGCTGATCAGGATCTGCTCGACCAGGCCGGCGCATGAACCGCATGAGCTGGCGGCCTTGGTGTGCTTTTTCACTTCATCTACCGAGAACAGGCCGTTCTCCTGGATCGCCTTGACGATGGTGCCTTTGCACACGCCGTTACAGCCGCATACTTCCATGCTGTCGGGCATGTTGGCGGTGCTGCTCTGGCCCTGGTGGCCGACGTCGCCCAGTGCGTTTTCGCCGAACATCAGGTGATCGCGGATCTCGCTGATGTTGGCCTGCTCCTTGACCTGGCGGAAGTACCAGCCGCCGTCGGCAGTGTCGCCATACAGGCAGGCACCGACGAGGATGTCGTTCTTCACCACCAGCTTTTTGTACACGCCGCCAATCGGGTCGGAGAGGGTGATGGTCTCGGTGCCTTCACTGCCCATGAAATCGCCGGCGGAGAACAGGTCGATGCCGGTGACCTTCAGCTTGGTCGAGGTGACCGAGCCCTGATAAC